>NZ_DHXT01000182.1:0-10078 GCF_002413825.1 Rhodoferax sp. UBA5149
TTGCAGGGCGCGAAGGCACGGCTGCAGCGCCAAGGCCATGACTGGACGCTGGCCATGGAGTTGGGCGGCGGCAGCGTGAAGGGTACGGCGACGCTGCAGCCCGCGGCGCAGGCGGGTGCTGAGTTTTCTCTCAAGGGGCAGCTGCAAACCCGGGCGGTGGAGGTGGCCGCGTTGAGCGGCACAGCGCGACCGGTACTGAGCGGACGCCTGGAGGCAGACACCTCGTTCTCGGCGCACAGTGCCAGCCTGGGCGCCTTGGCGGATGGGTTGCAGACGCAGAGCAAATTCACCGTGCAACATGCCGTGTTGCATGGCATTGATCTGGCGCAGGCGGTCAAGACCGTGGGCCTGAGCCGGGGTGGCGAGACGCACCTGGACACGCTGGCCGGGCAGCTGCACTCTCACGGCCGCGCGCTTCAGTTCAGCAATCTGGTGGCGAGTTCCGGGGTGTTGAGCGCCAGCGGGAATGTGGCCGTGGCCGCCAGCCACGCCTTGAGCGGACGGGTCCGCGTGGACCTGGCGGCGTCGGCCCTGGGGACGGCCGTGGGCGTGCCTTTGGTGGTGGGTGGAACGCTGGAGGCGCCCGAGGTGACCGTGACGCGCGGCGCGCTGATCGGCGCGGCCATTGGCACGGTCTTGATGCCCGGCGTGGGCACCGGAGCCGGTGTCTCCCTTGGCGACCAGGTGGGCGCCGGTTTGAAGAAGTTTTTTGGCAAGTAGCCCCCGTCTTTATTGCCTATGCAGCTATTAAAACAAGAGCAAGCAGGGTTGGAACAGGGTCGGGTCAGGCGGCCGCCGCCTGACGCCGGTCACTTGGTGAGGAAGTTCAGGTATTTGGTGGCAAATTTGCCGTACGGTGGCCACAGGAATTTGACCGCGCTGAACGACGCCTGATAGAACACCGGGCGCATTTTGGAGAAGGTCACGAAGCCCTCGTAGCCGTGGTAGTGGCCCATGCCGCTCTCGCCGACGCCGCCAAAGGGCAGGTCATGCTGGCCGACGTGGAACAGACCGTCGTTGACGCTGACGCCACCCGACATGACACGGTCCAGCAGCATCTGGAGGGTCGGCTTGTCGTTGCTGAAGGGGTAGAGTGCGAGCGGGCGCGGGCCGTTGTTAATGGCCTGAATCGGCTCTTCCAGCGAGTTGTATTCAATCACCGGCAGAATCGGGCCGAAAATTTCCCGTTTCAACAGCACGCTGCCAGCGGGCGCATTGAGGACGATGTGGGGTGCGATTTTTCGGCTTGCAGCGTCCCATTTTTTGCCGGGAATCAGCTGCACCAGCGTGGCGCCACCGGCTTCGGCGTCCTCTAGCGCATGAGTGAGCCGGTTGAAAGCGCGCTCGTCGATGATGGACGTGAAGTCAGTGGACTCCAACCGTGGGTAACGCGTGGACACAATCTGCTTGGCTGCCGCCACAAATTCGGCGCTCTTGCCTTTGGGTAGATAGACGTGGTCGACCGTGGTGCAAATTTGCCCGGCATTGAGCAGTTTGACAAACAGCAGTCGCTCGGCCGCCTTGCGCAGCGGGTAGTCGGCGCAGATGATGGCCGGGGATTTGCCGCCCATCTCGAGCGTCACCGGACACAGGTTCTGCGCGGCGGCGGCCATCACGGCGCGCCCGGTCTGGCCGGAGCCGGTGAACAGCAGGTGATCGAACTTCAGCTGGGAAAACTCGATGCCGACGCCACCGGTTTCATCGAAGAAGGCGAGCTTGTCCCGGGGGAAATAGGCCGGTATTTTTTCGATCAGGAACTGCGCCAGATGGCGCGAGTTCTCTGACATTTTGACCATCGCGCGGTTGCCTGCGGCAAACGTGTAGATCAGGCCCGTGAAGCTCAGGTTGATCGGGAAGTTCCAGGGCACGATGGCCCCCACCACGCCCAGCGGCTGGGGGATGACGCGGTTGCTGGCGCCGAAAAAGTTGCGCAGATCGACACCGCGGCGCTGTGGCTTCATCCATTTCTTGAGGTGCTTGAGGACGTGGTCGACGCCGTCGATCACGGTGAAGATTTCAGTGAACAAGGTTTCGTGGCGCGAGCGGTTGCCGTAGTCGGCATTCACCGCCTGCACCAGGGCTTCGCGGTGGTCCCGGATGAAGGCCTGCAACTTGAGCAGGTCGGCTTTGCGTTCGGCCAGGCTGGGGACCGGGTGGGCAAAGTAGGCGGCACGCTGCAGCTTGAGCGTGGCCTCCAGCTCGTCGCGCACCGGGTTGACCGGGTTGGCCGGGTTGACCGAGGTGGCGCTGTGCAGGGGCGTGACGTTCATGATCTGTAGCTGGGGTCCATGCGGTCGAGCTTGCGCAACAGCGCGGGCCAGGCCAGTGCGGCGCCCATGCCAGCGGTGGCGACTTTCATGACGCTGGCGATGCCGGCCACGATTTGCGGGTTGACAAAGGTCAGCTCGCCACCGGCTTGGGCGTCGATCTGGATGCGACAGGTGTTCTCAAACGTGTACATCGCGAGGAAGGCGTCGGGGATGGTCTTGCCGACGGTCAGCAGGCCGTGGTTGCGCAGCATCAAATAATTGGCTTTGCCGAGGTCGGCCTGCAGGCGTGGTTTTTCGTCGTCGCGCAGCGCAACGCCTTCGTAGTCGTGGTAGGCCAGCGAGCCCAGCACAAAGGTGGATTGCTGGCTGATGGCCAGCACGCCGCATTTCTGCGCGCTGACCGCCACCCCGGCGCGGGTGTGGGTGTGCAGCACGCAGCCGGCGTCTTCGCGCCCCTGGTGGATGCAGCTGTGGATGGTGAAGCCAGCCGGGTTGACTGGATAGGACGAGTCGCTGAGCTTGTTGCAGTCCTGGTCAATCTTGACCAGGCTCGACGCCGTGATTTCGTCAAACATCATCCCATAGGGGTTGATCAGAAAATGGTGTTCGGGGCCCGGAATGCGGGCCGACACGTGGGTGAACACCAGGTCGCTCCAGCCGTAAGCCGCTATCAGACGGTAGCAGGCGGCCAGGTCGCAACGCAGCTGCCATTCTTCGGCGCTGACAACTTCTTTGAGGGATGGGATGTGCATGGGGGCTCCTTGGTGTGAATCTGGAAATGGAATGGCGGGGAAGGGGTGCAGGCGTCGGTGGGGGCTGCGTCAGGCCGTCGCGGTCGCCACCGGTGCCTTCAAGGCGGCTTTGTAAATGGAGTTGCGCGGTTGCGCCATCAGGCGACGCACCATGGGCTCGAATTCGCTGATCGGCAGGGTCTCGCCCTGAGGGTCGAAGGCCGGGCTGTCATACAGCGCAATGAACTCTTCGGTGCGCGCGTAGTGTTCGTGGCCTTTGAACATGTCGCGCATGTCGCGGTCCATGCCGACGTGGTGAAAGAAGTTGTAGCCCTGGAAGATGCCGTGGTTCTGGATCATCCACAGGTTGGCCTCGCTGACAAAGGGCTTGAGAATGGCGGCGGCAATATCCGGGTGGTTGAACGAGCCCAGGGTGTCGCCGATGTCGTGCAACAGCGCACAGACCACGTATTCCTCGTCGCGGCCGTCGCGCAGGGCGCGGGTGGCGGTTTGCAGGCTGTGCTGGTAGCGGTCAATCGGGAAGCCACCGTAGTCGCCGTCCAGCAGCTTCAAATGGGCCAACACGCGATCCGGCAGGCCCTTGCCGAATTGCATGAATTCGACGCCAATGAGTTTCCAGTCCTGTGGTGTGCTGTCCGTCATGCGGGTGAAGTTGGCGCGTGCATTCATCAAGGGCTCCAAAAAAGGGTGTCCAGCACCCGGTTGAAAGGTCAAAGGACGAAGGGTATTCCCGGTCTTGACGATCAACTGTCAAAAAATTGACAATTAAGGGTAATCACTGTGAGGAAATGATTCGTGCCTTCCAAACTCGATATCCCCCCCGCCATGTTGGCCAACCCCTGGTTCGGCAGTTTGCCCAAGCCCAATCGGGAGGCGCTGCTGGTCGCCGGTGAGCGCCTGCAGGTGCGCGCGGGTGAAATGCTGTACCGGCAGGGGGATGCGTCCAGCGGGTTTTTTGGCGTCGTGAGCGGCTCCTTCAAGGTGTCGACCCTGCGCGAGGACGGCAAAGAGGGCATTCTGGCGGTGCTGGAGGCCGGCAACTGGTTTGGTGAGATCTCCCTGTTCGACGGGCTGCCGCGTCCGCACGATGTGACGGCGCTGGAGCCGGGCGAGGTGCTGGTGGTGGGGCGGTTTGCTTTTGAGGGGCTGATGCGCAGCCACACGTTTGCCCGTGCGATGAGCGTCTTGCTGTCAGGCCGGGTGCGCCTGCTGTACAGCCTGGTGGAGGATGCGATGTTGCGCTCCATCAGCGCCCGCGTGGCGCGCCGGTTGCTGGCACTGGCACGCGGGGATGCCACCCGGGCGCGTGATTCGCGATCGGTGGTGCCGGTGTCGCAGGAGGCGTTGGCGATGATGCTGGGCGTGACCCGGCAGACCTTGTCCAAAGAGTTGAAGACGCTGGCGCGCGACGGCGTGATAGCGCCGGGCTACGGCCGCATTGACATCCTGTCGCAAGCTGCGCTGGAGGCCAGGGGCGGGGTCGGCTGATGGCAGAAGCAGGCCAAAAGGTTGCCTGAGTTTGCTATTAATAATATAGCTTATCATGTATATCTGACGGGGCTTAGGGGTGTTTTAATAAAAAAGCCGGGTGCTCGAACCGCAGTGGCTTGAGTCGCATGACCTCGGCGCCAGCTGTCGGGCCATTAAAATCACGGTCATGCTTTACCCACAGAATTTCGACGTCATCGTTGTTGGCGGCGGCCATGCCGGAACCGAGGCGGCGTTGGCGGCGGCCCGCATGGGCTGCAAGACCTTGCTGCTCAGCCACAACATTGAGACGCTGGGGCAGATGAGCTGCAACCCGTCCATCGGCGGCATCGGCAAGGGCCATCTGGTGAAAGAGGTGGATGCCATGGGCGGCGCCATGGCGGCGGCCACCGATGAAGGCGGTATCCAGTTTCGTATCCTCAACTCCAGCAAGGGGCCGGCCGTGCGCGCCACCCGCGCCCAGGCGGATCGGGTGCTGTACAAGGCGGCGATTCGGCGCCGGCTGGAGAACCAGCCCAATCTGTGGCTGTTCCAGCAGGCGGTGGACGACCTGATGGTGGAAGGGGAGCGCGTGGTTGGCGCCGTCACGCAGGTCGGTATCAAGTTCCGCTCCAAGACCGTGGTGCTGACGGCCGGCACTTTTCTGGACGGCAAGATCCACGTCGGCCTGAACAACTACGCCGCCGGCCGGGCCGGCGATCCGCCAGCGGTTTCCTTGAGCGCCCGACTCAAGGAATTGAAGTTGCCGCAGGGCCGCCTGAAAACCGGCACACCGCCGCGCCTGGATGGCCGCTCGATTGATTTCAGCAAGTGCGTGGAGCAGCCCGGCGACGGCATGCCGGGCGGCATGAGCCCGGTCACGCCGGTGTTCAGCTTCATGGGCCGGGTGGAACAACACCCACAACAAATGTCGTGCTGGATCACGCATACCAACGAACGTACCCACGACATCATTCGCAGCGGCTTTGCGCGCAGCCCCATGTTCACCGGCAAGATCGAGGGCGTCGGCCCGCGCTATTGCCCCAGCGTGGAAGACAAGATCAACCGTTTTGCCGACAAGGACAGCCACCAGATTTTTCTGGAGCCCGAAGGCCTGACGACGAACGAGTACTACCCGAACGGCATCTCCACCAGTTTGCCCTTTGATATTCAGTACGCGCTGGTGCGCTCGATGGCGGGGCTGGAGAATGCCCACATCCTGCGCCCCGGCTACGCCATTGAGTACGACTACTTCGACCCGCAGCAGCTCAAGAGCAGTTTCGAGACCAAGGCCATCGGCGGCCTGTTCTTTGCCGGGCAGATCAATGGCACGACCGGCTACGAAGAGGCCGCCGCGCAAGGACTGTTTGCCGGTATCAACGCCGCGCTGCAGGCGGGCGCCAAAACGGCCTGGCAGCAAGACATTTGGGTGCCGGGCCGCGACGAAGCCTACCTGGGCGTGCTGGTGGATGACCTGATTACCAAGGGTGTCACGGAGCCCTACCGCATGTTCACCAGCCGGGCCGAATTCCGGCTGCAGCTGCGCGAAGACAACGCCGACCTGCGATTGACGGAAATCGGTCGCCAACTGGGACTGGTGGACGACGCGCGCTGGGCTGTGTTCAGCCGCAAGCGCGATGCTGTTTCACGTGAAACAGAACGCCTGCGTTCGATCTGGGTCAGCCCCAAGAATCTGGCGGCAGCCGAGTCCGAGCGGGTTTTGGGCAAGGCGATTGAGCATGAATACAGTCTGGCGGATTTGTTGCGCCGTCCGGATGTGAGCTATGCCGGGCTGATGTCCTTGAGTGAGGGTAAATACGCTAACCCGGAACTGGGACTGGGGGCTTTAGCGGTAGACGGCGCGCTGACGCTGGATGTGATCTTGACGGCGGTGGTGATTGAGCAGGTGGAGATATCGGCGAAATACGCGGGCTACATCGATCGACAAAAAGATGAGATCAACCGAGCGGCGTACTATGAAAACCTCAAATTACCGGCGGAGCTGGACTATACGCAGGTGACGGCCTTGAGCATCGAGGCCCGGCAAAAATTGACCCAGCACAGGCCGGAAACCCTAGGGCAGGCCTCTCGCATGTCGGGAATCACGCCGGCCGCCATTTCCCTGTTGCTGGTTCATCTGAAAAAGAACCACTTCAAGGGTTTCGCCATGGCAGGCAAGGCGGCCCCCGAGTCGGACGGTATCGACAAGGTGACGGCCTGATGCGGGCCCTGGAAAAAGAGTTGCGCCAGGGGTTGGCCGACTTGGCGCTGGCGCTGGACGATGGCCAGATTGCCCATCTGTTGGACTACCTTGAGTTGATCCAGAAGTGGACCAAGGTCTATAACCTGACGGCGGTCCGAGATCCTGCCGAGATGCTGACGCACCATCTGCTGGACAGTCTGGCGGTGATTGCGCCACTGCGCACGCAGCTGGCCCGCCTTGGCTTCCCCTTGGCGGCGCCGGGTGACAAGGTCGCGCATGCGCCAGCCCCCGCCATGCGCTTGCTGGATGTGGGTTCCGGCGCGGGCTTGCCCGGGATTGTCATCGCGATTTGCTGCCCGGACGTGGCGGTGGACTGTGTGGACACGGTGGCCAAGAAGGCGGCTTTCATCCGTCAGGTGGCGGCTACTTTGAAGCTGCCCAAGCTGCGCGGACTGCACGCGCGGGTAGAGAGTCTGACGGAAAAATACAACGTCATCAGCGCGCGCGCGTTCGCCTCGTTGGTTGACTTCACAACATGGTCGGCGGCGGCGCTGGCAGAGCAGGGCGTCTGGCTGGCCATGAAGGGCAAGCATCCGGCCGATGAAATTGCCGTTTTGGCCGCTGGGGTGGAAGTGTTTCACGTGGAACAACTGGTTGTTCCGGGGGTGGATGCCGAGCGTTGCATCGTGTGGATGCGCAAATCTGCTGCTTGAGGGGATTGCTTCCGGCGGGGTGTGTTTTCCCCCACTCACTCCCCCGGCCCCTCTCTCGCCCCGCCGGGCGAAAGAGGGGTGCCTCATTTGACCACCCGCGCCGGCAACGGAATTACTGGGAGAGGTCGCGACTGTGTAGGGTGCGGCAAGAATTCAGGGTGCGAGTTCCGAGCGCCGGAGACGGGATGGGTCGAGCCGAGCTGCAGAAACCTCAGTGCTCACCATGCCGGACCTGCTGCGGCGGCCATAGATTTCGGCTTTGCAGCTCAAGTCTGATTTGAGGCCGCGATGACAGGCTTGGCGCTGTACTGCCAGTCCTCGTCGCAACTCAATTAGCCCACACGATATGCAGCCGATCCACCAATCGCCCCGGCGCTCGGAACTCGCGCCCTGAATTCTTGCCGCTCAAACCACAGTCGTAACCGTCCCCAATAATTCCGTTGCCGGCGACCAAAAACCAAATGAGGCTCCCCTCTTTCGCCCGGCGGGGCGAGAGAGGGGTTGGGGGAGTGAGTGGGGAAACCCACAGAAGGAGAAAAAATGCGTGGGGAAAATTACTCAAGGAACCGCGCAAGTGAGGGATGGAAAACGTAACGTAAACTCACTCACCACCCCAGAAAGAAATCCCCATGTTTGGCATAGTCGACTACGGCGCTTTTGTCGTCGCAATCATCGTTTTTCTGCTGATTCCCGGACCCGGAAATCTGGCCTTGATCACCTCCACTGGCAAAGGGGGCGTCGCGGGCGGCTTGGCGGCGACTTTGGGCGTGATCCTGGGCGATCAGGTTCTGCTGTGGCTGGCCGTCGCCGGTGTGGCGGCATTGCTGAGTGCCTACCCGACCGCTTTTCATGCCGTGCAGTGGTTGGGTGCCGCCTACCTGGTCTGGCTGGGCGGCAAGATGCTGTTGGCCAAAGCGGGCGCGGCGCCTATCCTGCACATCAAGCCGCATCACTACCTGCGTCAGGCGCTCGCGATCACGCTGCTCAATCCCAAGGCAATTGTGTTCTACATGGCCTTTTTTCCCTTGTTTGTAGACCCGGCCCGCCACCAGGGGCTGACGACCTTTGCCTCTATGGCACTGACCATCGCGGCGCTGACCTTCGCCTACGGCTTGACGGTGGTGTTGCTGACCCACTTCCTGGCCGAGCGCCTACGCGCCAACCCGCTCATTTCGCGATCGCTGGAAAAGCTGGCGGGCTTGTTCTTGATTGGTTTTGGCATCAAGCTGGCCGTGTCCCGCTGAGAACCGGTCCAGCCAATAGGTTTCACGTGAAACACTGACCTCTCATTCTGTCTTCATCCTCGTTTCAGGCAAGCATTCCATGGTCAAAATATTCTGTGTCGCCAACCAAAAAGGCGGTGTCGGCAAGACCACCACCACGGTCAATCTGGCGGCCGGTCTGGCCAAGGTCGGTCAACGCGTGCTGATGGTGGACCTCGATCCACAAGGCAATGCCACCATGGGATCGGGCGTGGACAAGCGCAAGCTCGAACTGACAATCTATGACGTGCTGCTCGAATCGGCCTCGGTCGCCGAAGCCCGCGTCAAAAGCGACAAGCTGGTCGAAGGCGGCTGTGGCTACGACATTTTGGGCGCCAACCGGGAGCTGGCCGGGGCCGAGGTCGAGCTGGTGGATGTGGAGCGACGCGAAAAACGCCTGAAACAGGCACTGGCCGAGGTGGGTCCGGACTATGACTTCATCCTGATCGATTGCCCGCCCAGCTTGTCGATGTTGACGCTCAATGGCCTGTGCAGCGCGCACGGCGTGATCGTGCCCATGCAGTGCGAGTACTTCGCTTTGGAGGGTCTCACCGACCTGGTCAACACCATCAAGCAGGTGCATGCCAACCTGAACAAGGATCTTGCCATCATCGGTTTGCTGCGCGTCATGTTTGACCCGCGCATCACCTTGCAGCAGCAGGTCAGCGAGCAGCTCAAGACCTATTACGGCAGCAAGGTCTTCAACACCGTGATTCCGCGCAACGTACGTCTGGCCGAGGCCCCCAGCTATGGGGTGCCGGGGGTGGTGTTTGATCCCTCAAGCAAAGGCGCACAGGCCTATGTGGCCTTTGCCCAGGAGATGGTGGAGCGCATCGAAAAGATGTAGAGAAATTGGCTTGTAGCCCTCGTCGTACAAGCGCAACCCGCTACCAAAATAATAGCAAATGAATTCCACCAAGGTCCTCATCCTGCCGGGCTGGCAAAACTCCGGTCCCGACCACTGGCAAAGCCTGTGGCAGGCCCAGCACGGCTACCAGCGGGTCGAGCAGCACGACTGGCTGCGCCCGCTGCGTGGCGACTGGATTGCCCGGCTGGAAGACGTGCTGCTGTCGATCGACTTCGAGCGCACCGGTCCCGCCGTGCTGGTGGCGCACAGCCTGGGTTGCCTGCACCTAGCGGCTTGGGCCGCGCACTCCCGCAACACGCACCGCGTGAAGGGCGCATTGCTGGTGGCGCCGCCCGATGTCGAACGCGACGATCTGCGCCAGATGCTGCCGAGCTGGGCGCCGATGCCTTGGCACAAACTGCCCTTCAAGACCGTGCTGTTCGCCAGCAGCGACGACCCTTTTTGCAGTCAGGCGCGGGCGCGCCGCTTTGCCGACGCGTGGGGCGCTGACTTTATCGACGCCGGCCCGCGCGGGCACCTCAACGCCGAAAGCGGTCTGGGCGA
>NZ_DHXT01000182.1:10233-20090 GCF_002413825.1 Rhodoferax sp. UBA5149
TGGGCGGCAGCACCGATGAACAATCCAGCGACACAAGTCGATAGAAAAGAAAGACATCATGGTCACGAAAAAACCAAAAGGCCTGGGCCGCGGACTGGAAGCCTTGCTCGGTCCCAAAGTCAGCGAAGCGGCGGGCAGCGACACCATCGGCGCCGGCCAGCCAGCGTCGCTGCTGCTAACCGACATGGTGGCCGGCCAGTACCAGCCACGTACCCGCATGGACGAGGGCGCCTTGTACGAGCTGGCCGAATCGATCAAGGTGCAGGGCATCCTGCAGCCGATTCTGGTGCGCCAGCTGCAGGATGGCGCGAACCAGGGCAAGTACGAGATCATTGCCGGCGAACGGCGCTTTCGCGCCGCCAAGCTGGCCGGGCTGGCCAGTGTGCCGGTGCTGGTGCGCGACGTGCCGAACGAGGCCGCCGCGGCCATGGCATTGATCGAGAATATTCAACGCGAAGACCTCAACCCCCTGGAAGAAGCGCAAGGCCTGCAACGCCTGGTCAAGGAGTTTGGACTCACTCACGAACAGGCGGCGCAGGCCGTGGGGCGCTCTCGCAGCGCTGCCAGCAACCTGCTGCGCCTGCTCAATCTGGCCGATCCGGTGCAGACCATGCTGATGGCGGGCGACCTCGACATGGGCCATGCGCGCGCGCTGCTGGCGCTGGACCGGGCGACCCAGATCACGGCGGCGAGCCAGATCAGCGCCAAAAAAATGTCGGTGCGCGAAGCCGAGAGCCTGGTCAAAAAGCTCAGTGCCGATTTCTCGCTGACCTCGACCAAGCCGCGCCAGGAAAAGTCGCGCGACATCAAACGGGTCGAAGAAGAGTTGTCCGACCTGCTCACCGCCGAGGTTGAGGTGCGGGTGAAAAAGCGCGTCAAGCGGGGCGGGCGCATGGAGGAAATGGGCGAGCTCAGCATCCAGTTCGGCTCGCTCGATGAGCTCAATGGCTTGATCGACAAGCTGACGCGCGGCGCGACCCGCTGAAGGCCCAAGGCGCTTCCAGGCCATGCTTGCCCGACTGCCTTGGCCACTGCCTGCCCTGTTGGCCTGGGGCAGTGCCTGGGCCTTGTTTTGGGGTCTGAACGGGCTGGGTCTGTCGGCCTGGCTGGCGCTGGCCGTGGCCTCAAGCTGCGGCGTGGCGTTCAGTGTGTTGGCCCGCACCTGGTGGCGCCGCGCCATCATTGGCCTGGGTTTCCCCTTGTCGCTGGCGCTCTCGGGCGCGGCCAGCTTGCACGCCTGGGCCTGGTTGCTGCCGTTGGCCTTGTTGCTGCTGATTTACCCCTTGAATGCCTGGCGTGACGCGCCCCTGTTTCCGACGCCGGCCAACGCCTTGCGCGACTTGGCCGCGCAAGCGCCGCTGCCCGCGGGTGCGCTGCTGCTGGATGCCGGTTGCGGTCTGGGCGACGGGCTCAAAGCCTTGCGCCAGGCCTACCCGGCGGCCCGATTCCACGGCCTGGAGTGGAGCTGGCCGCTGCGCGGTTTGAGCGCGCTGCGCTGTCCCTGGGCCCGCATTCGCCAAGGCGACATGTGGCGTGCCGACTGGAGCCCCTATGCCCTGGTGTATCTGTTTCAGCGGCCCGAGAGCATGGCACGGGCGGTGGAGAAGGCGCGCGCGCAGCTCCAGCCGGGTGCCTGGCTGGTGAGTCTGGAGTTCGAGGCACCGTCGCTTCAACCGCAGGCGACCTTGTCTTGCGCCGATGGCCGCCCGGTGTGGCTGTATCGCGCACCGTTTCAGGCGCGCGAGGCCTGAAGGCCAGAGTCGCGGCCGGTGCGACAATCACTCGGGTTTTCCCCAGTCGCCTAAACTGACGGTCTGACGACGACTTGAAAATATTTGCTTACTGGAGCTACATTTTGAATTCACCCGACAGCAGCCCCACGGCCGACTCTACGCCCGTGCATATCGCCATGGCGGTGGCGGTTTTTGCCATGGCCTCGCTGGCGGAAACGCGCGACTCTGACACCGGCAAGCACATTCTGCGGGTCCAGAACTATGTCAAATCCCTGGCGCAGCGGCTCAAAACGCATCCGCGCTTTGTTGACGTTTTAACCGAACCGTACATCAGTATTCTGTACCGCTCGGCACCCCTGTATGACATGGGCACCATCGGTATTCCGGACCGGATTCTGCTCAAACCCAGTCGCCTGACGGCGGCGGAGTTTGAGATCATGAAAACCCACACCACCCTGGCATGCGAGGCGATCGAGAACGCCGAAAAAGCCTTGGGCGTCAAGGCTGACTTGCTGCAGATCATGAAGGAGCTGGTCTACTCGCATCAGGAAAAATGGGACGGCAGCGGCTATCCGCAAGGCTTGTCGGGCGATCAAATTCCGCTGTCGGCACGCCTGATGGCGATCGCCGATGTCTACGATGCGCTGATTTCCGACCGTGTGTACAAGGCCGGGGTGCCCCATGACCAGGCGGTGGCCATCATTTTCCAGGGACGCGACAGCCATTTCGATCCCGATTTGGTCGACGCCTTCATTGAAATCCAGGACGAATTCCAGGCCATTGCCCAGAGCTTCGTTGACACCGAGCAGGACATGCAGCGCAAGATCGAATACATGGCGCACGCCATTGCCGAACACGCTGAACTGTAGGCGTCCTACAGCGTAAAAATCTTGCCCGGATTCATGATGTTTTTCGGGTCCAGCGCCCGCTTGATGCTGCGCATCATGTCGACCGCGCCGGTGCCGGTCTCGGTCAGCAGAAAACCCATCTTGTGCAAGCCGATGCCATGTTCGCCGGTGCAGGTGCCCTCCAGGCGCAAGGCGCGCGACACCAGCGAATGGTTCAATTTTTCGGCGATCTCGCGTTCCTCCGGCTTGTCGGGGTCGATCAGATAGCCAAAGTGGAAATTGCCGTCGCCGACGTGGCCGACCAGAAAGTAGGGGATGCCGCTGGCGTTCGCCTCCGCCACCGAGTCCAGCAGGCAATCGGCCAGGCGGGAAATCGGAACGCAGGTGTCGGTTGAAATCGCGCGGCAACCGGGCTTGGACTGGATGGCGGAAAAGTAGGCGTTGTGGCGGGCGGTCCACAGCCGCGTGCGCTCCTCCGGCGTGGTGGCCCATTCAAACGCAGTGCCGTCAAATTCGGTCGCAATCTCTTGCACCAGCTCCGCCTGCTCTTTGACGCTGGCTGGCGAGCCGTGAAACTCCATGAGCAGCAAGGGCGACTCAATCAGGCCCAATTTGGCGTTCGCGTTGACCATGCGCACGGTGTTGGTGTCAATCAGTTCCACACGCGCAATCGGAATGCCCAGCTGGATGATCTGGATGGTGGTGCGCACCGCCGCCTCGATGCTTGGGAATGAGCAGATCGCCGCCGAGATCGCCTCGGGCAGCGGGTAGAGCCGGACCGTCACCTCGGTGATGACGCCCAGCGTGCCTTCGCTGCCCACCATCAGGCGCGTCAGGTCATAGCCGGCGCTGCTTTTCTTGGCGCGCGTGCCGGTGCGGATGATGTCGCCGCTGGCCGTCACCACTTGCAGCGCCAGCACGTTCTCGCGCATGGTGCCGTAGCGGACGGCGTTGGTGCCGCTGGCGCGGGTGGCGCTCATGCCGCCCAGCGTGGCGTCGGCACCAGGGTCGATCGGGAAGAACAGGCCAGTCGACTTGACCGCTTCATTGAGCTGCTTGCGCGTCACGCCGGCTTGCACCGTCACCGTCAGGTCGTCGGCGTTGATGGCCAGCACCTGGTTCATGCGGCTGAGGTCGATGCTGATGCCGCCCTGCACCGCGAGCAAATGGCCTTCGAGTGAGGAGCCGACGCCAAACGGAATGACCGGCACGCTGGAGTCGCTGGCCAGTTTGACCGCGTCCGCCACATCCTGCGTGCTTTCGGCAAACACCACGGCCGCAGGCGGTGGCGCCTGGAAAGACGACTCGTCGCGGCCGTGCTGTTCACGCACCACCAGGGCGGTGGAGCAGCGCTCATGGAAGCGTGACTTCAAGGCTTCCACCAGCGCCAGTGGTACCTCACGCTGATGGATGTCGGGGACCAGGTGCGCCAGAGTGTCGGGAGCGTTCATCGGGGTTCTCCAGGAAATGGTGTCCATTATCCCGAACTGCCCGGTTTGCCCGAATTGTGGATGACGGCTTCAGGAGAAAGGTTGCCGGCCGGGGCAACCTGGCTCGTCAGAAGGGCTGCGGGGACTCCGGTTGAGTTGGGCGACGAGGTGGCTCCTAGCGTGCACGCAAGCCGAGTAACTGCGCAGCGGTCCGGCTGTCGGCGATCGGGCGTCCCAGGGAGCGCGCCAAAGCGACGACCTCATGGACCAACTCGACATTGGTGCGCCGGCTGTCGCCTGACGGTTCCAGCCCGACCTGCACATGACCGCCGCGCAGGATCGCGAGTTTGGCCAATCCGCAGGCGACAACATCGCCGCCTTGCGCCGACACCAGCCAGGGCAGGCCGGTCCCCTTGAGCATGTCGAGGTAGGCGTTGAGCGCGGCTTCAGTCGGGGGCAAGCCAAACAGCAGTTTCCCCGCGCCAAAATACAGTTTGACCAATGATCCACGGGGCAGTTTTCCGGCCCGATGGTAGGCAAGGATGATATGCAGAAAACCGGGTTCGAAGATGGAGATCGACATGCCTACATCCAGCCGTCGGCAGGTTTCGACCATGTACACGGCATCGCGGTAGGTGTTTTGATAGACGATATCGTCAGGGCGCGGCAGGCCTTGTTGATCGAGCCGGCCAAAGTTCGTCGAGCCGGGATCGACCAGTCCCTGTGCCAACAGCCCGGCTTCGGCAAGTGTCACGATATGCGCATAGCGGTCTTCGATGGCGACATGGGGCCCGCCGTTGCCCATGGTCGGGTACAGCAGCGTATCGGGGCGTGCGGCCAGGATCTGACGCCACGCCTGCAGATAGGGCTGGGCGTCGTGCCGGCCTGAGCCGCCGATCACCGGATCATCGGTATGGTTGTGGATGATGGCGGCGCCGGCATCGATGCAGGCGATGGCATCCTGTGCGACTTCATCCGGCGTACGCGGAACATGGGGATTCACTTCCTTGGGCAAGCCACCGTTCAGGGCGACTTCGATGATGACCGCTTGCATTATTATTTTCGTCGTGAGGCATGCCGGGCAGGGGCATGCCGTGGGTTGTCGGAACAGCGCTGGCTGGCGTTGTTTCTAGGCCGATTTGCGTACCAGCTGGGTTTGCAGGTTGGGCGGCGACTTCAGTGTCTGGTAAATCACGCAGAAGCGCTCAGTCATTTGAAGTAGCGTTGACAACTGGGCGTCGCTGGCATCGCTATCGACCTCGAAGCGGACGCGAATATGGCTGACCCCAACCGGCACGCTTTTGTCGATGCCCAGCGTCCCGCGAAAATCCGCGTCGCCCTCGACAATCACCTCGGCCGAGCGGAAACCGATGCCCATCGCCGTGGCGACGACATTGAAGGTGACGCCGGCGCAGGCCACCAGCGATTGCAGCAACAGATCGCCGGAGCAAGCCTCGTTGCCGTCACCGCCGGCCGCCGGGTGCAGGCCGGCCATCAGGGTGCCCGTGTCGGTTTCGATACGGCACGACGGACGGTCCGGCAGCAAGGTGCCGCTGGCGCGAAAGACCCTTTGCGCGCTGGCCGGATCGGCTTTGTAGTGTTCCTTCAATGGCGCTTGCAGCGCACGCAGTTGTTGCGGGGTCATGGACTACCTCGGGGTTGGGTTTTCTCGTCGCGGCTTGCCAGCGATGCAGCCAGCAGCTTAGCCGAAAGCGGCTGAGGTAATCGCGCCGAGGGTATCGCCATAAGGCGGGAAGAAGGCATCAATGAGGTCGTTCTGCCCCCGAATGAAGACGCCGCGCGGATTGGAGAACTCGCGGAAACCTTCGATGCCGTGATGGCGGCCCATCCCGCTCATGCCGCTGCCACCGAAAGCGAGGGATGGCAACGCGCCCTGCATGGCACAGGCGTTCACGCAGGCGCCGCCGGAGTTGGTTTCGGCAACCACCCGGCCGGTCTGGCCTTCGTCATGACCGAAGACGTAAAGCCCAAGCGGGCGTTCTCCGGCATTGACGAACGCAATGGCTTCATCCAGCGTGTCGTAGGCCTTGATGGGCAGGATGGGGCCGAATATTTCCTCTTTCATGAGGTCCAACTCGTCGCCGGGATTGAGTACCAGAACCAGCGGCATACGACGCGTGTCCCGATCCAGCACACCACCTTCTTCGAGGTCCACGACCTCATAGCCGGCCTCGCGTGCCTGCGCCAACATCGCCACCAGACGGTTGAGGTGGCGCTCCGAAATGATGCCGGTGCAGTCAGCGCTACGGGAATAGGCGGGCGTGTTCTCTTGCATGTGCCGCTTGGCGAGCGCCACGAACTCGGGCATGCGTGTTCGGGGGACCAGACAGTAGTCGACGGAGATGCACATCTGGCCGTTTTTAATCATCTTGGTGCCAAGGACGTTGGCGACGGCGGTCTTGTCGATGGCATCGTCCATGAAGACGGCAGGGCATTTGCCGCCAAGTTCAAGCGTGACCGGCACCAGGTTCTGCGCCGCCGCCTTCATGACTTCCCGCCCAACCGGTGGACTGCCGGTATACAGAAGATGGTTCCAGGGCAGGGTCGGGAACGTGCGGGCGAGTTCGATGCCCCCCACCGCGACGGTGACATGATCCGGGTCGAAGGTGCTGCGGATCATTTCTTGCAGAAGTTCTGCGCAGGCCGGCGTGTAGTCCGACGGCTTGATGATGATGCGGTTGCCCGCCGCCAGCATCTCCACCAACGGTCCGACGCCGACGTCGAACGGGAAATTCCACGGCACGATGTTGCCGACGACCCCTTTCGGCTGGTGGCGGATGAACGCCTTCCCGGTTCCAAACAGGGCAGGGTCCGCCGCCCGTTCCTCATCACGCATCCAGTCGTCCAGCTGCGTCAGCGCATAGGCCGCCCGCCCCGCAATGCCCAGAACCTCGACCAGATCCGTAAAGAGCACGGGATGAACGGCAAAATCCGCGCTGATGGCCTGGCGGATGCGATCCCGGTTCGACATCATCATGCCGGCCAGTGCCTCAAGGTGCGCCCGGCGTTCGTCCCGAGTTGGACAGGGATGGGCCAGGAACGCTTTTTTCTGGCGATTAAAGGCTTCCCGTAACGCCTCGATCGCAGCGGCATCGCCACCGGTCGGCTCATTTTTCCTGCTGATCAAAGTTTCTTGCAGTAGTCTCACGGTTCTACTCCTTGGGCTATTTCAATATGGATGGGCTCGCTACCAGCAAGCAGTGTCGGGTTGGATGAACGGGGCGTCATGCTAGGGATTTCCCTAGGCGGAAATTGTTCCGTTCCAGCACACTGCCGCAGGCATCGTGGCCGCCATACAGGGATGGTGGCACACCTGGTCGCCGCGGGCCGCGAACCAGCCTGGCCCGGATGGCGTGACAATAGGCGCCATCAAGGAGCTCCATCATGGGACAACGACTGACACAAATCGCCACCCGCACCGGCGACAACGGCACCACGGGCCTGGGCGACAACACCCGTGTTTCCAAAAACAGTCTGCGCGTGCACGCCATGGGCGACGTGGACGAACTCAATTCGAGCATCGGTGTGCTGCTGTGTGAAGACATGCCCGCCCGTGTGCGCGCGCTGCTGGTGGAGATTCAGCAACAGCTTTTCAACCTCGGTGGCGAGCTGTCGATCCCCGGTTTCGAGCTGCTCAAGCCCGAGGCCGTGCTGGCGCTTGACGCGGCCCTGGCTGAGCACAATGAGCAACTGCCGCGCCTGCAGGAATTCATCCTGCCCGCCGGTTCCCGCGCCGCCTCATTGGCCCACGTATGCCGCACCGTGGCCCGTCGCGCCGAACGCGCCGTGGTGGCGCTGGAAGGCCAGGAGACCCTGAAGGACACGCCGCGCCAGTACCTCAATCGCCTGAGCGATTTGCTGTTCGTGCTGGCCCGCGTGCTCAACCGTTACCGCACCGACGGCACGGTCGGCGATGACGTGTACTGGAAAAGCGAGCGCCTGGCGCAAGCCGAGGCGGAGTGACAAGGTGCTATTAAATAAATAGCTGCTTGCGCTTATTTAACGGGGGCTAGCGGCTGATTAGGCTTGTAAGAAGCGGTCTAGCGGGGTGCCAGCACCGCCATCGTGATGCGCGACACACAGGTGAGTTCACCGGCGTCGTTGTGCATGTCGATCTGCCAAACCTGGGTGGTGCGGCCCAGGTGCACCGGACGGGTGATGCCGGTCACCCAGCCACTGGTGGTGCCCTTGATGTGGTTGGCGTTGATGTCCAGCCCGACGGCGCGGTAGCCTTCGGGCGCCGCGAAGGCGGCACCGCAGGAACCCAGGGTTTCCGCCAGCACGACACTCACGCCGCCGTGCAGCAAGCCGTACGGTTGTTTGGTGCGCTGATCCACCGGCACGCGGGCCCGAATGAAGTCGTCACCCACTTCCAGGAATTCGATACCCAGATGGGGCACCGTCGTGTTTTCCTGACCGGCGGTCAGTATGGCCACCGAGATTGGTTTTTTCCAGATACGCATCAAGACTCCAAACAGATATAAGTGGCTGCCACTATAAACAAAAATGGATAGTCGCCCTTGTCAAGTGGGCGTCATCAGCTATTGTTTTTATAGCGAAAGCCAGCCTTTGAGAGGCTTGCGCGGGTTCGAAAAAATGTCGGCCGTCTGCCGTTCAATCCCTGACATGCAGGTTGGCACACGGACGCCCAGGCTGGCAGCGTCAGTATTGCACTCCATCATGGCGAAGCGTAGGATGATCTCGCGCCGCTGAACTGAAGACGGACAAAAACCATAAATCGTTGAAATGGTAAACATGACACTAAAAAGAAAATTCATGCTCGCCATGAGCATCGTCGCGTTGGTATCCATCGTCATTCTGTGGGGCAATCGCTTGCTCGGAAAAGGGGCTGAATTCCACTACATGGAGCGGCTCCATCTGGAGCATGTGATGCGCATGGAACAAGTCTTTACGCTGGTCGAGCAGGGCGCAAAAAATTCCGAGTCGCTTCGAAGGGAGGACTTGTTGAAATCGATTGATGGCGCGATTGGTCTGGCGCGGGACGTTGACGGCAAGCTCTTCTATGTTGAAAAAGTGATCTTTCGTGTGATCGGTTTCGGCGGCATCCTTGATCTGCCTATCAAAGACATCGCCGATCTCGAGCGCATCCGTGCCGCCATTCTGGCCGCACCGGGCACGCAGATCACAGCCGATCTGGCCGCGAGCGCCCGCGGCGACAGGGCCGCGGCGCAGGAGAATTCAAGGAAATTCGCGGTCCTGGTGCTGGAGGCGGTCTCGTTTGTCAAAGCCACCGTGTCGATATTGGGGTTGGCGGCGGTCGGTGGCCTTGGATTTACTTTGCTCATGTTGCGACGCAGTACCCTGGCGCCTATCCATGAGGCGCTGATCATTGCAAAAAAAATTGCCAGCGGCGATTTGAGTGGAAAAATATCGGCGAATGCGAAGGATGAGTTCGGCGAGCTATTCCAGGCACTCGCGGAGATGAATGACAATCTTGCCCGTATCGTCGCGGAAGTGCGGGGCGGCACGGATGCCATCGTCAGTGCCAGCAACGAAATTGCGACCGGCAATGCAGAACTGTCCTCTCGTACCGAGTCCCAGGCCAGCTCCCTGGAAGAGACTGCTTCCTCCATGGAGGAGCTGACGTCGACGGTACGGCAGACCGCCGCGAGTTCCTTGCAGGCCAATCAGCTGGTGGTGTCTGCATCGGGTATCGCGATGAAAGGTGGCGGCGTCGTGTCCCAGGTCATCGCGACCATGGATTCGATCAAGGAAAGTTCCCGCAAGATCGTGGACATCATCGGCGTGATTGATGGCATCGCCTTCCAAACCAACATCCTTGCACTCAATGCGGCGGTCGAAGC
>NZ_DHXT01000182.1:20383-21080 GCF_002413825.1 Rhodoferax sp. UBA5149
CGACTTGTCGATACGGCAGGAACAACCATGACGGAGATCGTCAACAGTGTCCAGGGCGTGGCCAATATCATGGGCGCAATCAGTTCGGCCAGTCAGGAGCAGAGTCAGGGCATTGAGCAAGTGAATGCGGCGATCAGCCAGATGGATGGCATCACGCAGCAGAATGCGGCCCTGGTTGAGCAGTCCACCGCCGCATCGGAAAGCCTGAAGGGGCAGGCGCGACAACTCTCCCATCTGGTGAGCACATTCAAGATCGATGATTCGCAGACCGAGGGCGGTGCCAAGGTCGTGCAGCGCAACACCGGCCAAGCACTGTTACGTCACCGCTTGTCCTGACCCGCCGGGCCGCCAACTGACGCGCAAGCGCTTGCGCGAGCGCGCCGAGTCACGCTACCCTCGGCGCATGACCCAATCCCTAACGCCCCCCTACGTGCCCCAGATTCGCCTTTACCAAAACTGGTTGCGTGAGACCCGCGGCCTGTCGTTTGATTCGTATGACGCCTTGTGGCGTTGGTCCACCACCGATCTGAATGCGTTCTGGCAAAGCATCTGGGATTACTACGACCTGCAGTCACCCACGCCCCACAGCGTGGTGTGCGACGGCGCGCCGATGCCGCGTACCCAGTGGTTTGTCGGGGCCCAGGTCAACTATGCGCAGCAGGTGTTGCGCCACGTGGCGCCGGCCCATGCCGCCGGT
>NZ_DHXT01000166.1:0-8739 GCF_002413825.1 Rhodoferax sp. UBA5149
AGCTTGAGCTTGGCGTGGTCTTGCAGGGTATGGAATTCGGTGCCGGTGCCCAGAATGTAGATGGGCGCGTTGGTGTTGTTCTTGTCCAGCACGGCACCGCTGACGGCGGTCCCGGCGGCACCGGCGGTGCCCGCACTGAGCAGACGCGTGGCAAAGGTCAGCGGCTGGCCGTGGCTGTCGGCGTGGTTGAAATTGAGGAACCACGACCAGTCGCCATTTTTGTTGCCAAGCGAGGCGCTGGTCTGCCAGGCATTGAACGTGGCGCTGGTGTTGTACAGCTCGAACGGCTGCGAGACATAGCCGACCTTGGCATGGGCTTCGAATTTTGTCGGCATGCGCGTGACATAGTCCACCACCGCGCCCACCGAGTTGCCCGCGTAGGCGGCCGAGAACGGGCCGTACATGACGTCCACCCGCTCGATTTCTTCCGGCGTCACCAAGCCCCAGCGCGGCGGAAAGCTCAGGCCGCCGACACCATTGCCCAGGTAGTTGGACAGCAGAATGCCGTCGGCATACACCGCCGAGCGCGCGCTGTTGCCGGTGCCGGAGGCCCGGCTGGACAAAATCGCGTGGTTGTAGTCGCCGATGTAGCGCTTGCGCACCAGCAGGCTGGGAAAGTATTTGAGCGCATCTTCGCTGTCGGTGGCGTTGATGCTCTGCTCGATCTGCTCACGCGTGATGCCCTCGATGGTGGTGGGGATCTGGGTCGGCAGGGAGGTCGGCGCACCGCTGCGGATGGTGACGACGCCCAGCGATTTGACGGGCGCGTCGGGCTGCGTCTGGGCCGCGACGGGAAAAACGATAGCCAAAGAAACAGGAAAGGCCATGGCAAGCGCCAAGGCAACACGATTTTTCCGCACGGAAATACTCCGAAAATATCAATCAAATCAGCCTCCAGCCCGCATGGAACGGGCGGAAGGCGCTATCAATTCAATAGTTCAGGAGAAAACAGGAGGTCCGCGCGCCGGCAAGGGCGCGGCGGTGAGCGCGGCCATGTGGGCGGCCGGGATGCTTTGCAGCACATGGGCCAGGGGCTGCAGCGGCTCGGCGCTCAGGCGCGCCACGGGCGGTGGCGGCGCGCTGTTGGTGGCGCACAGCGGGCAGTCCAGCGTGTGGCCGGCCACCTCTTTCGTGCCATCGGCGGTCTTGACCAGCACCTTCATCACGCCCGCGCCCGAGCAGACCAGCTCGATGGCCTGCGGCTTGACCAGCGGCGAGGCAATCGCCACGCCGATGGACAAGGCAAACCACACCAGCACGAAGCGGGCGAGCAGATGAGCGTTGCGTAGGGATTGCAGGAACTGCAGGGATGGCATGGCGGGGATTATGGCCGATGGTGCCGAATGGCCCGCAACGCGACTTGACTTTCCTTAAAGACGCGCACCGAAGGATGGCGCATGATGAAGGCTTACCCACACAGAGGTGCCACCATGACCACAAAACTCACCACCCCTTTTAAAGAACAACTGCTGGCCCAGCGCGCCAGCCTGCTGGAGCAACTGGCCAACCTGCGCGGCGGCAAAATCGGCCGCGCCGAGGCGTCGGCCAACCATTTCGGTCAAGCCGAGGATTCCACGGCGCAGGTGAGCACCGAGCGCGAACTCGAATTCACGCTCGATGCGCGTGAATCCGACGAACTCAGCATGGTGGACGCCGCCCTGCACCGGATTGAGGCCGGCACCTACGGCCAGTGCATCGACTGTGGCGTGGCAATTCCCGCCGCCCGGCTCCATGCGGCGCCGGAAGCGCCGCGCTGCATCGCCTGCCAGGAGAAAGCGGAGTAGGAAAGCCGCGCAGGACTGCCGAACAATAGCCGGCAGGCCTGCTATCCGGACGGGATACGCGGCCTTTTTCAGTCAGCGCGATCCGCGGGTCGAGGCGGCTTTTTCAAGCGGCACGATTTCCTGCTCGATGGCGCCACACAGGCTCTGGCCGTCACGGCCCTTCATCTCGATGCGGATGGTGTCGCCGTACTTCATGAACTCGGTGACCGGCTTGCCATCCTGAATCGTCTCGATCGCGCGTTTTTCAGCAATACAGCTGTAGCCGTGGCTCCAGTCCTTGTTGCTGACGGCGCCGGAACCGATGATGGCGCCGGCGCGCATGTTGCGGGTCTTGCAGAGGTGGGCAATCAGCTGGCCGAAGTGAAAAGTCATCTCCGGCCCGGCCTCGCACATGCCGACCTTGCGGCCGTTCCAGGTGCTTTGCAGCGTGAGGTGCACGCGGCCCTTGTCCCAGGCGCTGTCGCCGTTGAACGTCAGTTCGTCCAGGGTGACGGCCACCGGGCTGAAGGCGGTGGCCGGTTTGCTCTGGAGAAAGCCGAAACCCTTGGCCAGTTCCGCCGGAATCAAGTTACGCAAACTCACATCGTTGGCCAGCATCAGCAGGCGAATGCCGTCCAGCGCCTGCTCCGGCGTCGCGCCCATGCGCACGTCGCCGGTGATGACGGCGACCTCGGCCTCGAAATCAATGCCGTAGGTTTCGCTGGCGCACACCACTTCGTCACAGGGACCCAGAAAATCGTCGCTGCCGCCCTGGTACATCAGCGGGTCGGTGTAAAAACTGGCGGGCACCTCGGCCCCGCGCGCTTGACGCACCAGCTCCACATGGTTGATATAGGCCGAGCCGTCGGCCCACTGATAGGCCCGCGGCAAAGGCGCCATGCATTGCCGGGGGTCGAACGGAAAGGCGTGACGCGCCCGGCTGGCGCTGGACGAGCCGCCAGCCGTGCGGTTCAGCGCGTCGTACAGATCCTGCAACTGGGGCGAGTGGAAGTTCCAGTCGTCCAGCACCTGCTGCAGCGTGTTCGCAATGCCGGTCGCATAATGCGCCGTAGCGAGGTCGCGCGAGACAACAAGCAGCTGGCCGTCGCGCGAACCGTCTTTGTAGGTGGCAAGTTTCATAGGGGGTACTGGAAAATGGCAAGTGGGATTGACGTGTTGTCACCGTCGGAAATTCTAGTTGACAGGAATAAAACACGCGCCGGCAACCAACCCGCCGAACGGGGGCACAACCGGTGAGGCCCGATTCGTCGCGCACGCTTTCGCTCAAGGTCTTGCTGGCCCTGACCGCCGCCGTCTTGCTGGCGCACCTCGCCGTGCTGCAGGGAACGCCCATGACCCTGGGCCTGCACCTGGGACTGACCCCGCCCCCGCCCAACCGTGCCTTCAGCACGCGCTTGATTGAACCGGAACCGCCAAAGCCCCCCGCCGCAGAACCCCAGCTGACGCCCCCGGTCACAACCCCTCACGACACGACGCCGCACACGGCGACCCCGAGCGAACGTCCGGTGCCCGCCAAAATGGACGCCGCCACGGGGCAGACCGCAACCCCAAGCCCGGCGCAGGCCGCGGCCACGCCAAGCGAGTCGTCGCCGGACGAACGGCCTGCCGACGCTGATCCGCAACCCTCGGCGCCACGCGACCAGCTGGCCGCCATCGGTGCGGTCAGCCTGCCGGGCTCGGTCCGCATCAAATACAAGGTGGAAACCAACAAGTTCCCATTTGGCGCCAGCGCCGAACTGCGGTGGCAATGGGGCGGTGAAAATTACGACGCCCGGCTGGAGGTCAGCGCTTTCGGGCAAGCCCGCGTACAAACCAGTCAGGGACAGATCACGCCGCAAGGCCTGGCCCCGCTGCGTTTTTCCGACAAATTCCGCAGCGAAGTCGCCGCCCACTTCAACCGCGAGAAAGGCAAAGTCACTTTCAGCGCCAACACGCCGGACGTGGCCCTGCTGGCCGGCGCGCAGGACCGCCTGAGCGTGCTGGTGCAACTGGGCGCCATGATCGCCGGCGACCCCAACCATTACCCGCCGGGCACTACCCTGACGGTTCAGACCATTGGTCCGCGCGATGCCGACACCTGGGTCTTCACCGTCGGCAGCAAGGAAACCCTCACCCTGCCGGGTGGCGAACAGGCGACCCTGAAACTGGTGCGCAATCCGCGTCAGCAATTTGACCAGAAAGTGGAGCTGTGGCTGGCACCGGCGCTGGGCTATCTGCCCGCTCGCATCCGGATCACCGAGCCCAACGGTGACTTTGTCGATCAAAAATGGCTGGCGACCGAGCCGCAAACCTGAACCCCGTCATTGAACTTCAGGCCGTCCAGCCGGTCTACTCTTGAAATTGCCCACTGTGCTGCCACCTGCAGGCCAAGGACGATTAAGAGATAATTCACCATGCACACGCTTTACGACTCCGACACCTATTCTGTGACGCACATGCTGGCCAATGCCGTGGCAGCGGACGTTGCGTCCGATGCGAAAAATGCGCGCAGCGTGCCAACACGGCCGGTGCTCACGCTGGCACGCCATGGCTTCGAAATTGTCGACAAACGCGCTGGCAAAGAGGTCTATCTCGACGGCTCCTGGGCCGAACTGTTCCAACAGCACATCTCCGCCTGGCAGCAAAATACCCCAACCCAGGAAGAGGTGGAAGACACGCTGGAGCGCTACGCCGAATTGGCGCAAAACCCGGTGGTTGTTCACTAAAGCGCCCATGCGCCGCCTGTCAGCGTCGCTTGCAAGGTGAAAAAGATCCTCCCCATGGCAAGCCGGTCCTTGTGGCTTCTTGCAGCCGTCATGGGCTTGATGGGCTGCGCCGCCCCGGCCCCCGACACCAGTCGGCCCGACCCGTTTCAAATCAATCAGCTCCAGCAGCTGCTACCCGCCGACGCGATTCTGCTGGGTGAGCAGCACGATGCCCCGGAGCATCAACGCATTCACCGCCTGACCGTGGAAGCCTTGGCCGCCCAGCACACGCTGGCCGTGCTGGCGCTGGAGATGGCAAGCCAGGGCCAATCCACGGAAACACTGGGTGCTGACGCCAACGAAGATCAGGTGCGCGCCGCCTTGGCCTGGGACAACGCTGGCTGGCCGTGGACTGCCTACGGCCCGGTCGTGATGGCGGCGGTGCGCGCCGGGGTGCCCGTGGTTGGCGCCAACCTGCCGCGCGCGCGTTTGCGCGAAGCCATGACCGATTCCGGATTCGACCGGCTGCTCAGCGGACCGGCGCTCAAGGCCCAGCA
Source organism: Rhodoferax sp. UBA5149 (assembly GCF_002413825.1). GTDB lineage: Bacteria > Pseudomonadota > Gammaproteobacteria > Burkholderiales > Burkholderiaceae_C > Rhodoferax. Next base: position 5,026 of record NZ_DHXT01000166.1, read on the forward strand.
ACAGCAGGTCCGCGCCGGCCACTGCGAGCTGCTGCCTGAAAGCCAGATTTCATCCATGACGCGCATCCAGATTGCGCGCGATGTGGCCATGGCGCAAACCGTGCTCAAGCGGGCCGTGGCCGGAAAGACGGTGCTGCTGCTGGCCGGTGGCGCGCACGTCGATCGCAGCCTGGGCGTAGCGCAGCACCTGCCGCCGGGATTCAAGGTAAAAGCAGTTCTACTCCTTGCAGAACAAGCGCCCCATGCTATTGAAAAAATAGCAAATTTTGATCAGGTCTGGTTCACCCAGCCCGTTCCGCCGGTTGACTACTGTGCCAATTTCGCCGCGCAGCGGGCAACGAAGGCGGCTGAGCCGGTGTCCGGGAAAACGCCTTAAATCGGCAACGGCAGGGCTGCGGCCCAATTCCTGAATTTTTTTCGGGCCCGCGTTTCGCCGACAAAGCGTGTTCGTTGAGCCGGTACCTGGCCTGCGACAATTCACGCACCATGAATCCTACTTATATTTTGACTCTCTCATGCCCGGACCGCCTGGGGCTGGTCCACGCGGTGTCTGGTTTTTTGCTGGAGCGCGGCGGCAACATCGAGGAGGCGGCCCAGTACAACGACCATGACACCGGCCTGTTTTTCATGCGCGTTCAGTTTGCCTGCGCCCAGACGCCGCATGAGGACCTCAAGACCCAGCTGAACCTGTTTGCGGCGCCCTTTCAGATGCAGTGGCGCTTGCACGCGCGGGCACAGCCGATGCGCGCGGTGATCATGGTCAGCAAGGAAGGCCATTGCCTCAACGACCTGCTGTTTCGCTGGAAAAGCGGCTTGCTGGAGCTGGACATTCGCGCCATTATTTCCAACCACCGCGAGTTCTACCAACTGGCCGCCAGCTACAACGTGCCGTTTCATCATCTGCCGGTGACTGCCGCCAGCAAGGCGCAGGTGGAGGCCAAACAGTATGAAATCATTCAAACCGAAGACGCTGAACTGGTGGTGCTGGCCCGCTACATGCAGGTGCTGAGCAACGACTTGTGCCGAAAGCTGTCGGGGCGCGCCATCAACATCCACCACTCCTTCCTGCCCAGCTTCAAAGGGGCCAAGCCCTATTACCAGGCGCATGACCGGGGCGTGAAACTGATTGGCGCCACCGCCCACTACGTGACCGCCGATCTGGACGAAGGCCCGATCATTGAACAGGACGTGGCGCGCGTCGATCACAGCAAAACGGTGGACGATTTGACGACCTTGGGGCGCGACACCGAGAGCCAGGTGCTGGCCCGCGCCGTGAAGTGGCATTGCGAGCACCGGGTGCTGATCAACGGCCACAAAACAGTGATTTTCAAGTAGTACCCGGACGAATTACCTACACTACAAGTCTCCTTGCCCCGAGTTTGAAAGTGACCGTCATGCAAATCAACATTCGACAAATGGTCCTCACCGTTTCGAATGCCGTGGACTTGGTCGGTGTCAGCGATGTCTTTCATGGTCGGCGCGTGGGCATGATGGCGGTGGAATGTGCCAGGACGCTGGCCTGGGATACGCCCACCCAGCATCTGCTGTTCGACGCCGGTCTCTTGCACGACTGTGGCGTGTCATCCACCCGGGAGCACCGCAAGATCATCAATGAGCTGGAGTGGGAGGGCGCGAGTCTGCACTGCGAGAGTGGCTACGCCCTGCTGCATGACTTTGCGCCGCTGGCCCACCTGGCGCCCATCGTCCGCTACCACCATACGCGCTGGCAGGATATGGCCGCGCTTGGCATCGACCCCTTGGTCGCCCGCCATGCCAACCTGATTCATCTGGTGGACCGGGTGGATGCGCTGGCAACCCCCTACTATGGCGACGAATCGCTGCTGCTGCATGTCGGCGAGATCCGGGACTTGATCAATCGCTTTCGCGAGGTGCTTTTTGCGCCCGATCTGGTCGACGCCTTTCTCGCGGCCAGCGCGCCGGAGGCGTTCTGGCTGCAGATGGATCCGGCCTACATTCCCCAATACGTCGACGACATGGAAAGGTTCCGGGAGGTTCGGGCCGGCACGCTGGAGGAATTGAAACAATTTGCCTTTCTGATTGCCCGCGTCGTCGACGCGAAGTCCCACTTCACGGCCGAGCACTCGCTGGGCGTGGCACGGCTGACGCGCTTCCTCGGGCAACAGGCCGGGCTGACCGGGAATCATCTCGACAAGCTGGAGATTGCGGCCCTCATGCACGACATCGGCAAGCTCCAGGTGCCCGACGAGTTGCTGGAAAGCACCGGCGCCTACTCGCCCGCCGAGCGCGCGGTCATGAAGAAGCACAGCTTTGCCACCTACCAGATCCTGCGGCGGATTCGGGGCTTCGAGGAACTGGCCTTGTGGGCGGCGGAACACCATGAATCCCTCAACGGCCAGGGCTACCCCTTCCATCTCCAGGCGCGCGAGATTCCCCTGGAGGCGCGCATCATCAAGGTCGCCGACGTGTTTCAGGCCCTGGCCCAGCGCCGCCCCTACCGGGCGCCCATGCCGGTGCCGGAGATTCTGACTATGCTGCGCAAGATGCAGGCCGACAACGAGGTGGACGGCGCCATTGTCGACACGGTGGCACGGCATCTCGACGAATGCCGGGCGGCAGCGCTGGGGCCCAGCGCGCTATCAAAGCCCTTGTCCTAACAGTCAGGCCGTCGGCCCGCTCTACGCTCCAGGCTCAGGATCCCGTGCTGGACGGCCGCTGCGTGTACTGCGCGTGGCGTTTCTCCAGAAAGGCCTGAATGCCTTCCTGGGCGTCGGGCGTCATGGCGGCCGAGGCCATCAACTCGGCGGCGAAGCGGTAGGCCTGATCCTGCGCCATGTCCACCTGTTGGTAAAAGCCCTGTTTACCCATCGCCTTGGACAACGCGCTGCCGCGGCTGGCCCGGTTGATCAAATCCAGGGTGGCGGCGTCCAGCTGGTCGGCCGGCACGGCCTTGTTGATCAGGCCCCACTGGGCGGCGGTGGCGGCATCGATCGGGTCACCGGTGAGTGCCATCTCCAGCGCCCGCTTGCGGCCCACATTGCGCGCCACCGCCACCAGCGGCGTATGACAGAACAGGCCCGCCTTGCCACCCGGAATGGCGAACGTGGCGCTGTCGGCGGCCACCGCCAGATCGCAGGTCGCCACCAGCTGGCAGCCGGCCGCCGTGGCCAGCGCATGCACCCTGGCAATCACCGGCTGCGGCATCGCCTGCACGGCGTCCATCATCTCGGTGCAAACGTTAAACAGTTCGTGCGCCTGCGCCAGCGTGGCGCCCGCCATGTCGCCAAAATTGTGGCCGGCGCTGAAGACCGGGCCATTGGCCGCCAGAATCACCCCCAGCGCGTCGCTCTGCGCCACCGCACGCAGGGCCTGGGTCAACTCCAGCATGACATTCATGGCCAGCGCATTGCGCTTCTCGGGCCGATTCAGGGTGATCGTGGTGATAGCGCCTTCGGAGGTAAGCAGCAAGTGTTGGTAGTTCATGGGGCCATTGTGGCAGCCCGGCCACGCCTAGACAAGCTGCCGGCTGGCCATGGCCTCGCCCAGGCGAATCGCAGCGGCGGGCGACCAGGCCGGGTTGAACTGCAGCGGGCCCTTGGGGAACAGCATCACGACGGTGGAGCCCAGCAAGAAGCGGCCCATTTCCTGGCCCTGACGCAACGGCACCGGCTGCTCGTCATAGCGCCACTCGCGCAGCTGGCCGCCGCGCTCCGCGTTCACCACGCCGTGCCACAC
>NZ_DHXT01000166.1:8956-9546 GCF_002413825.1 Rhodoferax sp. UBA5149
CGCTCGTTGCGCGCGAACAGGCCCGGCACGCCGCGCGCCGTGGTCGGGTTGACTGAAAACAGATCGCCGGGCACGTAAATCATGCGGCTCAGGCGCCCGTCGCACGGCATATGGATGCGGTGGTAGTCCCGGGGGCTCAAGTACAGCGTGGCGAAACTGCCATGCTCAAAGCGCGCGGCCAGCGCGGCGTCGCCGCCCAGCAAAGCGGTGCTGGAATAGTGGTGGCCCTTGGCCTGAAAGATCTGGTCGCCGGCCATCGCGCCAAACTGGCTGATGGCGCCATCGACCGGGCAAATCAGGTCGGCACCGGCCAGCGGGCGGGCGCCGTCCTTCAGGGCGCGGGTGAAAAACTCGTTGAAGGTGGCGTAGCTGGCGACCTCGGGGTTGGCGGCCTCCGCCATGTTGACGCCGTAGCGCCGCACAAACCAGGCGATCAGCCGCGTCGTCAATTTCCCGCCGCGGGCGCCAGCCACGCGCCCGGCCAGGGCCGTCAGGGCCTGCTTCGGCAGCAGATATTGCGGTAGCACGGCGAGACGGTCTGACATGGAGGGCTACCGGAGTTGGGAATGGGCGGGATTGTACCGAGCGCA
>NZ_DHXT01000166.1:9793-9973 GCF_002413825.1 Rhodoferax sp. UBA5149
GTGTGACAATGCCCCCATGACCGCCGCGCGCATCCCCCCCATTCAATGCCTGCTGACTTTTGAGGCACTGGCCCGCCTGCGCAGCGTGACCCAGACCGCTGAAGAGCTGTGCGTCACACCCAGCGCCGTGAGCCACCGCGTCAAACAGCTGGAACAGATCATTGGTGCCAAGCTGTTCGG
>NZ_DHXT01000166.1:10246-11294 GCF_002413825.1 Rhodoferax sp. UBA5149
CCCGGCAAGCGCAAACTGCGGCTCGCCGTCACGCCCACGTTTGCACGCTCCATCCTGCTCCCGCGCCTGCGCCAGTTCACCGAGGCCTATCCCGAGATTGACCTGACCTTGCAGGTCTCCATCCCGCTGCTGGACGTGGTGGCGGAAGATGCCGACCTGATCATCCGTTTTGGCAGCGGCCGCTATGCCGACCTGGAGCATGTGTGCCTGGTGAAGGACGAAGTGACGCCACTGGCCTCGCCCGCCTATGTGCGCGAACACGGCCCTTTCGTGCTGGCGCAAGACCTTGAGGGCGAGACTCTTCTGCGCAGCCCGCTGGACCCCTGGCGCACCTGGTTTTCCGCCAACCACCTCGATTGGCCGGAACCGGTGGAGGGCTCGCAGTTCAACGATATCGGCCTGATGTGCGACGCGGCGGCGGCCGGCATGGGCGTGGCGCTGGTGCGCCTGAAACTGGGCGCGCCCTGGCTGGAGCATGGCTCGCTGGTGCGCTTGTATGAGCTCAATGTGCCCAGCCCGCACTCGCACTACCTGTGCTGGCGCACCGGCATGATGGACCGCTGGGAATGCGCGGCGTTTGCGGACTGGTTGAAAAAGAGCGTTCTGTAGATTCGTTTACATAAAATCGGCCGCCAGCCCCCGAATACAGTGCGCAAGCAGCTATTAATTTAGTAGCATTTTTGTTTTCATGCGTGTTTGGAAAAATCCTCACACCGCGCGGCCTCGCTTGCCCCTACAGTCGGACCCACTCTTTCATCAACGCCTGGAATCCAGCATGAACGCACCCCTATCCCCGGAACAACAGGAATTGCTACAAAGATCAGAGCGCCAGGCGCTGGTAGTACGGGGGCTGGAGGCTTGTTTGCCATCACACGCCCTGCTCTGGCACAAGGAAGACACGACGCCCTATGAATGCGACGGTCTGACCGCCTACCGGCAACGTCCACTGGTGGTGGCGCTGCCCGAAACGCTGGAACAGGTGCAGGCCGTGCTGCGCATCTGCCACGCGCTGGAGGTGCCGGTGGTGGCGCGCGGTGCCGGCACCGGC
>NZ_DHXT01000166.1:11634-12152 GCF_002413825.1 Rhodoferax sp. UBA5149
CGCAACCTGGCCATCAGCGAGGCCGCCGCCGTCCATCGCCTGTACTACGCGCCCGATCCGTCGAGCCAGATTGCCTGCACCATCGCCGGCAACGTGGCGGAAAACTCGGGCGGCGTGCACTGCCTGAAATACGGACTCACCCTGCACAACGTGCTCAAGATCAAGGGCTTCACGATGGCGGGCGAGGCGCTTGAGTTCGGCTCCGATGCGCTGGACGCGGCCGGATTTGACTTGATGAGCATCGTCATCGGCTCCGAGGGCATGCTGGCCGTGACCACCGAAGTCACCGTCAAGCTGGTGCCGATGCCGCAACTGGCGCGCTGCATCATGGCCAGCTTCGACGACATCCGCAAAGCCGGCGACGCGGTGGCCGCCATCATCGCCGTGGGCATCATCCCGGCCGGGCTGGAGATGATGGACAAACCCATGACGGCGGCGGTGGAAGACTATGTGCACGCCGGCTACGACCTGAGCGCCGAGGCGATTTTGCTGTGCGAGAGCGACGGCACGCCCGAAGA
>NZ_DHXT01000166.1:12427-12606 GCF_002413825.1 Rhodoferax sp. UBA5149
TTCTGGAGCGGCCGCAAGAACGCCTTCCCGGCCAGCGGGCGCATCAGCCCGGACTACATGTGCATGGACTCCACCATTCCCAGAAAACGCCTGGCCGACATGCTGCTGGCGATCCAGGGGATGCAAGAAAAATACCAGCTGCGCTGCGCCAACGTGTTCCACGCCGGCGACGGCAACCT
>NZ_DHXT01000088.1:0-6993 GCF_002413825.1 Rhodoferax sp. UBA5149
AAGCGGCCACTCGGATCAATCACTATGCCGGTCGGCGAAACGATGACATTGGTGACCGTTTGTTGCAGCGTGAGGGCGCCGCTGGCAGGGTTGACGCTGTAGACGCTGACTGCGAAGTTCGACGATTGATGGGCGACATAGACGAAATCCAGGGTCGGGTGCGCCGTGATGGCGTAGGGCAAAGAGCTCGTGGTCGCCAGCGGTGCGCCAGCCGCTGCCAGTACGCCATTCGAGCCAATGGCAAACGCCTGCACCGTGTTCCAGCCGTAGTTAGCGACCCAGATATAGCGTCCCAACCGGTCCATGGCGATGCCAGAGGCGTTGTTTGAGACGCGTGAACCCAACAGACTGACCACACCGGTAGCACTGTCAACGCTGTACGACGAGACGGAGTCGCCCAATTGGTTGGAGACGTACGCGTTCAGCCCGTTCGGCGTGATGGCGACGGCATACGGCGCATTGCCAGCATTGACACTGCTGAGGAACGACAAGGCGCCCGTGGAAGCGCTGACGCGGTAGACGGACAGCCCGTTGGTGCCATTGGTGACGCCGCTATTCGCCACCAGCGCCAGTGACCCGCTAGATGTGCAGGTAACCGCGACATTGCCAACGTTCGCATTGGCCGTGCCAGTACCGTTGCTCACCGTGCAGGTGGAGCCCGAAGGCTGGGTCAGCACCGACACGCTGTAGCTCCCGCCGGCCACCACCGGGGTGGCAAAGGAGAATGCGCCACTGGCGGTCAAGCTCAGGTTGTCCGCCCCATTGTTTTGCAGCACCAAGCCCGTGCCGACCAGTCCGCTGACGGTGCCGCCGATGCTATAGCCCGTGGCGCCTGTGACGCAATTCACCGCCACATTCGTGACGTTGGCATTGGCGGTGCCGCTGCCATTGGTCACCGTGCAGGTCTGACCGGCGGGCTGCGTCAGCACGGTCACGGCGTAAGGTGCGCCCGACCCGATGGCGGTAGCGAAGGCCAAGGAACCACTGGCCGCCACCGCGAGGTTGTCGCCGCCGTTGTCCTGCAGCACCAGGCCCGCGCCGCTGAGGCCACTCACCGCGCCGCCGATGGTGTAGGTCACGCTGGGTACCGGGATGGCCGCGATGAAGGTCAGCACGTCACCGCCGGACAGTGTCGGCCGCAATGGACGGTTGCACGAGAACGAGTAGCCAAACGCGTGCGTGCCCTGAGATCCGTTGGTTCCGAGGGTGATATTGTCCAAATACGAGAACGCGATGGGGACAATTGTGTTGCCGACGCCGCGAACATAGGAGCCTCCCACCGTCTGCGTGAAAGTGGTCGGGGTCAACACAACGGGCTGGTCGTACACCGTCGTCACCCGATTCGGCGTGGACAGAGGGGCCGCGGGATCCCAGCGTATCAGCTTGACACGCGCGTTCTGGCAGTCAGGTGCGGCGGCGTATCTGAGGTTCAGCTGCACGGTCGTGGCCTGGTTGACGACCCACGAAATCGGGTTGTTTGCCACCGGGCTGAAATAGGTGGGCACCAGGTTCGGAATGGCCGTGATGTCCGAAGCAACCGTTGCGCTGGCGGTGGTCGAGCCGGCAGGGTATACGCATGGGTAGGGGTCGGGGTTGCTGGCAGAGTAGGGCGAACTGTTGTGCGGCTGACAATTGCCTGCAAACATCCAGGAAAAGCTGTTGCGCGGCCATTCGGTGAAACCACCCGCCACCGTGGTGCCATAGGCTTGCCAGTCTTGGCCGGGACTGGCCATGAAAACAGTGCTGCCTGTGGCGTTGCCCGGCACCTGCATGCGGATGGTGACTGGTTTGCTGAAGACCAGTCCATGCGGCAGGAATTCATATATCGGGCCGGGTGGGTTGTCCTCGGGCAGGGTAGTGGGCGCACCCACCGAGCTGCGCGCGATGCTCAGCGTGGTGGACTGGCTCAGGGCACCGGCGGGCACCACGACCTGCACGCCGTCGGGCCCGACGAGCGTGCCACCGGCCGCGCCGATCACGGCTGACGCCGAGGTCGGCAGGTCGGTGCCACCACTGCAAGCCGATAGCCCTGCCGCGACGACGATGCCGGCGGCCAGCCTGAACAGGGCAGCGCGCAACGCGCCCTGGGCCAAGTGCCTGCCCCTGACTCCGTTGCCGGCTGGTGTTAGGTGTGTGGCAGCTTGCATGACGACTCCTGAGTTGTTGCGGGCGCGTGTGTGACCGCCCGAGGATACAAATCAAATAGCGCGTGCACCAGTGCCGAAAGTCATGGGTCAATCGTCAGGGGGCGATGTACATCAAACAGCTGGCTTGAGCGACGCCAAGGCCGCCAGCAAGGCTTCGGCCGCCACCGGCTTGAACAGCACGCGCACGCCCGAGTCGCGCACCCGCTGCAGGCGCTCGGGTGCGGTTTCACCGGTGACCAGCAGCAGCGGCAACCGGGGGTCAAACCGCCGACGCAAACGCAGGCCGGCGTCCAGCCCGTCAGCGCCACCGCCCAGCCGGTAGTCGCAGAGCAAAGCGTCAAATGGCGCGGCCTGCGTCGCCGCGTGGGTGAAGGCGGCGATGGCCATGGCTTCATCGCGAACCACTTCCAGCGCGACACCGTAGGACCCCAACAGCGCCGCCACGGCGTCGCCAATGTCGGCCTCGTCGTCAATCAGCAGCACGCGCCGCGGCAACACGCGCGGTTCGAGCGCCGCGTCGGGCCGCGCTGCCGGTAACAGCGCCTGGGCCGGTGCCGCGCTCAGCGCGACCCGAAAGCGGCTGCCCCGGCCCGGGCGCGAATGCACTTGCACCGGGTGCGCCAACAGTTCGGACAAGCGCCGCACGATCGACAAACCGATACCCAGGCCTTGAGTGCGGTCGCGCCCCGGATTGTCAACCTGGTAGAACTCGTCGAAGATGGCGCCCACATGTTCAGCCGCGATGCCGATGCCGGTATCGCGCACATCGATCCACACCGTGCTGCCGCGTGCGCGCGCCACCACCAGCACGCCGCCCCGTGGGGTGTACTTGATGGCGTTTTCCACCAAATTGGCCAGCAGGCGCTGCAGCAAGGCCGGGTCGGTGCGCACCCACAGCGGGCTGGCGCGCAGACGCAGCTGCAGGCCCTTCTCGTCGGCACGCGCGGCAAACAACTGGTTGATCGACTGGAACACGGGGTTCAGTGGCGCGGCCTGCCGCTCGGGCACGATCACGCCGGCATCGAGGAGCGACACATCGAGCATGGTGTCCAGCGAAGTGCCGAGCGCATGCACGGCGCGCATGAGGCGCGCGGCATGGGTGTGCTCAGGCCGGCCCTTCAGGTCTTTTTCGAGCACCGCGCCGAACAGGGCGATGGCGTGCAGCGGCTGGCGCAGGTCATGGCTGGCGGCGGCAAAAAAACGTGTCTTTTCCTCGCTGACGCGCTGAGTCACGGCCATCTGCTGCGCCAGCTGGTCAGCCAATGCCTCTTTCTCGAAGCGCATCAAGAGCGCGTCCGTGAGCAGCTGGTTTTGCTGACGCGCAAAGTGCAGGGTGGCGCCCAGGTACACCACACTGCAGACCGCCAGAAACAGGTGGACCGCATCGGCGCGCCAGGCCAAGGCCGAGATCAGGCCCAGCATCATGGGCACCACGAAGCTCAACACCGAGGGCCAGCGCGGCGCCACGGCCGGCACGCCACCGGTACACAGGCCCAGGATCAGCAGCATCATCAACGCCGTCATGGGCAGGTCGTCAGTCGGCATGAACAGCCAGGGCGCCAAACCCCAGACACTGCTGTAGATCAGGAGTTCACGGCATTGGCGGCGCGCCCAGAACTCGCTGCGGTCGGCGGCCTGCGGATCGCAATGGTAGGCCGAGGTCAACGGGTAGCGCAGCAACTGCAAGAAATTCAGGACTAACCAGACCAGCACCATGGGGTTCTGCAGGCGCCAGTAGAAGATAGCGCACATGGCCCACGCCAGCAGGGTACCGGCCAGCGTCGAACTCCAGGAGATGGCGTACAGCGCGGCGACTTGCTCGCGCAGCACGCGACGGGCGGTTTCGGGGCTGGGCACGGTCACGACGGCCTGTGTCAACGCAACTGGCTGATGAGTTGGGCGCGCGAGCGCACGCCGAAAAGCAGCAGCAGGGTGGAGACGTGGTTCTTCACCGTGCCTTCGCTCAGATGGGCCTGGTCGGCGATCTGGCGATTCGACTGGCCGGCCAGTATCCAGTCAAGCACTTGCGCCTGCCGTGCGGTCAGTTGCAGGGACTCTCCCAGCGCCGTGCGCACGACACGCAAGCCGACGGGCTCGGTGTCGTCAGCTGGCGGCGCTTGCGGCTCGCTCGCACCGCCAGACAGCCCCGCCGATGGATTCAACAGACCCTGCGATCGGATGTAACTCACCACCTGCTGCAGATCGCCCGATTTGGCGAGGTAAGCGCTGGCGCCGCGGGCCATGGCCTCGCGCATCAGGGCCGGGTCGCTCACACCCGACAGCACGACCACGCTCGCGGCGGGAAAGTGCGCAATGAAAGTGCTCAGGCCGGACAAGCCATGCGCGTCCGGCAGGTGCAGGTCGAGCAGCACCAGTCCGATGGCCGCCTGCTGGTCGCCGTACAGGGCCAGCGCCTCTTGCAGGGTGCGTGCTTCGAACACCTGTACCGCCCGCCCGCTGGCAGCAGCGTGCGATTGCACCAGCGTGCGCAGACCCAGGCGCACCAGGTCATGGTCATCCACCACCAGCATGCCCGAGGACTTTGGTGCTTCAGCGTGACTTGGCGGCGCGGCTCCCATGATCAGGGTATCTTAGGGCCGACGCCTTGCGCCGGGAAGTGACCAAAGTCATGGGCACGGCGCAAGCCCAAAAAAAACCGCGTCTATGTGCGCCAACACACAGAGGAGTTCCGGACAAGACCCTAGCATTGATTATTGAGGCCATTGTGTTATGGGCTCCAGGTCAGCATCCATCAACTTCAGGAGAAATGTTCATGAATAAAAATCAAGTCCACGGCGCTGTCAAAGATCTCGCCGGCAAAATTCAACAGCAAACTGGGAAAATAGTGGGAAACACAGAGCAACAAGCGAAGGGTTTGCAAAAACAGGCTACGGGCAAAGCGGAGCAGAGCCTGGGCGACGCCAAGGAAGTCGTCAAGAATGCCAGGGACGCCGTCAAGGACGCGGTCAAAAAGCACTAAACAATCGTTTGACTGAACCGCTGACGCGGTGGCTGCCCCTGACAGGCTGCCACCGCGTTTTTCTTTGCTGCACGGTTTGTGTTTGGAAACGAAATCAGCCCCGGCTGCGCCGAGCAAAGCCAAGTGCCGCGAGTCCGAGTCCCAGCAAAGCCAACGAGCCTGGTTCGGGTACGGTTTCGCCCCCGTTCACGGGGACAAACGGAAGAAAAGCGACCGTCGTCAGTCCGGCGGGGCTCGTCGTTACGTCAAGGCCACCGCTCAAACCGTTGCTGCCAGCCAGCTCGCCGAAGCAGGCGCCAGAGAGGGTGTTTTGCTGCAAAGTCACGGCACCGGTATCGGCCAGGACCCGCCCGCAAAGATCTGTCGCGGTGGTGTTCATGCTGATGCTGGTGAGCGCGAGGATGTTCCCCAGGAAGGTGGTGTTGGTATCGATGGTCGCGGAGCTGGCGACATTCCAATACACGCCGGCACCGGCACCGGTATTGATCATGCTGACGACCGAGTTGGGTGAGGTGATCAGTGAGCTATCCATCTGGAAAACCCAGGCCGCGTTGGCGTTGCTCTGGCCGTCGAGGGTTAGCGTCCCCGACAGATTGGTGGTTCCCGCATGAACGGTATAAACACCCGGAAAGAGCGTGAGTCCCACCAGGTCCGGAAGCAACAATACGGTGCCCGGCCCCAGAGATCCAAGATTCGTTATCGCGGTGGTGAGTTCTGTCTGGGCCTGCATCGCATTCGGGCTACCGGTCGTGGTCCCCGCGTGCACGTTTCCTGCAGTCACCTGCGGGTCCGACACCGCAACGCCGGGGGAGGAAAGAAAGCCCGTGATGGCATTCGCACCACCGCTGGACCAGACACCGACATTGCCGCTGATGGTGCTGGTGGGGACATTGGTCACGGTGGACGCGCCTAGAACTGTAAAGCTCGCCAAATCTGAACCCAGCACTGGCGTCGCCGATGCCGGGGAGGAGCCGCAAAACACAGCCAGTACCGTCAGCGCTAACGCTGACCATGATTTGAGTGAACTGGCATTGCTTGCATGCCTGGGTGCGTTTTTCATGTTCTTCTCCTAGTTGGGGATTACTTCAAAAACCATCAAGTTCGACGAGCCACCGTGGCGCTTTATTTATATATGCAACATCCGTGCCGATACAATTTTTCGCTTATGTATCAACTCGTTACGTGCGCCACCTGGGAATAGGTGCGCAGGACTGTAAAAGTTGTCGACATAAGCGTCAAAGTTGACACCACGAAACATGCGGACAGAAGCCTGAACTTCTCGAAAAAAATGGGTTCCCGCCGACCCCTCAAAGGACTGGCGCGGAACCCTGCCCAGCTGCCGCCTGCATCGCTGCAGGTGCATGACTATGGCTTGGTGATCTCGTGACCGATAACGCCGCCGACGGCTGCGCCGGCCGCGGTTCCCAAAACGCCGCCACCGACGACATTACCTGCGACACCACCGATAACGGCACCGGTGGCGGTACCTTTTTCCTGGTGTGTCATCCCGGCACAAGCGCTCAGAACAATCAGCGTTGCCGCTGCAACCACGCTCATTGAATATTTCCGTATCGTTTTCATATTGCTACCTCTATGTTGTTGAACATTTCATTAAAAAACCGCATCCCATCGAAGGCGACTTACGACTTGCCAAAACGCGCCATCGCCTCCTTGATGCAACTGGTTTTTGCATCACCCGCCAAGGCGTCACACTTCTCCTTCGCTACCGCGTAGTCGGCGTCGCGCTTTGCCGATGCCGCGTCCTTGCGCGCTTCAACTTTTACGTCGCTCGCCTTGTTCTGCGCTTTGGCTGACTTTTCATTGGCCACGTCTTTCGCGTCAGCACTCTTCATCTGCGCCTTGGCG
>NZ_DHXT01000088.1:7184-26748 GCF_002413825.1 Rhodoferax sp. UBA5149
CGCCTTGGCGGCCACCGCGGCAGCCTTCGCTTCCTTCACGCAAACGTCCTTGACATTCCCGGCCTTGTCATCGCATTTTTCCTTGGCGACCGAGTAATCGGCCTCGGCCTTGGCGACACGCGCCTTGTAGCTCGCGTCCTCTGAGGGCTCGTACCTGGCCTTCAGGTCCGCCTTCGCGATTTTCTCTTTGGCACTGGCCTCGGCCTTGCAGATGTCCTTTGCGTTACCGGAAAGGGACCCGCAGGCTGCCTTGGCAGTCTTGTACTCGGCGGAGATGCTGTTCTTCTCGGCTTTGTACTGGTCTTTTGACATGGTTTGCGCCATTGCGCCAACACTGAAAGCCAAGCTGATGGCGATAGCCATCGCGTTGATATTGAGCTTGTTCATGGGTAGTTCCTTGACGGGTTAAGCGATTTGAATTAATTAATTTGTTTCATGCGCTTCTGACATGCGGCGAGCTGCTTCTTCGATTCATCCTGGGAGATGCCATACCGTTCCTGGATCCTGCCGGCCAGGCAATCGCGCCGACCTGCCAACACCTTGAAATGGTCATCGGTGAGCCTGCCCCACTGCTCTCTGACATGGCCGTTGAGTTGCTTCCAGTTGCCTTCGATGCGGTCCCAGTTCATTTCTTTATCCTTCAAGTTGATGGAAAGTCGCAATGGCTCTGGCACCCTTGGCCCGCCACCTGTTTTTCAAGCTTATGGCGCATCGACGCTGCCGTCTGTTTGCCAACGCACACAGTTAGCAAACTTCTGATGGCCACGCAGTTCACCGCTGATCTAATAGCGCAGTGCGACGCCGTTGTCGATCCGCACGCGGTCCCCGACCCGAATATCGGCGTTGCTGCCTTGCATCAACGTTTGATAGGAACCGTCGTTCATGCGGATCGTTAGCTTGTAAGCATCGGACGGCTGCTGGTTTCGTTTTTCCAGTTCATGTCCGGCGTAGGCGCCACCAGCCGCGCCGATAACGGTCGCGGCCGTATTGCCAGTGCCGCCGCCGACCTGATTGCCGACGATGCCACCCACCACCGCGCCCGCGATGGTGCCCAGGCCGATGCTGCTGCCTTGTCTGACGAGATCAATGGACTGCACGACGCCATAGGATGAGTAAGCGCCGCCAGCATTGCCGGATTGCGAATACCCAGTCCCCGAATTAGACATATTGCCGGGGGCATTCATGTCCGAGCAGGCGCCGAGGGTGAGGACGGCAGCGACGCCAAGGACTGATCCGAACTTATTCATGGTTTTCATAAACTATCTCCTTAAAGAGTGTGGGTGGATGGATGGATGCGCGCGCCACTTCGAGGGCGCGATCGACAGGTGGTTTTCATGTGAAAGTTGCTCCGTGTGACAAGTTATGAAACTGCACGCGACCTTCCTCTGTTTCGACGCGCTTTTCTGTGCGCTCGCGCACATACAGGACAAGACATCTCCTCTAACCTGCGATGCATCTATGAAGCCCAGCCCGCTGGCACCCGCCGCCATCGCTCAACCGACCCCGCAGCAATTGGCGTTGTCGGGGTATTGGACCGCGCGCGGTATCGGCACCGTCGAGCCCAGACTTGAATCGGTGCGCGTTCCCGCCCAAACCCAGGTGGTGGCCGACGGCGTCGGCATCGAGGCGCTGGACACGGCTGGCGCATGGGTACTGCAAAAACTACTGCTTCGCCTGCGCGACGAAGGCATCCAGGTGACCCTGCAGGGCTTGCGCCCGGCGCATGCCCGGCTGTTGGCGCTTGTGGCGCAGCACGTCGCCGATCAGGCCAAAGCGCCGGCGCGGGCAGTGCAACCGTCCCCGACGATGTTCGAGGGTGTCGGCCGCGCGGCGCAGTCCGCTTTTGAGCAGGCCGTCGCCCTGCTCGGCTTCGTCGGCGAAAGTAGCCTCGCCTTGGCCCGCTACGTGGCCCACCCGGCGCGGCTGCGCTGGCGCGCGATCCTGTACAACATTCGCAGCGCCGGATTCGACGCACTGCCCATCGTCGGACTGCTGTCGTTCCTGCTCGGAATCGTCGTGGCGTATCAAGGTGCCGACCAGCTCCGGCAATACGGTGCCAACATCTTCGTCGCCGATCTTGTCGGTTTGTCGATGTTGCGCGAGTTCGCCCCTTTGATCACCGCCATCATCGTCGCTGGCCGCTCGGGCTCGGCCTACGCCGCGCAGATTGGCACGATGGCCGTGACCGAGGAGATCGACGCCATGCACACCATCGGCATCGCACCTCTGGAGTTGCTGGTGCTGCCCAAGATCATCGCGCTGGTGATCGCGTTGCCGCTGCTGACCGTGTTTGCCGACGTGCTCGGCGTTTTCGGCGGCATGCTCATGGCGCGCGCGCAGCTCGGCGTCGGTTTTGGCGAGTTTCTCGACCGCTTCGTCAAGGCCGTCGACATCACGGCCTACCTGATCGGTGTCGGCAAGGCGCCGGTGTTCGCCGTCATCATCACCGTGGTCGGCTGCTTTCAGGGCTTGCGCACCCAGGGCGGCGCCGACAGCGTCGGCCGCCAGACCACGCGCGCCGTCGTGCAGTCCATCTTCCTCGTGATCGTGGCCGACGCCCTCTTCTCGATCGCCTTCAGCGCACTGGATCTCTAGCATGAACGCCGCGTCGCAGACCGTCATCGAGATCAGCAAGGTGTCAACCCGCTTCGGCGATCACGTCGTGCATACCGGGCTCGACCTGGAAGTCCGCAGCGGGGAAATATTCGCCTTGATCGGCGGCAGCGGCTCGGGAAAATCGACGTTGCTGCGCGAAATGATTCTGCTGCAACGCCCCGACGCGGGCTCAATCCGGGTGCTCGGCGTCGACCTGCACGAGATCGCGGACGATGCCGCGCTCGCGTTGCGCCAGCGCTGGGGCGTGATGTTCCAGCATGGCGGCTTGTTCGGCTCGCTGACGGTCAAGGAGAACGTCGGCTTGCCCCTGCGCGAGCACACTGGTCTGGACGATGTGTTGATCGATGAAATCGCAGCCTGGAAGCTCGCCATGACGGGACTCCAGCCCGAGGTCGGGGCCCAGTATCCGTCCGAGCTCAGCGGCGGCATGATGAAACGCGCCTCGCTGGCCCGCGCACTGGCACTCGACCCGGAACTGTTGTTTCTGGACGAGCCGACGGCTGGCCTCGATCCCGACAGCGCCGGCGAGGTCGACCAACTCGTGCGCCGACTGCGCGAGCTGTTCGGTCTGACCATCGTCATGATCACGCATGATCTCGATCTGTTGTGGCAGCTGGCCGACCGCGTCGCCGTCCTCGCCGAGGGCAAGGTACAAGGCGTCGGCTCGATGACCGAGCTCTCGCAAATGGACAATCCCGCGATCCGGAAATTCTTCGACGGCCCGCGCGGCAGAGCGGCCCAGGAGCAGGAAAGAAAACAAGAGCAGCAGCAGACCCAAGTACCCACCAGTGAAGCAACCGGGAGGCCATCATCGAAACCAAAGTGAGTTATTCAGTCGTTGGCGCCTTCGTGCTCCTCCTTGGCGCGGTGCTGATCATCGGCGTGCTCTGGCTCGCCTCGGGCGGCGCCTTCCAGAAGAAATACGACCTGTATCTGGCGCTCGAAGACGAATCGGTGGCGGGCCTCAATCTCAACGCACCGGTCAAATACAACGGGGTCGACGTCGGCAAGGTCCGGGGCATTCGGCTCGACCCCAGCAACCCGCAACGGGTCAACCTGCTGTTTGCCATCGAGCGCGGTACGCCCATCAAAGAGGACACGGTGGCGGTTCTGAAAACCCAGGGTCTGACGGGCATCGCCTATGTCGAACTCAGCGGTGGCGCTCAGAATTCTCCGCCGCTGCGCGTCGCGGCGGGCGCCAGGTATCCGGTGATCCGCACCAAACCCTCGCTCAGCGCGCGGCTGGAAAATGTACTGACAAACGTGCTGGCCAAACTGGACAGCACATCAAGCAGCATCAATGCCATTCTCAGCGAGGAAAACCGGGCCGCGTTCAAGAGCGCACTGGCCGACATCGCCACCGTGGCGCACACCATCGCCGCGCGCAAGGACGCCATCGACACCAGCATCACCCATGCCGCGCGCACGCTGGAAAACACATCACAGGCAACGGCACACATGGGGGCCGTGGTTGATCGCATCGGACGCAGCGCCGACGCCGTCGAGAAAATGGGCAATGAGGTCGCCAAAACGAGTGCCAGCGCGGGAAAGACCGTCGACTCGGTCGGCGCCGACGTCAAGCGCTTCAGCGTGGAGACCGTGCCGGAACTGGAACGCCTGCTCGGCGAACTGAGCCCTCTGACAACCTCGCTGCGTCGCTTGAGCGAGCAAACCGAGCGCGATCCGCGCGGCTTGCTTTTTGGCCGCAAGGCGGTGCCGGCAGGTCCGGGAGAAGCAGGAGCCAAGCCATGAAAGTCATCCACAAGATACCGGCCGCCAGACAGGGCCGTTTGGTGGCCGCCGCTTTATGTCTGATAACGCTCAGTGCCTGCAGCGGACTGCGCCCGGCGGCAACACCGCAACCGGCCTTTTATTCGCTCGACAGCACGCGGGCCGGGGTGCCGACGGTGGCGCCCATGGCAGCGCCGACATTGATCATCAATCCGCCGCATGCGGCGGCCGGCTTTGACAGCTCTCGCATCATTTATGTACGCGAGAACCACAAGCTCGAGTACTTCGCGCACAGCGAATGGGTGGACCCGCCAGCGCGCATGCTGGGCCCCCTGCTGGTCGCCGCCGTCGAACGCACGGGGGCGTTCCGCTCCGTCGTGCTGGCGCCGGGCGCGGCGGCGGGCGACTTGCGGCTCGATACCGAGATCATCCGGCTGCAACACGAATTTCAAAGCAGCCCGAGCCGCGTGCGTTTTACACTACGCGCCTATCTGGTTGACGACAAGACGCGTCGCGTGCTAGCCTGGCGCGAGTTCGATAGCGCCGTGGCCGCCACCAGCGAGGACCCCTATGGCGGCGTACTGGCCGCCAATCTTGCCGTGCAGGCCGTGTTGGAAAATCTTTCACAATTTTTAGCGGAGAGACAAAAATGAACCCGACAAAACTCATAGCAATCATCCTGATCGCGGCCGGTGGTCTTGGACTGGTGTACGGCGGCTTCAGTTATACGAAGGAAACCACCGGCATGAAGCTGGGCCCGATCGAACTCAAGGTTCAGGAGCAAAAAACGGTCAACGTCCCATTGATTGTCAGCGCCGGCGCCATCGTGCTCGGCGTGTTCCTGCTGGTCGTCGGACGCAAATAAACGGTCCCCGGACCGCGTCGCGGCGCCGTCCGGCTAGAGCAAGCGCGCCACCGTGCGCGCCATCCATTCCTTGACTCGCAAGGAAAGCGCGCGGCGTTCCCAGCTTTCCGGATCGATAGCCTGAGACGCTTCCAGGTCCGCGCTAAAGCTGGCCTGCATTTTCTGGGCAAAGTCACGGCCCAAAATCACCGCATTGAGCTCATCGTTGTCGAGGAAGCTGCGCCAATCCAGATTGGTGGACCCGACCGTGGACCAGACGCCGTCGATCACCGCCGTTTTGGAATGCAACATCGCACCTCCGCGCTCATAAAGTTTGACGCCGCCTTTGAGCAGGTTGCTGTAGTGCGAGCGCCCGGCGTGGAATACGATGCTGGAATCTGACTGACTCGGCAAGATCAGCTTGACATCGACGCCGCGCGCCGCGGCGTCGATCAGCGACTTCAGCAACTGGGGGTCGGGGACGAAATACGCATTCGTCAGATGCACTTCCTTTTCAGCGTTGCCGATCGCCGATATCAGCGTCAGGTACATCAGACTGTAGGGATCGTCAGGCGTGCTGCCGATGGCGCGCACGATGTCTTTTCCCTGCGCCGTCAGGGCCGGAAAGTAGTCCTTCACGGCCAGCGGCTTGCCACGCTGCTTGTCCCAGGTCTGCATGAACAGTTTCTGATATTCTCCGACCACAGGACCTTCGATTTGAAGGTCGGTGTCGCGCCAGGCCAGCGCATCCTGGTCGGATTTTTTGGGCCATCTGGCAACCGATCCCGACGAATAAACATTGCTGATATTGATGCCGCCGATGAAGGCGATGCGCCCGTCAACCACCAGCAGTTTGCGGTGATCACGGTTATTGATCAGCCATGGCAGCCGCGCTGCGAACGGGTTGATCGGATTGAATTCAAGCACCTCGATGCCGCCTTGCTTCAGCCGCTCGAAGAAAGCTTTCGGCGTATTGAATCCCCCCACGCTGTCGTAGATCAGGTTGACCTGAACGCCCCGGCTTTGCTGCGCCAATAGCAGCTGCGCGAACTGCTGCCCAATTTCGTCGTCTTCGATGATGTAGGACTCGAGATTGATATGGTCATGGGCATTGCGGATGGCGGCAAACATGGCCGCGTAAGTGACCGCACCGTCCTGCAGCAGGGTCACTTTGTTTCCCAGAATCAGCGGGCTGCCAACGATCGCCTGTTCCAGCGCAATCTGTTTTTCCAGGATATCGATATCACCGGATTTGCGCTTGAGCTCCGCCAGGATGGCAGCGCTACGTTGCACTGACACCGGACCGCTTGCATTCTCAAACCGGGCTTCCTGCCGGGTGTGCCGTTCTATGAGGGCAGCGGTGTCCGGCAGAGCCGCGCAACCTGCTGCAGCGAGCAGGCAAAATGCCGTCGCTGCAACAAGTTTTATCACGACAACTACCTTCGCATCATTTTTTGTCAGTCCCCGCCACGTCGATGTCTACCCGACGATCAGGCTGCAGACAGGCGATCACTTTGGCACTCACCGGGCCCCGACAGGCGTCGCTGCTGGTCACCGGTTGCGTCTCGCCCATGCCGACCACCTGCACATGCTCATACTGGACGCCCCTGCTCGCCAGATAAGTCTTCACCGATTCAGCGCGGCCCTCTGACAGCCTCTGGTTGGCGTCCGACGATCCAATACGGTCGGCATGGCCGGTATAGGTGATGCTGGAGATATTGACCTCGCGCAGCTTGTTGGCGAGATCGTCGAGCCGGGCTTCACCGACTGGCTTGAGCGTGGACTTGCCAAAGGCAAACAGCGCGTCGGTTGACAGCGAGTACCGCTGAACGGTCTGAGTTACTGGCGCCAGCGCCACGATGACGGGCGCTGCCATCTGTTGCGGCGCGGGTTCGGCCATCGTCAGCCGAATAAAGCCATGGCCACCGCGGCCGCCGCTATCGGCGGTGTCCATGCCACCGCGGCCACCGCCACCACCACCACCCAGGTCGCCAATGCCCGCTACCGCATCGCGGCTGACCGACTCACCGGCGCCGCCACTGCCAACGCTGGCGCCGCCGCCGCCGCCGGCATTGGCCTGAACGACATTACCGACTTTGGTCTGCGCGCTGCGACCGCTCTCGCTCCCCGATTGGCCGGCCACGCCGGTATAACCGGGCGTCTGCGACAGACTGCCGGACTGAGCCAAGTTTTCGACCTTGGCACCGCTATTGGCAATGGCGGCCCCGCCACTGCCACCACTGCTGCCGCCTGCCAAGGCCATGCCGCCACTGCCATCGCCTGCCGCCTGGGTGCGTTGCCGCCAAACGTCAGCACCGGCGAACCCGGCTACCAGTCGCCCGGTGCTGGCAACGGTCAAGCTGGTTGGATTGCCGGCTTCGGTACGTCCGCCGTTGGCACTGCCGCCCGATCCGCCCATGCCGATGGTCAGCTTGTACATGCCCGGCGCCAAGTATTGAACCGTGCGCGATGGTGTCGCACCGGCGCCGCCGCCGCCGCCGCCTTGATCTCTCGACGCGCCGCCGCCGCCGCCGCCGCCACCACCACTGAGTTCAATGAGGTAGCTGCCCTCAATCGGGTAAAGCGCCGGGAATTGTCGGGTCTGCTCCGACGCCGTCCCCCTCGGGTACACGGTGAGAATACATTGCTGATTCACACTGTCCGCCGCAGGATTAACGATGGTAAAAGCGTTGCGTGTCTGGTCGAAATTTGCAGCCCCGCAAGGGGGCACTGCATTCTGCGCAAAAGCTGGAACCGAGGTGGCCGCCAAACACCACAAGGCCAGACGAATTTCTTTCTTCATAGGTAACTCCTTGGACCTGCGTCCGTTTGCGTTCAAAACGAACGCGGTTGATATCGATTTCCTGCAGCCCTTTGTTCGACTGCTGACGAAACCAGCATGTGCCGATGATTCTGTGCCCGACAAATCGTTTGTTCCGTCTGCTAACGCACAAAGCGCACGGTATTTTTTCGAGCGCCTCGGTTGTTTTCAGCATGCGGCAAAGCCCTTGCATCCCGAACCAGTTGCCCGCAGTCGCTGTCTTTGCCCGGACCCGCGTCGATCAAGGGGATCAACGCAAACAAGGGATTGACGATGCCCAAGGCAATCGCACCGAGCGCGCGCGCCGCGACACGCACCTTGTCGACCTGGACATCGGGCTTGGCAAAACTGCCGCGAATGTAGATCGGACTGCGCAATGCCAGCGGACTGGTGTTCTTCGTTTTCTGATTCAGTGTGAGGTCCAGCTTTTCCCGTCCCAGATCAACGGTGCCGCTTCCGATGATGGTGGTGACCTCAGTGTCGAAGACCAGCGCGTCGGCGTACATGATGCCTTGCTTGACGCTGAAGTCGGCGACCGCG
The DNA here is from genome assembly GCF_002413825.1 of Rhodoferax sp. UBA5149. Taxonomy (GTDB): domain Bacteria; phylum Pseudomonadota; class Gammaproteobacteria; order Burkholderiales; family Burkholderiaceae_C; genus Rhodoferax. Next base: position 15,737 of record NZ_DHXT01000088.1, read on the forward strand.
CAACGCAGCTTGACGAGGCGGTCGCCGGTCAGGTTGAGCTGCAGTATTTCCCACAGATGCAGGCCCGCTTTTTCCATCATCAACTTGCTGATCTCGCCGCCCGCCACGACCAGCCCCATCTTGCCGTTGGAACTCGCCAGCATGCGCTCAACCGAGTTGCCGTGTCCGGCAAGATCAAATTCTCCGTTGATCTGGCCGATGCTGGTCTGGCTCAGTGCGAACGCCGGAAACAGCTTGGCCAGCAGGATTTTTCGCGCCCGCACCTTGGCGCGCGCCTGGATCGGATCGCCTCGTCCATCGAGCGTAATCACCGCATTGAGGGTGCCGCCAGCCAGACCGAAGGTGAGCGGATCGAGTGTCAACACGGCGTCGCGCAAACTCAAATGGGTCGCGAGGTCTTCCAGCGGCAAATTCTTGGCGTGCCGGATGGTGCTGGCCTTCAACGTCACCTCCGCATCAACGCTGCCCCACCGGTTGGCCTGTAACGGCAGGTCGGGCAACACGGGTACTGTCGCACTTACTGGCGCGGATGTTGCCGCCGTGGTTGAGGTGGACCGGGAAGCCGCCTGTTTGGCGGCTTGCACGCTGCCGGGCCGCGCCCCTATCATCGGCCCGAGATCATCGAGATCGAGCAAGTTGGAAACCAGCTCGGCGCTCAGTGCCGGTCGTTTGCCGCCGGTCGCGACTTGCATCGTGCCTGCAATGTCGCTGCCGCCGATGCGGCCGGAAAACTTCTCGTAACGCCACGTATTTGCGCTATGCACCAGGTGCCCCTCGGTAACATAGGCGTGGGTTGCCGGAAGCGCGATGCCGAGCAAGGGAAAGAGCTGATCAAGGCTATCCCCACGCAAGGCCATCCGCATGTCCAGGGCAGAGAATTTGAGCAGGCTGGTGATGGTGCCGTCGGCCTGCACGCGCGTGCGGCCCACGGTGGCGTCGATCTTCACGGGATAGGGGGTTTTTTCGTCGCGCAACGCCAGCACCGGCCCGCCGCTGCCGCGCGCCTTCAGCGCCAGGCCCTGGTATTGACCTTGCGCGCTGAACGCCACACCCGACCCCGTGGTTTCACCGGGTGGCGCGTCCACGGTCGAGAGCTCCGACCGGATACTGGTCTTGATCGCCGCATCGTCGTAGCCCAGCATGCCATGATCAAGCGTCAAGCGGTCGATCTGGATCCGTGCGCCCTCGTCTTGCTGGTTGAGGTCCAGCAGCCAGCTCTTTCGGCCGCCGCTGCCCTGCTCCAGAAAGATCACCGGTCGCGTCAACTGCACGTCGGAAAAAACGATGTGCTGGCGCAGCAGTTGCGGCAGCACCATCACGATGTCCACCGCGTCGGCGGCGACCATCTGCTTTTCCCTGGCCCAGTCCGGATTCGCGAAGGTCACGGCGTCAGCGTGAACGCGCGGCCAAGGCCAGCCGAATTTAAGGGTCAGGTCGCCATGGATGACCAAGGCACGACCCGTTTTTTCCAGCGCCATGCGTTCAATCGGGCTGCGTAGCCAGTTCCAGCCAAAGATGGCGATGAAAAGAGCTGCCAGCACAATCACCGCGAGAACAAGCCCCGCTAACCATTTCAGCGTGCGTGGCAGCTTCACGGCGCCCTGTCCACGCCCGACGCTCTTAATGAGCCGGAACAATCACAACGGTATCAGGGGTGGTTCCTCTTGCGCCCGTGTTGCCTTTGGCACCTGTGCTACCCGTCGCTCCGGTACTTCCGGTGGCGCCCGTATAGCCTGTGGCACCGGTATCTCCAGTGGCACCCGCACCGCCGGTGGCGCCCGTGGCACCCGTGCCTCCCGTGGCGCCGGTGTAGCCCGTCGCGCCGGTGTAGCCCGTCGCGCCGGTATTGCCGGTATTGCCCTTGGCGCCGGTGTAACCGGTGGCACCCGTGTCACCGGTTGCGCCTTGCGGTCCGGCCGGGCCCGCAGGAAGCGAAAAACATCCAGCCAAGGCGAGCGCCGCAGCGGATGCGACAAGCAGTTTCGAGTACTTCATGATGATTCCTTTTAATTGACTAACGAGGACTACGCATCGAGGTGAGCAGCTCCGCAGAATTGATCAGTTTCTGGCGACAACGATTGGCGTCGGCAGATCAGCCCCTCGCCCCTTCAAGGTCGCATCCACAACCGACCTGTACGCATCTCTTGACGTACATCTTGTCGGCGCGTTACGACTGAAGTAAGACTAAGCGGACTGCCCGCTCGATTCAGTTCGCTAGCGCGCATAGCGAGAATATTTCGCAAGTTCTTCCACAACGGCGCTGCATTCCCTGCCTTGTGTGGGCCAGCGCACGGATCAGCCATGCAGCGCATGCGAGCATCGTGTCCTTAACTGACAGGGGACACATCATGAAACCTAGCAACGCCGTTCGAAGTCTCTTGCTATCGATGCTGGTCGCCGCCAGCACCGCGGCAGCGCCCGCATTCGCGCAAGTCAGCGTCAACATCAACATCGGGCCGCCCGCACAGCAGTATGAAATGGTGCCCGTCATGACGCCGGGTTATGTCTGGGCGCCGGGTTACTGGGCTTGGCATGGCGACCATTACATCTGGGTGCGCGGCCGCACCATGGTTCAACGCGTCGGCTACCGCTGGGAACCTGATCGCTGGGAGCAACGCGGCGCCAACTACTATCGACAAGCGGGCCGCTGGGAACACGATGCCAACTACAAAGTCGTCAAAGTGAAAAAGGAAAAGAACCCCAAACACGCAAACAACGGCGGCGGCAACAAGGGCAAGCAGGGCAAGGGCCACAAGAACGAGCATTGACGCTTGACGTCCGCGGCAGGCACAGGGAAGTACCCAGATCTCTAAAGATGTTTAGGTAATTAAGATGAAACAATAGTAATAAAATATCTCATGATTGCTAGCACTGCCAAGATGGAGCAGACGAGCCTTTGTCATTGGCCGTGGTGGCATGCAGTCATTCGTGTTCATGTATTTGCGAGTTTTCTGATTGCCTTTGGTCTCGCATTGTTTGCAGGCGGCGCTGCGCAGGCTTTGTCACTTGCCAATCAGTCGAACCCAACTGCACCGGCACCAGCCGTTGCCACGCAGGGACAATCAACCACTCTCGTCGTCGGCAGTGAACAAGACTTTCCGCCGTTCGCCAGCGGCATGACCGAAGTTACCACCGGTGGCTTTACGGTCGATTTATGGAAAGCGGTGGCGACTGAGGCGGGCTTGCATTACACCATCCGGGTACTGCCTTTCCATCAGCTACTTCAGGAATTCAAGGACGGCCAGATTGATGTCCTGATCAATCTGGCGCAGTCCGATGAGCGCCATCAGTTTGCCGATTTCAGCGTTCCCCATTCCACCGTTCACGGCGCCATCTTTGTGCGCAAGGGCGAGTCAGACATCCGCTCGGAAGACGATCTCGCCGGGAAATCCATCATCGTAGTAAGCGCCGATCTGGCGCACGACTATGCCCGCTCCAGAGGATGGGACAAGCAATTGGTGCTGGTGAAGACCGCCACCGAGGGATTGCGCTTGCTGGCAGCTGGACGGCACGATACCATGCTGCTGAGCAAACTGACCGGCCTGCAGACGCTTCAGACACTGGCGCTGACCAATATCGAAGCGCTGGGGGTCAAGGTCGGGTTCTCGCAGAAATTCGCGTTTGCGACGCAACACGGACGGCCCGAGCTGTTGGCCAGCCTCAACGAAGGACTGGCGCTCACCAAGGCCAATGGCGTGTACAACGCCCTGTACGAGAAATGGTTTGGCGTCTACGAGGTAAAAAAAGTCGGCCTGCGCGACATGCTGAAGTACATCATCCCTGTTGTTGCGTTGTTGCTGACTTGGGTCGGGTATTTGTTCTACCAACGCCAAAAGGAGCGTCAACAGGCACACGAGGCCGTGACCGCATCGCGTGATCTGCTGATGACAATCATCGAAACCGCACCGATACGGGTGTTCTGGAAAGACCGCAACTTGCGCTATCTCGGCTGCAATGCAGTTTTTGCCAGAGACGCCGGGATGACGCGTCCCGACGAGCTGATCGGCAAGGACGACTACCAGATGGGCTGGGCGACTCAGGCTGAGCTTTACCGGGCCGATGACAGGGCGGTCATGGCGTCGGGCACTGCCAAACTTGCCTACGATGAGCCGCAGACGACGCCGGACGGGCGGACGATCTGGTTGCGTACATCCAAGGTCCCGCTCAGGAATCAACACGATGAAATAATCGGAGTGCTGGGTGTCTATGAGGACATCACCGAGCGCAAAAAGGCGGAAGAAGCAGTTCGAGACGCGGCCCAATACACTCGCAGCCTGATTGAAGCGAGCATGGACCCTTTGGTAATGCTCAACGCCGACGGCAAGATCACCGATGTCAATTCGGCCACAGAACAAGTAACAGGCTTGGCCAGGCAGGCTCTGATCGGCGGCGACTTGTCGATCGCTCTCACCGATCCAGTGAAAGGACGCGTTGGCCTCCAGCAGGTATTCACGCAAGGGGCTGTGAAAGACTACCAGCTGGCCATTCGCCACGTGTCGGGCCGGGTCACCGATGTACTCTTTAACGGCAGCTTGTACCGGGATGGTAATGGCACTGTGCTGGGTATGCTCGCCGCAGCACGCGACATCACCGCGCGCAACAAGGCTGAGACCGAAGTGCGCTTTCTGAATAAGAAAATGGAGTCGCTGCTCAACTCGATGGCAGAAGGGGCCTACGGTGTCGATGCCGACGGTGTTTGCACCTTTGTCAACCGTTCCTTTTTGCGACTGCTTGGTTACGCCAGCGCTGATGAGGTCATTGGCCGACATATCCACGAACTTATTCACCACACGCATGCGGATGGCAGCCCATACCCCGCCAGTCAGTGCCGTGCGAACGCGGCCTATCAAAGCAACCGATCCATGCATGAATTGGATGAAGTTTTTTGGCGCAAAGATGGCACGGCCATTCCCGTGGAATTATGGTCCCAACCCATCGCCGTGGACGGTGTTGTGACTGGTGCCATAGCTACCTTCTTTGATATCACCGTGCGCAAACAAGCCGAATATCAGATTCACCAACTGGCGTTTTACGATACGTTGACCCAACTGCCCAATCGACGCCTTTTGAATGACCGTCTGGGCCAAACCATGTTGGCCAGCCAGCGCAACGGTTTGTATGGTGCCGTGATGATGCTTGATCTGGATAATTTCAAGTCGCTCAACGACACGCATGGGCATCTGGTGGGGGATTTGCTTCTGATAGAAGTGGCCCGGCGATTGACGCTTTGTGTGCGTGAAATGGATACCGTGGCGCGTTTCGGCGGGGATGAGTTTGTCGTGATGCTGGCAGGACTGAGCAAGATCGAGTCGGATTCAGTTTCGCTATGCAAAGGCATTGCAGAAACCATTTGCACCACTTTGGCCGCGACTTATGTGCTGGACGTGACGCGCGATGGCGCACCGAATACTCAGGTGGAACATCACTGCACGGCAAGTGTTGGTGTGGCGGTTTTTGTGGGCGAAGAAACCAGTCAGGAAGAGGTCCTTCAACAGGCCGATGCGGCCATGTACCTGGCAAAAGACGCTGGTCGCAACACGTTTCGGTTTTATGGGGTCGAGGACCCAGTCTGAGGGACGGAAATCGCCAGGTCACATTTCACCGTCGAAATGGTGTCCACGAACGGTCTATTTGTTGCCGCCTGTTGCCGCCAAAAAAACGCCCCTTGAAGCAAGCTTTTTGGGGCTCATGGTGTCAATCAACCTATCCATGAATCAAAGTGCCGAAAACGCATGGGTTGCTGGACCAATGAAGATTGCTTGCTCTGACTTCCATATGGCTGCCTGTCGTGGTTTTCAGCAAACGCTGCAAACGAGCCAGCGGCAGGCTGCACAGAAAACGACCTTTGACGACTGGGGCTAATTGTTCGAGGGACTTGGCCGCCGATCAATTGAACCTAAAACCGCTGCCCGCACGGTGATCTCAAGAACCATGGGTGTAGCGCGTCAAACCACCCAAAACCCATGCGTGCCATCGCGCCCCAACTGGTCCACCAAACCGTACTCCCAATCCGAACAGACTGCTGCCGCAGGTGAGCTCATACCGTTGTGGGGTGGGGATGCCTGCGCCAGCTCGGAGCGCAGCACAAACCAGGCCCCGGAATGTGGCGTTTGACATACCAGGCTATCCGCATCTTGCCTTTTGTCATCAACCCTGTCCGCCGGGTCTGGCATCATGGACTTCATGGACCCGGACTTGCCACCCCTCATCCAGGCCCTGCTGGAGCCGCAGCGTTATCCGGATGCGGTGCAGCGGGTGGAACTGGTGCAGACCCATATCTCATGGGTGCTGCTGGCCGGGGACTTCGCCTACAAGATCAAAAAGCCGGTGCAGCTGGCTTTTCTGGACTTCAGCACACTGGCGCGACGCCAGGTCTGCTGCCTCGATGAGTTGCGCCTGAACCGCCGCTTTGCGCCGGACCTCTACCTGGACGTGCTCGGTATTTTCAATACGCCGCAAGACCCCCAATGGGGCGGCCCGGGCCCGCCGATCGAGTACGCGGTCAAGATGCGGCGCTTCGATGAAGCCGGACGACTGGACCGGGTCTGCGCCCGCGGCGAGCTGCAGTCCGGGCATCTGTCCGATCTGGCGGACACGCTGGTCGCTTTTCACGCGGCGGCAGCCATGGCGCCGCCGGCCTCGCGCTTCGGGTCGGCCAGCGAAGTGATGGCACCGGCGCGGGATAACTTTCGGGACCTGTTGCGCCTGTTGCCCGAGGCGGGCGTGGCCGCCCGGCTGGAGGCCTTGCAGGCCTGGACCGAGGCGCAATTCCAGCAGCTCGCCGCGCTGATGGAGGCGCGCAAGCTGGCCGGGCGCGTGCGCGAATGCCACGGCGACCTGCACCTGGGCAATCTGGTGTTGATTGATCAGCGCGTGCGGATGTTCGACTGCATCGAGTTCAACGAAGACCTGCGCTGGATCGACGTGGCCAGCGACATCGCCTTCACCTATGTCGACCTGCTGGCGCACGATCAGCCGGGGCTGGCCGACTGGTGGGTGGACGAGGTGTTGAGCCGCAGTGGCGACTACGAGGCGGCGCGGGTGCTGCGCTTTTATGCGGTGTACCGGGCCCTGGTGCGGGCCAAGGTGGCGGCGATTCGCACGCACCAGACACAGCAGACACAGCAGACGCAGGACGGCGGCAGCGAGGCCCTGGCTTATCTCGCGCTGGCGGAACGCCTGGTGGCGCCGCCCCCCGTGCGCCTCGTGATCACGCACGGTCTGTCCGGCTGCGGCAAGACCCTCGCTTCCAACGCGCTGCTGCAAAGCGACCCGCAGGCGTCCACCTTGCGCCTGCGCTCGGATGTGGAACGCAAGCGCCTGGCCGGGCTGGCAAGCACGGCGCGCAGCGGCTCGGCCCTGGACGCCGGTCTGTATGCGGCGAATGCCCACGCTAGCACCTACGGCCGCCTACGCGTGCTGGCCGAGCTGTTGCTGCGCGCCGGCTGGTCGGTCATCGTGGACGCCACCTTCCTGAAACGTGCCGACCGCGTCGCCTTTCGCGCGCTGGCCCGAGACGTCGGCGCGCCGTTCAGCATCCTGGCGCCGCAGGCCACGCCCGCGCAGTTACGCGAACGCATCCGGGCGCGCAGCGCCCTGGGGCACGACGCCTCCGAGGCCACGCTAGAGGTGCTGGCACAGCAGATGCAGACGATAGAGCCGCTGGCGGCGGACGAAAGATAGCTCGCGACATAGCCTGAAGAATCGCTCCTGTCGCCCGGCGCGGGTGACAAAACGTCAAGCCAGTTTGGTCGCCCGAATCCTGACGACCAAGTCCGTCACGGACTGGTTGGCAAGCGCTCGCTCACCTGCATTCTCAATCTGTGCCCGGATCAGGCGCTCCAGCGTTTCGGCCTGCGGCGTCAGGGGTCCGAAAAAGCGCGGCTCGTCCCCGACAGCCAGCAGCAGCGTGGGAAAGTCTTCCACATCCAGCGGATCCAGCAGATCGGCATCGTCTTCCACATCGATCCAGAGAAATTGCGCCTGCGGAAAATGGGCCTGCACCTGCAGGAAGCGACTGCGGTAGTCGCGGCAGACGCCGCACCACTCGGCGCACAGGCAGACAACGAGTAATGAGGCTGGCAGCGCCGCGTTTTCAGGGTTCATGGGGTGATGATCTCAAAAATCGTTATACAGCTTTGGCGATAAACAAATTGTAAATAAGTAGTTTGTGTTTTAAGGAACGCCGCCCACCATCCGGCCAAAGCATCTACTCACGCCCCTACCTCAGCTTTACGCATCCCGACGATCCGCATCAACATCGAATCCGGCCTTCGCATGAAATTTATACAAAAAATGACGCTAGCCCTCACCGGCATTGCGTTGGCCGCTAGCAATTTAGTAGCGACCCAGACCACGCTGCGGAACGCCTCGTACGACGTGGCGCGCGAGTTCGTGGCCAAGCTGTTCAGGAACGTGCCGGTACTGGCCAAGGGCGGGCGCGATGCCACCACCCACAAACTTCCGGCGCAACGGTTCCAGGAACTGGATTTGCAAACGGGTGAGACGCTGGTGCTGACGCCGCGCAAGGCGCGGGTGTTTGTGGCGTAAGCGTCGACCTTGCGGGCGCTGCACAAGGTTTGGACCACCCCAACGCTTGCCAACGAACTATTCTTGAGTTTGGTTCGCTAGCAGACAGACCGTTGACGCAGGGATGCGTAGATTGCAAACATCGAAAGTCACCCCACGAACCCGAGAAACACCATGCTGAAATCACGCGAAGGTCAAAGAGTCCCCGATGTCACTTTCCCGATTCGGGTCAACGGTGAATGGCAAAAGGTCAACAGCGACGCCTTGTTCAAAGGTAAAACGGTGGTGCTGTTCGCGCTACCGGGCGCCTTCACGCCGACCTGCTCCAGCACCCACCTGCCACGTTTCAACGAGTTGGCGGGCGTGTTCAAGGCGAATGGGATCGACAGCGTTATTTGTCTGTCCGTCAATGATCCCTTCGTGATGGAAACCTGGAAGGAAGAGCAGAACGCCGAAAACATCTACTTCCTGCCCGATGGCAACGCTGAATTCAGCGCCGGCATGGGCCTCCTGGTGGACAAGTCGGAGATCGGCCTGGGCAAGCGCAGCTGGCGCTATTCGATGCTGGTGAAGGATGGACTGATTGAAAAAATGTTCATTGAGCCGGAGGAGCCGGGCGATCCTTTCAAGGTGTCGGACGCCGATACCATGCTGCACTACATCAACCCCAAGGCCAGCCCCCCGCCACGCGTCACTTTCTTCGGCAAGCCCGGCTGCCCGCACTGCGCGCGCGCGCGCAAGATGCTCAAGGACAAAGGCTATCGTTTTGAAGAGATCGAACTCGGCAGCCACGGCATCAGCTACAGCTCCCTGCAGGCAGTGAGCGGACGCGGCACCACACCCCAGGTGTATATCGATGGTCAACACATTGGTGGCGCCGACGAACTGGCCATCTGGCTGGCGAAGTAAGTTGCCACCGTCGGGCTCAAACCTGCCATGACGCCCATTCAAGTCAATGTCGCCATCGTGGGTGCCGGTACCGCCGGTATGGGCGCCTACCGGGCCGCCCGCGCCCAGACCGATTCCGTTTTGCTGATCGAAGGGCGCGCCTACGGGACGACGTGCGCGCGCTTCGGTTGCATGCCCAGCAAACTGCTGATTGCCGCGGCGCAAGCCGCGCATCAGGCCCGGCATTCTGAGCCCTTCGGCGTGCAGGTGCAAGGCGTCACGGTTGACGGCGCGGCGGTGATGGCGCGCGTGCAGCGCGAACGCGATCGCTTTGTCGGATTCGTGCTGGAGACGGTTGACGCCATTGCGCAAGGCGACCGATTAAAAGCCAAGGTCAATTTTCGGGATGCCAATACCCTGGTGACGGAACAGGGGCAGTTGATTCACGCCCAGCGCATCGTGATCGCCACCGGCAGCATTCCCGTGCTGCCGCCGATGTTGAAGGGATTGAGCGCGCGTTTGCTGACCAATGAAAACGTATTTGACTTGGCCACCTTGCCGACCAGTCTGGCGGTGTTTGGGCCCGGCATACTGGGGATGGAACTGGCCCAGGCCATGAGCCGCCTGGGCGTGAAGGTCAAGGTGTTCGGTGTCGGCGGTGGTGTTGCCGGTATTCATGACCCGGCCATTCGGGATTACGCCGACAAGGCCTTCAACGAAGAGTTTTATCTGGATGCATCGGCTCAGGTGAAGTCAGTCAAGGAAGCTGCCGCTGGAGTCGAGGTCAATTACCTGCATCGAGACGGGGCCTGGCAAACCGAGCGCTTCGAGTACGTGCTGGCGGCGACCGGTCGTGCGCCCGATCTTGCCGGGTTGGCCTTGGAAAACACCGGGCTGCAGTTGAACGAACACGGCGTGCCGGTGTTTGACCGCTTCACGTTGCAGTGCGGCAATAGCTCAATTTTTATTGCCGGCGATGCCAGCAACGACATCCCCCTGTTGCACGAAGCGGCTGACCAGGGACGCATCGCCGGCGGGAATGCCGGCCGTTTCCCCGATCTCCGAGCGGGCTTGCGCCGCGCGCCACTGGCGGTGGTCTTCACCGATCCTCAAATCGCGTCGGTGGGTTTCAACCTGAGCCAGCTCGACCAGCACTTCAAGGGCCGCTTCGCAGAGGGAATCGTGTCCTTCGAGGATCAGGGGCGCAGCCGGGTCATGCTGCTCAACAAGGGAATGCTGAAAGTCTACGGCGAGCAAGGCAGCGGCTTGTTTCTGGGGGCGGAAATGTTCGGCCCCGCCGCCGAGCACATCGGCCATCTGCTGGCCTGGGCGGCGCAACAGCGCATGACGGTGTCCAGCATGCTGGACATGCCTTTCTACCATCCGGTCATTGAAGAAGGCTTGCGCACCGCACTGCGGGATCTCAACCATAAGCTGCACATCGGTCCGGCACTGATAGAGCGTTGTATGGATTGCGGACCAGGTGCTTAGCTTGCGTGATGGGGCGAGGAATTCAACGACCCAAACTGCGCAAGCGCTGATGCGCTGCATCCTCCAGATCCGGCGGCACGGACTGTCTGGCATTCAGGTAATGG
>NZ_DHXT01000088.1:27010-29156 GCF_002413825.1 Rhodoferax sp. UBA5149
CAAGGCCAGGCACAGCGCGGCCACCTCCGAGGTGCACAGGTGGTCATCGCGGGTCGAGCGGCGCAGGCGGTAGCGCGAGAGTTGTTCGGGCTGCAGGCTGAGCACCGGCAAGTGGTTCAGGTAAGGGCTTTTGCGAAACATCTTGCGGGCCTCCGACCAGGTGGCATCGAGCAGCACAAACAGCGGGCGTTTGCCGGGAACCTGGGGCACCTCGGTAACGACGCGCTCAGGGGCGACATACTCGCCGGGAAACACCAGGCAAGGCGCCCATTGCGGGTCGGCCAGCAGGGCCAGCAAGGCGGGGTCCACTTGCGTGCGCGACCAGCCAAAGGCGGCGGTGTCCGGCACCACGTCGGCGATCAACCAGCCGGTGTTGCTGGGTTTGAGCGGCTCGATGTCGCACATGATCAGGCACATGCCGGCGCGGGTCGTCACTTGGGGGCGCAGGGCACACAGGCAGTGGCTGAACATCACCCGGCAGCTGAGGCAGCGCGGCGCATGCGAACCACGGGCAACAAAGGGCTTGTCAAAGCGCGCCAGACGCTGCTCGCGCAGGCGGGCGACCGCATGGCTCATGCCGCTGCCCATGGATAAAAAAAGACGCAGGACATAGGTGGGCCAATGGGTTGAAGTAGCGCCGGGATCAGGAGGTTAACGGCGGGAGCCGGGATTATGCAGCGCCCCCGGAGCATAAATCCTATCCCGCATGCGCGGCTTGGCTTAACGCTTTTTCAGCCCATTTATTCAGGAAAAGTGCAAGCATTGCGGATTAAGCGCGTCGCCCTGTTCGGCCTGGGCCCCCAGGAACGCTACCCCAAGCGCTTTGTGTTCCAAACGGGCCCTTTGCTCGGAGCAGAACATCGTCGGGCAATGTTCGCTGGGGCACAGACGCTCTCAATTCACCAACGTAAATTCGCAGGGTCGTGCTGCACAGCGGTGATTCCGCTAACCACCACGGCGTTACGGCCGACTACCGGCCGCGGTCTATTTACCCTCTGCCGTGGTGACGCGGCGCCTGCTAAACGAAAAGGACTTTTATGAACCAACCTTCAATGAAACCGGATCAAGTAGTCAGCACACTCAACAGTCTGATTGAACTCAACCGCGACGCCCAGAAAGGCTTTCAGGAAGCTGCCGAGAAGATTGATGCGCCACAGATTAAAACATTCTGTTTTGAACAAAGCCGTTCCCGCGCACAGTTCGTTGGTGAACTGCAAACACTGGTGCACTCCCTGGGAGACGAACCTGACAACACGGGTACCGTTTCAGGGGCGCTGCAGCGCGGCTGGATGGATCTGAAGTCAGCCTTGGGTGGCGGCGACCGTGCCATCCTGGCGGCCACCGAAACCAGTGAGGATCACGCCGTCAATGCCTACAAGAAAGCGCTGGCGAAAACCCTGCCGTCGGATGTGCGGGACATCGTTGAGCGCCAGTTTCAAAGCGTCCAGCAAGCGCACGACAAGGTCAAAACGTTGCGAGACAGCCTGGGGAAATAGGCCGCGTATGAACTCTGTGCGGCCCCTCAATTGCCTTAAGGTCCAGTTTCGGCGTGCCACGAGCCTTGGCCCTGGATTTAGCCATTTAGCGAACAAGGATTGTCATGTCTCTTACACCAGCGAACCCTGAATCACAGCCCGTCACCGCGAAGCCCCTGACCAGTCCGGCAATTGTGGGCAAAGGGCTGCCGCTCCCCCATGAACGCGATGAATCCACCAGCAGCGTTGCCGACGCACCTGACCCTGCGATGAAGCAGGCCAAGCGCGATATTGACGCGGGCCTGGTAGATACCGATATGAGAGCCACGCCCGGCTTGGACGCCAAGCTCCGGACCAAACTTGTGCCGGGCCCCGGAGGCAAGCCACCACCAACATCTCTTACCCACGTCACAGGAGACATCAATGGAAACTCTTAATCTTCCCGGCAAAAGTGAAACTGCATCTGACGCTGCAGGTGATATGGCCGGACATGTCGCCACCTCAGCGGCGCACCTGCTGGACGCCACTCAAGCGGCGGGCAAAAAAATCGGTGTCGTTGCCCATGAAGAAGCAACCGGTTTACGAGCTGACCTTGATGACCTGATTTCCCATCTGGCGAGTTATTCCGAGCTTGAACTCATTGCGGCCAAAGAAAACATTTTGGCGAAGGT
>NZ_DHXT01000088.1:29390-32576 GCF_002413825.1 Rhodoferax sp. UBA5149
TTCAATCGGGGCGTTGGTGCCACCACCAACTACGTGAAGGAGCGTCCGCTACAGGCGGTGGGTATCGCTGCAGCCATTGGAATATTGCTCGGCATGCTCATCTCACGTCGATAATTCTTTTGACGACGCTTGAAACGACTCCGTGCTGGACGAATGACCGGTCTGACAGAAACCCGGCAGTGTGGTGGCGACCGGCGCTGCAGCTTTCAGGGCGCGATAGCGCGCTTGATGGCCCGCGCAATCGGCTGCGGCAGATTGGCCAGCGATTGCAGCAGGTGCGGCAACACGCGCAGTTTCAACCCGGTCAAGCTGGGGGGCACGATCGCCTCGATGAGGTGGGGGCCTGGGGTGCGCAGTGCGTGCTCGAAGGCCGCCAGAAATTCCCCGGTGGTCGTGGCGCGTCTGGATGGCACACCCATGCCTTCACCAAGGTGCACGAAATCGATCGGAGGCGTGCGCAGGTCGAGCTGGGCTTTGGCCTTGTCGCTGGCACCCACCGCCCCCACGCGCTGCAACTCGACATTGAGGATGGCATAGGAGCGGTTGTTGAAGATGATGTTGATGACGTCGAGCTTCTCGCGTGCCTGGGTCCACAAAGCCTGGATGGTGTACATGACTGAGCCGTCACCGGCCAGCGCAATCACCTTGCGCTTGGGACAAGCGATGGCCGCGCCCACGGCATTGGGCAGGCCCTGGCCAATGGCGCCGCCGGTGAGCGTGAGCACATCGTGGCGCGGTGCGCCCGCGGTGTACATCGCCAGCATGATGCCGGAGGTCTGGGCTTCGTCCACGAGGATGGCGTTCTCCGGCATCAGCTGCCCAATGGCCTTGCAGACCTTGTCGGCGGTGAATTTGCCGCGCGGCAGACCTGGGCGCTTGGGTGCCTGCAGCACGGGGGTGGCTTGCTCGGCCCCCACCGCTTTGGACAGCTTGTCCAGACAACCGGACACGTCCTGGGTATAGGACGCCAGGGTGTGCAATTGGCAGCCGTCGGGCACCAAGTAGCTCTTTTTTCCGGGGTAGGCGAAGAACGAAACGGGCGCCTTGGCATCGACCAGAATGAGGTGGTCCAGCCCGGTCAACTGCACCGAGGCCAGTTCGGCCAGATAGGCAACGCGCTCGACCGGTGGCAAACCGGCCCCGCGCTCCAGGCGCGTCGGGAAAACTTCGGCAAACAGCTTGGCACCGGTTTGGGCGGCGATGCGTGCCAGCGCCATCAACATAGGTGCGCGCAGGGCGCGGCCGCCGAGCAGGAGGGCCTTCTTGCCATCGCCCTGCAGTGCCTTGGCAATGGCTGCCACGGTGGCGTCGTCCGCCGCCGCCGGTGGGATGAGGATGGGCGGCGCGGCGGGCACGCCACCTTCGCCCCACGACACGTCGGCCGGCAGGATCAGGGTCGCGACCTGCCCCGGCGGGCCCATGCAAGCGCCAATGGCCTCAGCCGCGTCCTTGCACAGGTCCTGCGTGCTTTTGGAGGTACGCACCCAGGGCGACACGTTGCGGGCCACGGTTTCGATGTCGGACTGCAGTTGGGCGTCGTACTTCACGTGGTGGGTGGCGTGGTCGCCCACGATGTTCAGAATCGGCACCCGGCCCTTGCGTGCGTTGTGCAGGTTGGCCAGGCCGTTGCCCAGGCCGCAGCCCAGGTGCAACAGGGTAGCGGCGGGCTTGTCGGCCATGCGGCCATAGCCGTCGGCCGCACCGGTGGCCACGCCTTCGAACAAGGCCAGCACCGCGCGCATTTCGGGCACGGTGTCGAGCGCGGCCACGAAGTGCATCTCGGACGTGCCGGGGTTGGTGAAGCAGGTGGTGATGCCGGCATCGACCAGGGTTCGGATCAGGGCATGGGCGCCATTGGACATGGGGGGTCTCCTCGGAATTGTTATAGGGAAATGCAGACAGGTCTCAGAGGCCGCGACCGGCAATGATGGAGCGTGCCGCAGCACGCGCCGTGAGAATGCAGCCGGGGAGAAAGGTGCCTTCCAGCGAACGCTTGCCGCTGGCACCGCCGCCGCCAAAGCCCGCTGCCTCGCCCACGCAGTACAAGCCCGGCATCGCTTGGCCTGTGGTATTGAGCACGCGGCTTTGCAGATCGGTCTGCAGGCCGCCCAGGCTCTTGCGGGTGATGAGTTGCATCTGGATGGCGATGAAGGGTCCAGCCCCTGGCTTTTGCAGCGGCGCCGGTTTGCAGGTGCGTAAGCGGTCCGGCCCCCAGTGGCGCGCGTGTTCGATGCGGCGAATCTGGTCGTCGTTGACCACGGAGTCGCCGCGCGAGAAGTTGGCATCGAAGGCGTCGGCGGTGCGCTGCAAAACGTCTGCGTGCACATCGTTCGTGCCGGACAGTGCGTTCATCTTGGCGCACAGTCCGGCCAGCGTGTCGTCCACCAGAAAGTGTTTGCTCTCGGCCGCCATTTGCTTGACCAGACGGTGGTTGCCCAGCAGGGTTTCCTTGAGGAACAGGGGAAACTGCAAATCGCGGATACGCTGGTTGTGCTCGGAGCCAGAGATGGCGAACTCCTTGACCGCGATGCGCCAGTTCATCAGCTGCCAGGTGTAGGGCTTCTCTTGCGCCGCCACGCGCTGGCACAAGTCGTGGGTGTCAAAGCCGGTGACCAGCGGCTGCGGGCCGATGCGCTCACCCCGGTGGTTGAGCCACAAGGCCGATTTGCAGGGTATGGCCGACAAACCATGGCCCTCGAAATGCGGCTGCGGGTGGGGAAAGCCGGCGGCGTAGTTCCACATCTCGCCCGCATGGGTGATGTTGCCGCCCAACCCGGCCACCAGGTGGTGCAACTTGCCATCGGCAAACGGGTGGGCGCCGTTGAGCATCGTGGCTGGCATGGGGCGGCTTTGGACCCAATTGGCGCGCGTCTCTTCGTGGCTGCCGTTGATGCCGCCCATGGCCAGCACCACCGCCTGCGCGCTGAAATACACCTCCTGGCGCGTGGCGTCGTTGATACCGGTGGCGCCGGTGACCGTGCCGTTTTGCGCGTCCAGCGCGGTAATGCGGTGGCGACTCAGCAGCGTCAAACGCTGGCCCGTGGCGGCCTGCTGCAGCGTCGCTATCATGCGCAGCGTGAGGTGGCGCGAGGTGCCCCATACCACGTGGTAACGCGGCAGCGTGTTGCCGTCGCCCTGCATGCCGCGCTCCACCCAATTGACGGCGGGCATGAACTTGAGGCCGTG
>NZ_DHXT01000088.1:32897-39303 GCF_002413825.1 Rhodoferax sp. UBA5149
TCCTTGAGCTTCATGCGCCGCTGCAGCGGTGTGTCCACCAAGGCCATGCCGCCAAAGGCCCACAGCGCCAGACCGCCCAAACGCTCGGGCGTGTCGCGGTCCACCAGCGTGACGCTTTTACCCGCGCGCAGACACTCAATAGCGGTGACCAGACCGGCCAAACCACCGCCAATCACCAGCACATCCGACTGAACATTTGCAGTTGCCATATAAGGGAGTTCCTGAGCGGAAAGACCTGACGATAACGGCTTATCATGGCGAACCCCTTGACTTCAGGAGCCAAGCATGTTGACCGCACAAGCCAGTGTTTCCATGAGCTGGATCAACACCGTGCTCGCTGCCGCCGAACGCCATGGCCTGACCCGCACGCAACTGCTGGCGCACGCCGGGCTGGGGCCCCGGCAGCTGGGCGACGAGCGCTGGCCCATCGACGACATCACCCGGCTGTGGCGTGCCGCCGCCGAGCTGACCCAGGACTCCGGCTTTGGCCTCAAAGCTGGCAGCCTGGTGGGGCCGGCCAGCTTCAATGTGGTGAGCTTCATCTTCCAGTCCTCGCCCACGCTGCGCGAGGCGATTACGCTGGTGCAAAAGTTTCAGCGCCTGATCAGCGACGGCGGGCGCTTCCAGATCATTGGTGGCGACGACAAGAGTTGGCTGATTTACCACCCGCAGCAAGGCGAACTGGCCTTCAGCCCGCACCAGATCGAAGCCGTGCTGGCGGCGGTGGTGAGCTTCAGCCGCTGGGTCACCGACCACCGCTTCGTCCCGGCGCAGGTGCAGTTCAGCCACAGCCAACTGGGGCCACTGGCGGGCTACCAGACGGTGTTTCAAACCGGGGTGGATTTCAACCAGGCGTTCAGCGGCCTGCAACTGGACAACGCCCTGCTGGACCGCGCCCTGCCGCAAGCCGACACGCAACTCGCCGCCATGCACCGCGAATACGCGGCAGCGCGCCTGGCCGCCCTCAGCGACACCCCCGACTTCTCAGCCCAGGTCCGCCACTGGCTGGAGGCGAAGCTGGCGACCGGCGTGCCGGAGCGCTCGGCCGCCGCCGAGCAGTTTGCCTTGAGCGACCGGGTATTTGCCCGCCGCCTGCAAAGCCAGGGTTTGAGTTACTCCGATGTGGTGGATGCCGTGCGCAAGGAGACTGCATGCACCGCCGTGGCCGACACCGACAGCACGTTTGTCGACATTGCGCAGCGCCTGGGCTTCTCGGAGGCCAGTGCGTTCAACCGGGCCTTCAAACGCTGGACGGGAAGTAGCCCCGGCGAGTGGCGGGCCACGCAGCAAAGCAAATAGGTTTTGCTATTGTTTTAATAGCTTCTTGCGTAGTATCTGCGAGGGCTACAAGCACATTTTTCTTGAAGAAAATGGTGCAGATATCGTTTTCCCCGTTGCAGCAGCAATTTCTCCACATCCCTTGCGCCATGTCTTGTGGCGGACAGGACTTCCGCTTTGCAGCTTGGATTCAACCGGTCGATGCAACGAGTTGGCTGAATCGTTCAGCAGGCGTTTCGTAGGTTTCGTAGGTTTCGTAGTTTAGAGTTTTCCTTGGGCGCTCGGATCTACGACTCGCACCTGCTGTGGGCGTTCCAGGTCCTCATTGACAGCCTGAGGGGGGCACCCTTCACATGGGCGCCACAACAGCTACCTTCGGCTGCCACTTGAGGCTCGGCACCCACGTCCGCGGGCATCTCCGACGCCACCAGCCGCGTCTCAACGCACCAATAACACAGCCGTCGTGTCCCTGCGCTTGATGTTGAGGCGCACGCCTTGGGTGTGCAGAGATTTCGCAAGTTGCGCCGTCGGCATGCCAAAGTCCTGATCAGTCATCGCCAGCGTCGCCATGCCGGCCGGATGCGCCAAGCGTTCGAGGGTCGCCATCCCGATCCACAGCGCCACGGGTGGGTCGTTTACCGCCCCGACCTGGTAGGACGTCGGCCAAAGGCGAATCACAAGGCGACGCGATGGGTCCAGTTCCCGCTCGAAACTCATGGTCGGCGACGCGCCTTGGTGAAGCTTTACCAGCACCGGGAGCTGCCCGACGCGAGTGGACGGCAACAGCCACAAGAGCGTCGTCCGCAGCGTCCATGGCGGCGGCCTGCGCCACCCGCCTGCTTCGAGCTCTTGCACGATCCGATCCGCCGTGCCGGCCCACTGCACCGACAGCGGCTCCTCGTGATCACCATCCACCTCGGTTCGGTGGGCAGGCAACCTCTGCCATCCGTCTACCCGCCAGTCGACCAGAAGGTAGGTCGAAGTGGATTGGCGGGGCGCGTACCGGGCGGCGTCGGCCGCATGATGTGTCACAACCACCGTGGACCCCGCCAGGATCAGCGTCCCCAATGCGGTGAACAACAAGGTACGGGCAGGCAGGCGCTCTGTTGGTTCATGCTGCATGTAGGTGATACCGAGCAGCGCCACCCAGGCCGTGCCTAGACTCAGACTGGCAATTACATCCGACAGCCAGTGCGCTCCGAGGTAAAGGCGCGAGAACGCGATGAGCCCGACCAACCCCGCCGCCAGCAGCGCGATGGTGAATCTGATCTTGGGACTCCTCTTGTGCGCCAGAAGAAAAGCCAGGAAACCGTAGAGCACGATGCTCGACGCGGCGTGCCCGCTCGGGAATGAAAACTGGTCGGTGCCGTCGTACATGGCCATCGGCCGTGCACGTTCCAGCGTCATCTTCAGGATCCAGACCAGCGCCTGTGCGAAACCGACGGCCGTCAACCAGTACGCCAGCGTGCGCCAGCAGCGTTTCCACGCGAGCACCACCGACACCGAGGCGATGACGGCGATCGCCACCATGGCACTGCCGAGTTCGGTGGCGGCGATCATCACTTCGTCGACCAAGCCCGTGCGCAGTTTCTGCAGGGCTGTGAACACGACGTGGTCGAACTGCACCAGCGGATCGCTCGACACCACGTCCTCTGTGATGCCAAGGAACATCCAGGCTCCGCCGAGCAACATTACGGCGGCAATGAGGAGCCCGAGCGACTCCGGCCGCGCGGGCTCCAGCAGCGACAGGACGAACCGCGGGAATACGCCGGTTCTGGGACGCGCCCACGCCACCATCCGATCACGCTGCCGGCTCGCGACCGGCCAAGCGCCCCGAAGGGTCAGGCGCAGCAGCACGGTGCACAGCCAGACGACGGCCACCACCCCTGCCAAGAGGATGAGCAGGCGGGAGCTCACAGCGCCGACAAGCTGCAGCGAAGCACCAAAAAGCGCGCCGGGCAGCAGGTGCGCTGCCGACCAGGCGATGGCGGACAGCACATTCACCACCGCGAACCGGAGCCTCGGCATGTTGGACATGCCGGCGACCACGGGAACGATGGCACGCACAGGTCCGAGGAAGCGGCCCAGGAACACGCTCGTGCCGCCATGCTCTGCAAAGTACGCCTGCCCGCGCGCGAGCAATTCGGGATGGGTGCTCAAAGGCCACCAGGCGCGCAGCCTTTCGTGATAGCGATGACCGAGCCAGAAGCTGAAGCCGTCGCCGAGGATCGCGCCGATCACGGCCGTCGCTGCCACCCACCATGGATCGAGGACCTGAAGGCCGATGAGGACGCCGGCTGCGACGACCACCGAACTGCCTGGGATGATGGTGCCGATCACGGCCACCGACTCCAGCAAGGACGCAGCGAACACCACGCCGAGTGCCAGAGCGGGGTGCTGCGAGAGGAAGTCGATCAGGGCTTGCATCGGCGAGATATAAAAAATGCGTACCGGCCATCATGACGCGAAATAGTTCACCCGCGCGAGCCTGCACCAGCTCACTTCGCCAGCTGCTTTCGAATCGTTTTCAGCTCCTGCCGCCGCGCCGCGCTGACCACCGGGTAACGCATCTTCAAACCTTGCAGCGCGTCGAGCACGATCTGCGACACGATCAACCGCGCGTCATGTTTGTCATCGGCGGGCACGATGAACCAGGGCGAGTCCGCTGTACTGGTCGCGCTCAGGGCATGGCCATAGGCTTGCATGTAGGCGTCCCAGAACTTGCGCTCGGCGATGTCGGCGGCGCTGAACTTCCAGTTCTTGTCGGGCTCGTCGATGCGCGCCAGCAGACGCTTGCGCTGCTCTTCCTTCGACAGGTGCAGGAACACCTTGACGATGCGCGTGCCGTTGGCGTGCAAATGCCTTTCCAGGTCGACGATCGAGCGGTAGCGCCCGCGCCACACCGATTCGTCGGCAGCAGCGTCGGGCAGGCATTCGCTTTGCAGGATGCTGCTGTGCACGCGCACGATCAGCACCTCTTCGTAGTACGAGCGGTTGAATATGCCGATGCGTCCGCGCTCGGGCAGGTCGCGGGTGGTGCGCCATAGGAAGTCGTGCTGCAGTTCCCGCGCGCTCGGATGCTGAAAGCTGAAGACCTGGCAGCCTTGCGGGTTGACACCCGACATCACGTGGCGAATCGCGCCGTCCTTGCCGGCCGTGTCCATCGCCTGGAACACCAGCAGCAAGGCGTGGCGGTTCGACGCGTAGAGCAGGCGTTGCTGGTCGCTTAAGCGCTCGACGTGGTCCTGCAACTCTTTGCGGTACGCCTTCTTCGACTTGCACAGCGGTTTGACCTTCGTGGCCCAAAGGCCGAGGTCGACCTCGTCGCCCTCGCCGAGTTTGAATGCATTGGCATCGATTTTCATACAGACTCCTTGTTGGTTACTTGTACACCGGCGGCAAAACTCTGTGACCGGGCGGTGCAAGCGAGCGCCGGGTCCAGAGTCGTCGCAACAGCTTTCGCCCTTCGCTGAACCAGAGCACGCCGCTGGCCATTGCCACACACACGCACCACTGGCCCGCCGAGAGCGGCACGGTGCCGAAGGCGAGGTTGAGGAAGGGCAGGTGCACGACAGCCACTTGCAGCGCAGTCGACAAGGCCACCGCTGCCCACAGCCAGCGGTTCGAAAACGCATCCCGGAACGCGGATGCGGTTGCCGAGCGCGCGTTGAAGCAGTTGAACAGCTGCGTCAGCACCAGCACCGTGAAGGCGGCGGTGCGCGCCCCTTCCAGGCTGTGCGGGCCGGGGCCCAGCCAGCTGTCCACCGGCTCGATCAACCCGCCGGGCAGGAAGAGGTCCAGCGTCAGCAGGGTCAGCACCGCCATCACGACGCCGGCCTCAAGCACGCTGCGCCACATGCGGCCATCGATGATGCGCTGGCTGCGCGGGCGCGGCTTGCGCGCCATGATGTCTTCGGCAATCGGGTCCACGCCCATCGCCAGCGCGGGCCCGGTGTCGGTGATCAGGTTGATCCACAGGATCTGCGTGGCCAGCAGCGGCAGCACCACCGCGCCACCCGAGCCGGTGGCCGTGGCTTTCAGACCGATGACACCCGCCCCCACCACGCCGCCAAACACCGTCAGCACCTCGCCCAGGTTAGACGACAGCAGGTAGCGCAGGAACTTGCGGATGTTGTCGAGCACGCCACGCCCTTCGCGCACCGCCAGCACGATGGTGGCGAAATGGTCGTCAGCCAGGATCATGCGGGCCGCCTCCTTGCTCACCTCGGTGCCTGCCACGCCCATCGCCACGCCGATGTCGGCGGCCTTCAGCGCCGGGGCGTCGTTGACGCCGTCACCCGTCATGGCCACCACGTTGCCGCCGTCCTGCAACGCTCGCACGATGCGCAGCTTGTGCTTGGGTGCCACGCGGGCGTATACCGAGGTCTGCCGCACTGCTGAAGTGAAGGCCGCGTCGTCCAGCTTGTCGAGATCAAGTCCGGTGAGCACCGGCGCACCGACCTCGACGATGCCGAGATCGGCTGCAATGCGCACCGCCGTGCGCGGGTGGTCGCCGGTGATCATGACCACGCGGACGCCAGCCTGGCGAGCCTGGGCAATGGCCACGGCTGCCTCTTCGCGCGGCGGGTCGATGATGCCCACGGTGCCGAGGTATTCCAGCTCCTGTTCGAGCGCAGCCGCCTCCGCAGCATCGGTCGGGATCTGCGCGTCAGCTGCCAGCGTGCGGCGCGCCACGCCCAGCGTGCGCAGCGCGTTATCTGTCATCAAAGCCACGTCGGCCTGCACCTGCGTGTGCCAGGCGGCATCGAGCGCCACCGTGGCCTCGCCGTGACGGACGCGGGTGCAATGCGCCAGCAGCACATCGGGCGCGCCCTTGGTAAAGAGCACGTGCGCGTCGCCGTCGGCATGGTCCACCACGAGCACCGACATCATCTTGCGCTGCGAGGTGAAGGGGATCTCGCCGATGCGTTCAAAGCGGTCTTCCCTCTCACGTGCCACACCGCTGCTGCCCAGCTTGCGCTCCGCCACCAGGAACGCGGCTTCGGTCGGATCGCCCTGGATGACCCATGTGCCGGTCTCCATCTGCCGCAGTTGGGCATTGCCAGCCAGGCTGCCGCCGCTCAGCACGGCCCGCAGTTCATCACGCATAGGGCCTTCGGCCAGTTCG
>NZ_DHXT01000088.1:39558-43130 GCF_002413825.1 Rhodoferax sp. UBA5149
ATGCGCCCCGAGGCCGTCATCACCCGCTGCACCGTCATCTCGCCACGTGTCAGCGTGCCGGTCTTGTCCGACGCAATGACGGATGCCGACCCGAGCGTCTCGACCGAGGCCAGCTTCTTGACGATGGCGTGGTGGTGCGCCATGCGGCGCACGCCCATCGCGAGCACCACCGACAGGATGGCAGGCAGGCCCTCGGGCACGGCGGCCACGGCCAGCGACACGCCCAGCAGCAGCACCGTGACGACATCGGCCACGCCATGGATGTCCGAAATGAGCAGGATCGTGGCCACCACGACGGCGGCAACGCCCAAGGCCGCGATCCCCAGCACCTTGCCCAAATGCGCGATCTCGATTTGCAGCGGCGTCGGCGCGTCGGGCGTGGTGTCCAGCAGTGTGGCGATACCGCCCATCTCGGTCTGCATGCCGGTGGCGATGACGATGGCATGGCCGCTGCCCTGCGCGACCGCCGTGCCCTTGAAGACCATGTTCAGTCGGTCGCCCAGCGCCACGGGTCCGGGCAGCAGCGCCGCATCCTTCAGCACCGCCTCGCTCTCGCCCGTCAACGGCGCCTCCAGCAGCTTCAGCGCGGCGGCCTGCGCCAGGCGCGCATCGGCGCCCACGGCGTCGCCTTCGGCGAGCACCAGCACGTCACCCTTGACGAGCTCAGTGCTGGGCACCCGGTCCACGGCACCGCCGCGCAGCACAGCTGAAGTGGCGGTGGTCATCTTCGCCAGCGCCGCCACCGCCTGCGCCGCTTTGGTCTCTTGCAGCCAGCCCAGCACGGCGTTCAGCGCCACCACGCAGATGATGACGATGGCATCCAGCGGCCAGCCAGCCGCGCCTTGCAGGCCCCGGCCTTCGAACCACCAAGCGGCCAGGGCCACAGCCGCTGCTACACCCAGCAGGTAGACCAGCGGGTCCTGCAACTGCGCCAGCGCGCGGCGCCAGGCGGGCACGGGGGGCACGGCGCGCAGTTCGTTGGCGCCGCCAGCGCGCAGCCGCTTGGCCGCCTCTTCTGCGCTGAGGCCGAGCTCCAGATCGGTGCCGAGCACCAGCGCCAGATCGACAATGTCGACCAGCGACGGGTCGCGCGCTGGCGCGGCGCGCTGTTGGGTGTCAGGCATCGGCCCGGTTGGGGATGGCCCTTTCCGGCTGGCGCGCCTTGTCATGCCAGTACCCCGTGCGCCCGTAGTGTTGGAACACGGCGACTTCCATCTCGCGAGTAAACGGCACTGCCGGGTCGTACCACGGTGCCTCCTTCAGGGCATCACGCGTCAGGTCGACCGAGACGGTCCAATCCGCCTAACTGACGCTCTTGATCCACTGCGGCGCCACCAGCACGTCGTGACCGAGCCACCAGTTGCTCGTGCTCACCACCAGGTATCGGATGGCCCAGCTTTCTTCGTCGACGAGCAGGCCCCGCACGTGCCCGATCTCGCCATCACTGGCTTGGATGTGGTACCCGACCACGGCCTTGCAGCTGCGCAGGTGAGGGTCCTGGTCGCGCTGGCGTGCTTCGGTTCTTGCCTGGGCGGCGTCCGCTTCTTCGCGGCTGGCTGTTGGAGACCCGTAACCGGCGTAACCAGGCATGACCATATTCGGATACCCGCCACTGCCCCACAAGCCCACGCCAGCCCAGTAGTACGGATAGCTGTAGTAGTCGAGATAGTCGGTCTCGTGCTGTCGGGTGACCGACATGTCGGTGTCGATGTCGGGGCTGTTCTTGACCTGCTCACGCGTCAGCGTGACCGGCAACAGCTTGGCGGCCCAATCGGGCTTGCCGGCGGCAATGGGCGAGATCAATACCTTGCGACTGGACAGCCACGAGCCAGCGTCGACGACCAGGTAGCGAATCCCCCAGTCCTCGTCATCGAAGTAGAGATCTTTCACGTCGCCGATGGCGCCATCGGTGGCGACGATGGCGAGATCCTGCAGGTCTTTCGTTTGGCGAAGCATGGCGTTCTCACTTTCAAATGTTTTGAACGCAGAGCGTTCGGCAAGGCAGAGCCGACGGACGCGGTGCAAGGTGCCTAGCCCGATAAATGGATTCCCGAGGCACGGGAACCCCAATGTGCACGTCTGGCGCCGCCGCGTCTGTGCGCTGACGCACAAGGCAGCCCCACTGTCGGCGGAAGATCCGCCCCTTCGCGTTGTCGGCGCCATGGTGCGGCAACGAACAGGGCGCGTCGTTCGAGGCTCACGCGTTGAAGTGAGGCTTGGTGAAAGCACTGCTGCTGAATAGGTGGTACTGGGCAAGGTCAGCATTGGGGTGCTGATCTACTTCATTCATCACGTCTCGGTCTCGATCCAGGCATTCGCGCTCGAGGCCCGTCCCGTGGGTGCCGCCGAAGACGGCTATCTGCAGCTGATCGATGCCGACGCCCTGATGGCCCTGATGGCCCTGGCCAGTCAGGAAGATCTGCCGCTGCGGCTGGAGCGTCGGCCCGGGCACCGTGTCACTGAAGCCCTGGTGGGCAAGATGAACGCCGCCTTCGTGCTCGGCAACCAGCGCACCGCCACCCAAGATGTTGAGTTCTCGGTCAACCAGTTGGTCGAGATTGCCGTGCGGGCGTTGTCACCGGGCATCAACGATCCGTTCACGGCGATCGCCTGTGTGGATCGACTGGGATCATCCCTGTGCCGCTTGGCCCGACGCGATATGCCGTCACCCCACCGATTCGACTCTCATGGGCGGCTGCGGCTGGCAGCGCCAGGGTCCACGTTTGCAGGGATCGTGGACTTGGCCTCCAACCAGATCAGGCAAAGCGGCCCGTTCGAGCCCGGCTGTGGCGATCCGTATGCTCGATGCCGTCGCCCAGATCGCCGGCCACGTGCAACGCGCGCAAGACGCAGCCTGCCTCCAGCGCCACGCAGGCATGGTCATCAAAGGGGCGCGAGAAGCGGTGCCGGAAGCAGACGATCTGCTCGCCGTCGAGGCTGGCTTCACGGCGGCGACGCTGGCGCTGGGAGAGCAGTGCGGCTGACGCTGGCGGCGGGGCTCGCAGTGGCAGGGAGATTCGCAATTGCCCTGGCGCACAAGTGCCGACAAGAACTTGGGCTGACCCTATCCTCTGTGCCGGCACGGTGGGTGGCAGCAGGGGCCAGTGGCTGAGCTGCCGCAGATACGTCGTTCATGACCACTGGGGACCGGCCAGGAGAATCCTTTGGCGGCGGATGGTCGGAGGGCCGTTTCTGGCCGATAGTAGCAATTCCCGTACCGAATACGACCGGCCGCTTTCGTTTAGGTTTGTAGGATGCCCGACCGCAGCGGCGTGGCAATGACAGCCCGATATGTGCGATCGCTGGCATGGTTGGCGCTGGCCTGCCAGCGTTCACTTTCCGAGCAACTTGGCCATGTGCTGCCACGTGCGCAGCAGCAGGCCCGCGCGCTCCACATCGGCCTGGGCCACGAGCGGGGCTTCGCCGATTGGCTTACCGTTCGAGGTCGCGACCACCTTGCCGATCACAGAGCCCTTGGTCACCGGCGCCTCCAGGCCCGGCTTGAGCTCCACCGAGGTCTGCACTTGCTGGCCGCGCGGCACGGTCAACATCCACGGTGCTCCCAGACCCGC
>NZ_DHXT01000088.1:43463-55361 GCF_002413825.1 Rhodoferax sp. UBA5149
GCTGTGGGTATTGAGGATGACCGTGATCAGGCGCATCTCGTTGCGCTTGGATGAGGTGACCAGGCAGTAGCCGGCCGCTTCGGTGTGGCCAGTCTTCAGTCCGTCAACGGTGGGATCGGTGTAGAGCAGGGCGTTGCGGTTCCCTTGCTTGATACCGTTGTACTTGAACTCGCGTTCCGCGTAGATCGGGTAATAGTCAGTGCTGTCGTGGATGATGGCGCGCGCCAGGATGGCGAGGTCACGCGCAGACGACTTGTGCGCCGGGTCGGGCAGGCCCGTGGGATTCACGAAATGCGTGTGCGTCATTCCAAGGTGTAGGGCTTCGGCGTTCATCAGCTTGGCAAAGCCCTCTTCGGAGCCGGCCATGTGCTCGGCAATCGCCTTGGACGCGTCGTTGCCCGACTGGATGATGATGCCGCGCAGGATGTCGATCACCGTGGCCTGGCTGTTCAGCGGCAGATACATGCACGACTCGCTGCTCGAACCTCGGCACCAAGCGTTCTGACTTACCGAGACCAGGTCGGTTTGCTTGAGCTTGCCGGAGCGGAGGGCCTGCTCGACCAGGTAGCTTGTCATCATCTTGGTTAGCGACGCCGGCGGCAGCGGTTCGTCAGCGTTGGCCGAGGCGAGCACCTCGCCGGAGTCGAAGTCCATCAGCAGCCATGCCTTGGCGGGCAGCGCCGGTGGGCTGCCCGCCAAAGCGGTCTGAGCAGCAAGTGGCGGCGGGGCGTTCAGGTCGGCCGCGGCCTTCTTGTGAGACGCGGGCTTGGTTGCGTGGTGTCTACCCGCGAAGGCCACCGAGCCAGGAACCAGGGCGCCCGCGGCGATTGCGAAGAGGACAGGGAGGATGGAGAAAGTCTTGATTTGCATGGCGTTTACGGTCAAAGCACCGATTGTCGCGAATCGGCGCCGGTTGTCTATCGTACGATGTTGCCGATCGGACTGGAAATGACCCACACGATCGGAAAAGTCTGACCCGGCCGTATTGCGCAGCGGCCTTTTGCGACACTGTCCGTTGCTACTTGTGCAGTGAGTCAGTCCCGCTAAGCACAGCGAGATGATGTCGCGTGGCTTTCCGATCTGGCCGCCCGTTTGGCCAGCGAGGTTCAGCGGGCCCGCGCCCGTGCGGAACTGCTCGCATTGCGCACGGTCTGGGAACGCCTGGATAGAGATCGCTCGGGAAATCGGGGTGACGCCGGAAGGGCTTTACCGCGAACCGCCCAGTGACTGCTTTATGGCGCTGCACACCAAAGACCGGAACTGGTCGTCAAGAGTCAGCCGCGATCTCAAATCCTATGACTGGTAACGCGTTCCTGTCGCAGGTAATCCACCTCGTCAAGCAGGCCCAAAAAAGCAAATCGAAGACGCAGAACCTCGCCGACACTGCGGCGATGTGGCTCACTCTCATGGCGCTGGTCAGCGGTGCGCTCACCTTCCTGGTCTGGTTGCTGTTCATGGACCGGGAGCTTGCATTCGCGATCGAACGTGCCGCGATGGTGATCATGCAATGCAACGAACCAGTCGCAGTGCACCGTCATCGGTACCGAGGGCGTCAGATCACCCTGCTTCCATAGAACGACGAAAATGGAAAGCATGCAAACACCATCCCTTTTTCCAGCGTCAGCCCGCTGCGGATTTGTTCCCGCGTTGCTGGCGATCTTCGTGCTTGCGGGGTGCGCCTCCACACCGCCGGTCGAAACCACGGCACCAGCCCCATCGATAGTCAGCACCAACCCGACGCCGACCGAATCCGTTGAGGTCGAACACAGCCAGAAATTTGCCCGCTGGGTGGCTGAGTTCAGCACCCGCGCACGCGCGGCCGGTATCGATGAGGCAACGCTGCACATCGCGTTCGACAACGTCCGCTTCGTCCCCAGCGCCATCGCGTCGGACCGGGCGCAGCCCGAGTTCACCCGCCCTGTGTGGGACTACCTGGACAGCGCTGTGTCGCCGCAGCGCATCGCGCGGGGAGAGGCCAAGCTGCAGCAACTGCGCTCCGCCGCGAATGTCGATGCGAATGTTGGCGTAGAGGCCATAGCGGCGCGTTACGGTGTGCCGGCAGAGGTGCTGGTCGCGATCTGGGGCCTGGAGAGCAGTTACGGCAGTTTTGTGGGCGACATCCCGACCATCGACGCCTTGGCGACGCTGGGATTTGAGGGCCGTCGCGAGGAATGGGCGCGTGGCCAGTTGCTCGCCGCTTTGAAAATTTTGCAGAACCGCGATATCGACCGCGCGCAGATGGTGGGTTCGTGGGCGGGTGCGATGGGCCAGACGCAGTTTCTGCCATCGGCCTTTTTGGCCTATGCGGTGGATGCCGATGGTGATGGCCGACGCGACATCTGGGGCAGCGTGCCCGATGTGATGGCTTCGACCGCCAACTTCCTGGCACGCTCTGGATGGCAGGCTGGTCAGCCCTGGGGGCTGGAGGTGCGCTTGCCGCCAGGTTTTGACTACGCGCACGCCGACGCCGATGTGCGCCAGCCAAGCGCCCAATGGGCGGCTGAGGGCGTGCAAACCATGGACGGCGCGCCGCTGCCGGCCTTGGCCGACAGCTCTATCCTGCTTCCGGCGGGCGCACGCGGGCCGACCTTTTTGGTGGGGCCGAACTTCCGCACCATCCTGCGCTACAACAACGCGACCAGTTATGCGCTCGCCGTCAACCTGCTGGCGCATCGGCTGGCCGGCGGCGCCGTGGTGCAGGCACCCTGGCCGCGCGACTTGCAGCTACTGTCGCGCAGCCAGTTGCTGGCGTTGCAGACGGTGCTGAACGCGCATGGCTTCGACAGCGGCACGCCCGACGGCATGCTGGGCCCGGCCACGCAACGCGGCGTTCGCCAATACCAGCGCAGCCTGGGCCTGGCGGCGGACGGCTATCCGACCCTGGACCTTCTGCAGCGCCTGCAGTGACGAAAAATTTAGCATCAAATCGGGCTCTAGCCCCCGCAGAATATGCGCAGACAGCTCCTGAAAACATAGCAATCGGAGGCTAGCCAGCCCCCAAACCACAGCCGCGCAAAATCAGCGACACCACATGTTCGGTGGCGCGCGCATAGTCTGGCGCGCCCAACTCGGGGCGGCCCAGCACGGCGCGCACTTGCACATCAAAGTCGGCATAGGTCTGGGTCGCAGCCCAGATGGTGAAGAACAGGTGCACCGAGTCCACCGGCGCCATGCGCCCGGCGCTGATCCAGCCGTCGATGACCGCCGCCTTGGCCAGCACCATCTCGCGCAACTCGGTGGCCAGCAGGGCTTTCACCACCGGGGCGCCGTGCAAGAGCTCGTTGGCGAACACCTTGGAGGCATGGGGCCGCTGCACCGACAAGGCCATTTTGTCGCGAATATAGCGTTCAATCGCCACCCGGGGATCGGCCTGGGGCGTGATGCCATGGGTCGGCAGCAGCCAGTCTTCCAGGGTGCGCGCCAGCACGGTGCGGTAGAGCTCCTGCTTGCTGCCAAAGTAATAGTGCAGATTGGCCTTGGGCAGACCCGAGGCTTCGGCAATCGCCGCCATGGTGGCGCCGCCAAAGCCGGCGCCGGCAAACACGCGCTCGGCCGCGTCCAGAATCAGGGCCTCGTTGGCCTGGCGAATCTGGCCTTTGGCCGCATCATCGGACACGCGCGCCGACTTGCGGATGGGGATAGGCATCATGATGTGAAGAAGAAGGGG
Source organism: Rhodoferax sp. UBA5149 (assembly GCF_002413825.1). GTDB lineage: Bacteria > Pseudomonadota > Gammaproteobacteria > Burkholderiales > Burkholderiaceae_C > Rhodoferax. Next base: position 47,131 of record NZ_DHXT01000088.1, read on the forward strand.
CCGTACCCGTCAGAATAAGACCCCTGGTCGCAAAAAACGGCAACTTGCCTGGGAGAAGCTCACTTCTGGGCCGCTTCCCACACCACGTGCGAGTAGGCGGCTTTGCCCGGATCTTTTTTGATCACCGGGGAGCTGCCCGCGACCAGCAGCACCTTGACCGTGCGCTCATAGGCGGCCGGCTCCAGGTAGCCGATCTTGGGCGTACCCGCGGTGGTGATGAGTTTGGCCACATTGTCCATCTGGCGTTTTTGCACTTTTTCGGTGGTGCTGCCGGAGGTGTCAGCCGCCACCACGATCTTGGCGGCCTCGGTCGGGTTCTTCACGGCATCGTTCCAGCCCTTGAATGTGGCTTTGAGGAACTTGCCCATGCGCGCGACGAAAGCCGGGTCCTTCAGCTTGGACTCCAGCACATACAAGCCGTCTTCGAGCGACGCCACGCCCTGCTCTTCATAGAAGAAAGTAATGAGGTCGCGTTCCTTGATGCCGGCGTCCACCACTTGCCAGTACTCGTTGTAGATCATGGTCGAGATACAGGCGGCCTGGTTCTGCAGCAGCGGGTCGACGTTGAAGCCCTGCTTGAGGATCTTGATGTCGGTGTCGGCCTTGTAGCCGAGCTTGGCCATCCAGTTGAGGAAGGGGTATTCATTGCCGCCGTACCAGACGCCCAGGGTCTTGCCCTTGAAATCTCTGGGGCTGGTCACGCCGCTGGACTTTTTGCAGGTCAGCATCAAGCCGGAGCGGTTGAAGATCTGGGCGATGTTGACCAGGGGCACACCGGCTTCGCGCGCGGCGAGGGCATCGGGCATCCAGTTCACCACCACGTCCGCGCCATTGCCGGCAATCACTTGCACTGGCGAGATGTCCGGGCCGCCGGGTTTGATGGTCACGTCCAGGCCCTCGGCCTTGTAATAGCCTTTGCTTTGCGCCACGTAGTAACCGGCAAACTGCGCTTGCGGCAACCACTTGAGTTGCACGGTGACCTTGTCCGCCGCGCTGGCACTGACGCCGACAGCCGCACCGCAGACGGCGAGCACCGCGGCCAGCAGGCGGTTGGTGAACTTGGAAGAACGAATCATGGGAAGCTCCTTGGGTTGGGGGGGGTTTAACCTTCACGCACCGACGGGTGCCAGAACGCGGCACGCCGCTCCAGTTGCACCAGCACCGCATAGGCCACCGAACCTGTGACGGCCGCCACCACGATGGCGCCCCACACCAGCGGCATGTTCATGCGGGCGGCCTCGGTTGAAATGCGAAAGCCCAGCCCGGAGGTGGGTGAGCCAAAAAACTCGGCCACGATGGCGCCGATCAGGGCCAGCGTGGCGTTGACCTTGAGCGCGCCAAACATGAAGGGCAGCGCGGCCGGCAAGCGCAAGGCGAGCAAGGTGCGACCGTAACTGGCCGCGTAGCTGTACATCAGCTCGCGCTCCAGTTTGCCCGATGCCTTGAGCCCGGCCAGGGTCGACACCAGCATCGGGAAGAACGTCATCAGCACCACCACCGCCGCCTTGGATTGCCACTCAAAACCGAACCACATCACGGCGATCGGCGCCACGGCGACCAGGGGAATCGTGCTGGTCAGGGACGCCAGCGGCAACAAACCGCGCTGCAGGAAAGGCAGGCGGTCAATCGCCACCGCCACGCCGAACCCCAGCCCCGAGCCGACGGCCCAACCGATCAGCACCGCCTTGAGCACGGTTTGCACAAAGTCGCCCCACAAGGTGGACCCATGGCTGGCCATGGATTGCATGATCAACGCGGGCGGCGGCAACAAGACCCTGGGCACCTCCAACGCCACCACCAGCAATTGCCAGAAGTAGATTACCCACACGCCAAACAAGGCCGCCGTCAGCAGGCCGTAGACGCGCCCAGCGTCGAGTGCGGCCATGCGCCGGATCGACTGCACGGCCAGCAGCGCCAGCACGGCCGTGGCGCCCCAGAACAGCGCGCTCGGTGGCGTCTCCCCGCGGGCGGACGGCAGCTGCATCAGCAACGCACCACCCACCAGGCAAGCCAGCACCCACAGCACGGTGAGTTGGGTGGCGCGTTTCATGACTGCCCCCGGTGCCGCAACACGATGCGCTCAACGCCGGCCACCACACCGGTCAGCGTCAGGCCGAGCAAGGCCGACATCACCAGCGTCGACCAGATCTGCACCGTGTTGCCGTAGTAGGAGCCGGTCAACAGCCGCGCGCCCAAACCGGCCTGTGCGCCGGTGGGCAGCTCGGCCACCATGGCGCCGACCAGGCCGGCCGCAATGCCAACCCGCAAGGCGGGAAACAAGAAAGGCAAGGCGGCAGGCAAGCGCAGCAACCACAAAGCCTGCCAGCGACTGGCGGCGTAGGTGTGCAGCATCTCGGTCTCGATGCGCTGGGGTGAGCGCAAGCCTTGCACCATGGCCACCGTCACCGGAAAAAAACACAGGTACATGGCGATCACGGCTTTCGGGGCCACGCCGGCAAAGCCCAGACTGCCCAGAATCACCAGCACGATCGGGGCAATCGCCAGCACCGGCACGGTTTGCGAGGCCACGATCCAGGGCAGCAAGGCCCGGTCCAGCGTGCGCGAGTGAACAATGCTCACCGACAGGACCAAGCCCAGCAAGGTGCCCATCACAAAGCCCCACAGCGTGGACTCTGCCGTCACGGCGACGTGGTACAGCAGGTTGCGCGGCGAGTCCAGCGGCCAGTCCACCAAGCCGGACCAGAAATCGAGTGCCACCTGATGGGGCGCGGGCAGCACCGGACGCTGCATATGCATGGTGGCCGTCAACAGGTCTTGCCAGGTCCATGCCTCGTCGGGGGGCAATACGCGCTCGATCGCGCCGGGCGCGTTGAGCAGCCAGGCGCCCGCGTACCAGGCCAGCAGCACCGCCAGCAGCAGCACGGCCACCGGTAAGCCCTGCTGGAGACGCGCCGTGACGGCTTTCCAGGCGCTGTCAGTCATGGTGACCATCGGCCAGGGCTTCGCGCACCGCGTGCGCCACTTCAGTGAAGGCCGGGCTGTCGCGCAGCCCCAAGTGCCGCTCATCCGGCAACTGGGAGTCAATCACCTTGACAATGCGCCCGGGACGCGGCGACATCACGACGATGCGGGTCGACAGGTAGACCGCCTCGGCAATCGAGTGGGTCACGAACACCACGGTGCGGCGCTCCCGCTGCCACAGCTGCTGCAACTGTTCGTTGAGGCGGTCGCGCGTGATTTCGTCCAGCGCACCAAAGGGTTCATCCATCATCAGAATACGCGGCTCAAACGACAGGGCGCGCGCAATCGACACCCGCTGCTGCATGCCGCCGGACAGCTGCCAGGGGTACTTTTGCTCAAAGCCGGTCAGCCCGACACGGGCCAGCTGCTCCAGCGCGATGGCCTTGCTGTCGGCCTTGGAGCGGCCCTGGATCTGCAGCGGCAGGGTGACGTTGGCCAGCACCGTGCGCCACGGAAACAGGGCGGGCGCCTGAAACACATAGCCATAGGAACGCGCCAGGCGGGCCTCATGCGGCGTGACGCCGTTGACCAGCACCTGGCCGGCGCTGATCTTCTCCAGATCGGCGATCACGCGCATCAAGGTGGTCTTGCCGCAACCCGAGGGGCCAATCAGCGCGACGAACTCGCCTTCCCGAATGTCCAGGTCAATACCTTCCAGCGCGTGAACCGGTGAATCGCTCGCCTGGTAGATGACGCTGGCGTTGCGGACTTCGACGGCCAGCCGCGCACTGGCCAAGGGCGTGACCAGCGCAACGGCAGCGGGCGACCGTGATGGCATTTCAGGATTGTTCATTGACACGAAAAAATTGATGGGTCTGCACCAGAAAGAAGAAGCTAACCGATTGGTCAACTAATTCTAGCGAGGCATGCCAGTTTCGTGCCACAAATCTCATGCGGGTTTGTACGGCTCCCCACAGCCTCCTGCGCTACTGCGCTCAGTTCACCCCAGCATCACCACATGCCCCTGAAGTGGATCAATACGCCCGGCATGCAGATCGGCAATCAGCGCCTGCGCCGCTTCAAAGCCTTGATGCTCGACCAGCTGCATCCAGGGTGTGGCCGGATCGCTCACGCGGCGGATGAAAGCCAGTTGCGCCTCATTGAAGCGCTGGTTGACCACGGCGTGGCCCCAATCGGCATTGCGTTTGCGGATCTGCACCGGGGCGAAGTAGAACTTGGGCTCGGGGCCGGGCAGCCCGGTGTCGCGCAGGAAGTTGGTGTTCTGCGCCGAGCCGGCGAAACAGTCGTACACCAGCTGATCGCCGAGGTGGTGATGGATTTTTTCGCGCAAGGCCTCGTCCCCTGAAAAGTCCACATACAGCGTGGGCTGGGTCGCGTCGATGGAGGCGAGCTGCTCGTAGCCCACGGTCTGGTCGTAGCAGCCCAGGCCTTCGACGAAACCCTGGTTGCGCGCCGAGGTCAGCGCGATCAATGGGATGCCCTTGTCGACGTAGGGCCGCAGAGCAAACGCGGTGCCGTAGGCGGTCTTGCTCGATGCGCTGGACAGCACCAGTTGGGTGGCGCCGAAGAAGGCGTTGTCCTGCAGAAAGTCCGCCAGCATGAAGGAGGTGATGAACAAGGGGCGCACCAGCATCTGGTAGTTTTCGTCAGCGGCACGGTAAGCCGGGTCGGCGCTGCAGCGCGTGTACTGGTTGTAGGCCGAGGTGAGCGCGCGCCGATGCTCGGCACCGTCATAAAAGCCGCGTGGCGTGACGCGCTCCGGGCGCACCCGCAAATGGCTGGCAACGGGAAAGTAGCCATAGAAACGCTCGCCAATCTCCACGCCGTCCACGGTGGACGCCACCACATCGGCAAAGCCCCAGACCGGCATATGGCCCCACTGCGGCTGGTGGGTGGGGAAGAAGCCCCAGTACTGCATGGCGTCGCCAAAGGCCGCGTAGGTGATGTTGTTGGTGGTGATGGCGACACGGTTGATTTTGAGCAGCGCCTCGCCCGGCGCCGGCGCGGCTTGCGGGCCGACATCGAGCTGACTGTGATTCAATGCATCTTTGCGGGTCAGCAGTCGCGTGAGCTGAAGATTTTGGTTCATGGGGCGTTTGTCCTGGGTGTGGTTTTGGGGTTGCAAAATCGGGTCAATTGAATGTACCGTCGTCCTCTCTCCAGCGGGTTCGGAAAACCGCAAGCCGCCTCGGCCGAGGCCCCCACGCCACGCGCCAAGCCCTTGAAGCGGCCGCTGCAGGCGCGTGCCAAGTTCACCGTTCAGGCCATTTATGACGCCTTTGTTCGGATTTGGCGGAGTGACGGCTGGGGCGGACTCACCACCCGCGCCGTGGCGCTGGAAACCGGGGTCTCGGTCGGCACCTTGTACGACTATTTCCCGAGCAAAGACGCCTTGCTGTCAGGCTATGTGCGCCATTGCATGGACACGTTGCTGCAGGCGATTGAGGCGCAAGCGGTGCAGGCCAGCGGGCTCACATGGCGGCAGCGCGTGCAGACACTGGTGCGTCTGAGCTGCGGCGTGCGCGCGCCCGAGCTGCCCTGGTTTGATCCCGAGATGCTGCTGCTGGAAGCACGCATCGCCGAACCCAAGCACCATCGCCGCGTGCATGACGAGTTGCTGGCGGCGTGGACCCGGGTGCTGGACGCCTGTGATGATCTGGCACCCCGCCCAAGGCCCGCCACGGTGCAGGCGCTGCATCTGGCGGTGTGGGGCGGGCGCCGCTATGGTTTGCTCGTCAAGCTGAGCCAGCCCGAAGCCGCCGAGTGGGCGCTTGAAATGGAGCGCGTGTGCGTGGCGGCGCTGCAGGGGGGCGCTGCGGGCCTTCAATCCTGAAGTGTATGTGCGTTTTGAGCACGTTGCTGCGGGTGACGATCGTCAGCTTTTCGGCACCGGATACGTCAGAATTTCCACTTCCCCGACGCGGTCACTAGCCAAAGGCAGCAATCGGCCGGCCAGAGCCGCGTGCGCCTGAAACCGATCACATCTCTCAACCCAGTCCCAGCAAGCGCACCGCGTTGCCTTTCAAGATGCCGGGCATCACCTCGGGCTTGAAGCCCGCTTCCTCAAAATCCTTCATCCAGCGATCGGGCGTGATCAGCGGGTAGTCGCTGCCGAACAGGATGCGGTCCTTGAGCAGCGTATTGGCGTACTGCACCAGTTGCTTGGGGAAATACTTGGGGCTCCAGCCGCTCAGGTCAATCCACACATTGGGCTTGTGCGTGGCCACGCTCAGAGCCTCGTCCTGCCACGGAAAACTGGGGTGGGCCATGACGATCTGCATGTCGGGGAAATCAATCGCCACGTCGTCCAGATGCATGGGGTTGCTGTAGGCCAGGCGCAGGCCGCCGCCGCAGCGCATGCCGCTGCCAATGCCGCTGTGCCCGGTATGAAAGATGGCCGGCAATTTGTATTCATTGATCACCTCGTAGATCGGCCAGGCCATCTTGTCGTAAGGGTGATAGCCCTGCACCGTGGGGTGGAACTTGAAGCCCTTGATGCCGAACTCCTCGATCAGGCGGCGCGCCTCACGCGCGCCCATCTTGCCCTTGTGCGGATCGATGCTGGCAAAGGCCATCATCATGTCCGAGTTGGCCTTGGCCGCCTCGGCAATTTCTTCGTTGGGAATCCGCCGGCGCCCCATTTGCGTCTCGGCATCCACCGTGAACATCACCAGGCCAATCTTGCGCTCCCTGTAGTAGGCAATGGTCTCGGCAATGGTCGGGCGGCGGCTGTTGCGAAAGTACTTGTCCGCGGCCCGGTCGTACTCCTCGCCATAGCTGTCAAACGGGTTCCAGCAACTCACTTCGGCGTGGGTGTGAATGTCGATGGCAACAAGGTTTTTATGGTCCATGAAGGTCTCCAGAGGGTGGGTAAATGGCTAGGGTAAACACCAAGAAAAATGGCGGGGCAGGCGCTTGAATTGCTTATATCTTATAACCATAATCGATTCCACCCGAAAAATCAAATATTTCCAAAACACCCGCCATCGCCCATGAAAAACACCCACCCCATTCACCTCGAACTGCGCGGGGAGCAGCAGGAAGTCGCCGTCATCCGCCTGACCCGCAAGGCCAAGCGCAATGCGATCAATGACGCCCTTGTCCTGGCCTTGCGCACGCTGTTCGATGAGTTGCCGACGACCGTGCGGGCCGCGGTGCTGGACGGCGAAGGCGAACACTTTTGCGCCGGTCTGGATCTCAGTGAACTCAAAGAGCGTGATGCCGGCCAGGGCCTGCACCATTCGCGCATGTGGCACGCCGCGCTGGAGCGGGTGCAGTTTGGCACGGTGCCAGTGATCGCCGCACTGCACGGTGCCGTCGTCGGGGGCGGGCTGGAGCTGGCCAGCGCCTGCCATATCCGCGTCGCCGACGACACCACTTTCTATGCCTTGCCCGAAGGCACACGTGGCATTTTTGTCGGTGGCGGTGGCTCGGTGCGCATCCCCAAGCTAATTGGCACAGCCCGCATGACCGACATGATGCTCACCGGGCGCGTCTACAACGCGCAAGACGGTGAGCGCATCGGCCTGGCGCAATATCTGGTTCCGCAAGGCCAGGCGTTCGAGAAGGCGCTGGCGCTGGCGGTGCGGGTGGCGCAGAACGCGCCCCTCACCAACTATGCGCTGATGCATGCCCTGCCCCGTATTGCCGAGCAAACCACGGATCAGGGCCTGTTCACCGAGTCCCTGATGGCCGCGATCGCCCAGAGCGCGCCGGAAGCCAAGTCGCGGATGTCGGCCTTTCTCGACGGCAAAGCCGCCAAAGTGAAACCCACGTGAGCAACACAAAATGATGGCGCCCAAGTACCGACCGTTCACGTTTGGCGTCACCCGGGTTGACCTGCGCGAAGGCGCTGACGGCGTGAGCTACCTGACGGCCCAGCAAGCGCTGGGCGATTACGCACAGCGCATCACCGACCGTTTGCTGCACTGGGCCAGCACCACCCCGGACCGCAGCTGGATGGCGCGCCGCGTCAGAAACCCGGATGGCAGCAGCGGCGACTGGCGTCACATCACTTATGCGCAGGCGCTGCGCAGCGCCCGCAGCATTGGCCAGGCCCTGCTGGACCGTGGCCTGAATGCCGAGCGCCCGGTCGTCATCCTGAGCGAAAACGACCTGGAACATGCGCTGCTGGCACTCGGCTGTCTTTACGCCGGTGTGCCTTATTGCCCGGTGTCACCGGCCTACTCGACCATCAGCACCGACTATGAAAAGCTGCGCCATGTGCTCACCACGCTGACGCCCGGCCTGGTGTTTGCCAGCGACGCCAGCCGCTACGGCAAGGCGAT
>NZ_DHXT01000088.1:55612-58061 GCF_002413825.1 Rhodoferax sp. UBA5149
GCCACCGGGCCCGACACCATTGCCAAGTTCCTGTTCACCTCGGGCTCGACCAAACTGCCCAAGGCCGTCATCAACACGCACCGCATGTGGTGCGCCAACCAGCAGCAGTTGCGCCAGTCGCTGGCGGTGCTGGCCGACGAGCCACCGGTGCTGGTGGACTGGCTGCCCTGGAACCATACCTTTGGCGGCAACCACAATTACGGCCTGGTCTTGTACAACGGCGGCACCTTCTACATTGACGATGGCAAACCGGTGCCCGCCCTGATAGGCGAAACTCTGCGCAACCTGCGCGAGATTGCGCCCACGGTGTACTTCAACGTGCCCACCGGCTTTGAAGCCATCGCCAACGCCATGCAGACCGATGCAGTGCTGCGAAAGACTTTGCTCAGCCGCGTCAAGATGTTTTTCTACGCTGGCGCGGCCCTGGCCCAGCCCGTGTGGGATGCCCTGCACCGCATCCAGGAGGCCGAGGTCGGCGAGCGCATCGTCATGGGCACCGGTCTGGGCATGACCGAATCCGGGCCGTTCGCCATTTTTGTCACCCGCCACGACGTCAAATCGGGTGACCTGGGGGTGCCCACGCCGGGGCTTGAACTCAAGCTGGTGCCGACGCAGGGAAAGATGGAGGTCCGCTACCGGGGGCCCAACATCACTCCCGGGTACTGGCGTGCGCCCGATGAGACGGCAGAGCACTTCGACGAAGAAGGCTTCTTCTGCAGCGGCGACGCCGTCGCATGGATTGACAGGAACGACATCCACCAGGGCCTCAAGTTTGATGGCCGCATTGCCGAAGACTTCAAGCTGGCCACCGGCACGTTTGTCAGCGTCGGCCCGCTGCGCGGCAAGATCATCGCCGCCGGAGCGCCCTATGTGCAAGACGCGGTGCTGACCGGCATCAACCTGAAGGAAGTCGGCGCCTTGATCTTCCCCACCGCGGCCTGCCGACGTTTAAGCGGACTGGACGCCGCGGCCTCGATGAAAGAGGTGCTGGAAAGCCCGGCCGTGCAAGCCCATTTCCAGACCGTCGTCAATCAACTGGCGGCCCACAGCACGGGCAGCGCCAATCGCATTGCACGCGCCTACCTGATGGCAGAGCCGCCCTCCATTGATCGCGGAGAAGTCACCGACAAAGGCTCCATCAACCAGCGCGCCGTGCTCAAGCACCGCGAAGCCCTGGTCAACGCCCTGCACGAGGGCACGCTGAGCCCCATCATTCAACCCACCCAAGCCACTCAAAAAGGAAACACAGCATGAACATTCAAGAACAGGCCGCACTCATTACTGGCGGCGCATCGGGTCTGGGCGAAGCCACCGCCCGCGAACTGGCACGGCTGGGCGCCCGAGTAGCGGTGCTCGATGTCAACATGACCCTCGCCGAGAAGGTGGTCGCCGAACTGAACGCGCAATATGGCGCCGGCCGCGCCGTCGCCTGCCAATGCGACATCACCAGCAGCGACAGCGTCACGGCGGCTTTGGCCAAGGCCGCCGTCGCGCACGGCCCGGCCCGCATCCTCATGAACGTTGCCGGCATTGGCGCAGCCAAACGCATCGTGCAAAGAGACGGCTCGGCGGCGCCACTGGAAGACTTTGCCCGCGTCATCAACATCAACCTGATCGGCAGCTACAACATCAGCCGCCTGTTTGCCGCCGCCTGCGTCAAGCTCGACGCACTGGAAGACGGCGAGCGCGGCGTCATGATGTTTACCGCCTCGGTCGCCGCTTTTGATGGCCAAGTCGGCCAGCAGGCCTACAGCGCATCCAAAGGCGGGCTGGTAGGCATGACGCTGCCGATGGCGCGCGATCTGGCGCAGTACGGCATCCGCGTCTGCACCGTGGCACCGGGGCTGTTTGCAACGCCCCTCATGCAACAGCTGCCCGAAGCGGTGCAAGCCTCGCTGGCGGCCTCGATCCCGTTTCCGCCGCGCCTGGGTAAACCCCAAGAGTTTGCGCAGCTGGCTTGTCACATCGTCACCAACGGCCACCTCAACGGCGAGGTGATCCGTCTGGACGGGGCCTTGCGTATGGCGCCGCGCTGACTTGTTTTATTCACCCACGGAGACATCAAAATGAAGCATTCCAAATCCCTGATTACCCTCGCTGTTGCCGCACTGGCCGCAACGTCTGCACTGGCTGACATCAACATCGGCGTCAGCCTGTCGCTCACCGGCCCCACTTCTGCGTTGGGCATTCCGATCAAGAATGAGATCGCCATGTGGCCGACCAGCATAGGCGGTGAAAAGCTCAATGTGATCATTCTTGACGACGCGACCGATCCGGCCAATGCCACCAAGAATGCACGCCGCTTCGTCACCGAGGACAAGGTCGACATCCTGTTGGGCTCTGTTGCCACGCCACCGGCCAATGCGGTCGCCGCCGTGGCGTCGGAAACCGGCACCATGCACCTGACTTTTGCGCCAATCGACGTCTCCACGAACAAGGCGCCCTGGTC
>NZ_DHXT01000088.1:58208-63130 GCF_002413825.1 Rhodoferax sp. UBA5149
TACGGTGAACTCTTCCTGCGCGACATGAAGGTCAAAATGGCCGGCACCGACCTCAAGTTTGTATCGGAAGAGCGCTTTGCCCGTACCGACACCAGCGTCACTGGTCAGGCGCTCAAAGTCACGGCAGGTGCGCCCGATGCGATCTTGATTGTGGCTTCCGGCAGCGGCGCCGCGATGCCGCACAAGGCCCTGATTGAGCGCGGCTACAAAGGCAAGATCTACCAGACCCATGGCGCAGCATCGCGCGATCTGATGCGGGTCGGCGGCAAGGACGTGGAAGGTGCCTTTGTGGTGGCCGGCCCCGGTATGGTGGCCGAGCAGTTGCCGGCCAACCACCCCAGCAAAAAGGTGGCCATGGCGTACGTGACGGCCTGGGAGAAAGTCTATGGACCCAATACCCGCAACCCGTTCGCCGCCCATGCCTACGATGCGTCGATCGTTCTGCAGAAAATCATTCCGATTGCGCTGAAAACCGCCAAGCCCGGTACCAAGGAATTCCGGGGCGCCCTGAAGGCAGCCCTGGAAAATGCCGGGCCGATTCCGCTGTTCCACGGCACCGTGAATTACAGCGCTACCAACCACGCCGGCTACACCGATGACACCGGCGTCATCATGCGCATCACCAACGGCGACTGGAAGCTGCAATAAACATGGACTTTTCTATTGCCGGTATCCTGCTGGTCGACGGACTGACCAATGGCGCCATTTACGCGCTGCTGGGTCTGGCAACCGTGTTGGTGTTTGCGGTGACCCGCATCATCTTCATTCCCCAGGGGGAGTTCGTCACCTACGGCGCGCTGACCCTGGCCATTTTGCAGACCGGCAAGGTGCCGGGCACCATCTGGCTGCTGCTGCTGCTGGCCGCTCTGGCGGCCCTGGCCGAGTCTTTTCAGACCTGGAAACGGCACAAATCGGTCGCGTCGGCCGCGCTGGCCGGTCTCAGGGTGCTGGCCTTTCCGGTCGCCATTTCTCTCATCACCCTGTGGGCCGCGCCCCAGCAGTTCTCCTTGCTGGTGCAGGCCGGCTTGTCGGTCTGTATCGTGACCTCGTTCGGACCGCTGGTGTACCGGCTGGCCTATCAGTCGCTGGCGGATGCGAGCTCGCTGGTGTTGCTGATTGTGTCGGTCGGCGTGCACTTCGCCCTCACCGGTCTGGGGTTGCTGTTTTTTGGCGCCGAAGGTTTTCGCAATCCCTCGTTCTGGGATGCGCGGTTCAGCCTGGGTGCGGTCAATCTTTCCGGGCAAGCCATCATCATTGCGCTGACCTCCAGTGCCTTCATGGTGCTGCTCTGGCTTTTTTTTGAACGCACGCTGTACGGCAAGGCGCTACGCGCCACGGCGGTGAACCGCCTGGGGGCGCGACTGATGGGAATTTCCTCGCAGGCGGCGGGCCAGCTCACGCTGGCCATGGCGGCCCTCATCGGCGCGCTGTCCGGCTTGTTGATTGGCCCGATCGCCACCGTATTTTTCGACTCCGGATTTCTGATCGGCCTGAAGGGCTTTGTGGCGGCCGTCATCGGTGGTCTGGTCAGCTACCCGGGCGCCGCGCTGGGCGCCCTGCTGGTTGGCGTGATTGAGGCTTTTAGTTCCTTCTGGGCCAGCGCGTTCAAGGAAGTCATTGTGTTCACCCTGATCCTGCCCGTGTTGTTGTGGCGCTCACTCAAAGCCGGTCACTCGGACGAGGAGCACTGACATGACTTTGAGAAAAACAGGCTGGCTGGCGCTGGTCACCGCCCTGGGCCTGATCGCGCTGCTGCCGGTGCCCGAATTCTGGATTACCCAGCTCAATTACATCGGCATCTCCAGCCTGGCCGTGCTGGGGTTGATCCTCCTGACCGGTGTCGGCGGACTCACCTCCTTCGGCCAAGCGGCATTTGTCGGCATTGGCGCCTACACCTCGGCTTACCTCACGGTGCACGCCGGGCTCTCGCCCTGGCTCACGCTGTTTATCGGGCTGGCGCTGACCGCCGGCTGCGCCCTCATTCTGGGCTGGATCACGCTGCGCATGTCAGGCCACTACCTGCCGCTGGCCACCCTGGCCTGGGGCTTGTCGCTGTACTACACCATGGGCAACCTGGACGCGCTGGGCAAATACGACGGCATTGCGGGGGTCCCCGGCTTGGCGCTGTGGAGCTGGGAGCTGGGGCAGGGTCGCCTCTTCTTTGTGATGACCTGGGCGCTGGTACTGCTGGGCGCGCTGGGCCTGCTCCACCTGCTGGACTCGCGCGTGGGCCGCGCCATCCGCGCGCTCAGAACCGGGTCGCAGATGGCCGAGTCCATGGGCATTGATACCCTGCGCTTCAAGATCGGCATTTTCGTTCTGTCGGCCTTGCTGGCCAGTGTGTCGGGCTGGCTGTATGCGCATTTTCAGCGCTCGGTCACCCCGTCCCCGTTCGGCGTGCAGGTTGGCATCGAATACCTGTTCATGGCGGTCTTGGGCGGTGCCGGCCATGTGTGGGGCGCCACCACCGGGGTCACCATCACCAAGCTGCTGGCGGATCAGTTGCAGGTGCTGTTGCCCAAACTGATTGGCACCAGCGGCAGCTACGAAACCATCGTCTTCGGCGTGCTGCTGGTGCTGACCCTGAAGTACGCCCCCGAAGGCATCTGGGCCTTTGTCGACCGCAAGTTGCCCAAACCGGCGCGCCCGGTCGACTGGCACAACGCCCCCGCCCTGGTGCATCGCAGCAAACCTGCGGCTGGCGAGGTCGTGCTGCAAGCGATCGATATTCGCAAGGCTTTTGGTGGCCTGGTGGCGGTCAACGACATCAACTTCAGCGTCCGCTCGGACCAGATTGTGGGCCTGATCGGCCCCAATGGCGCCGGCAAATCCACCACCTTCAACCTGATTACCGGCGTGCTGGGGCTGACCAGCGGGCGCGTCACTTTCCGCGGTGAAACCATCAGCGGACTGCCGTCGCGCGAAATCGCCAAACGCGGCATCTCCCGCACCTTCCAGCACGTCAAGATGATCGCCGACATGACGGTGCTGGAAAACGTGGCCCTGGGCGCCCACTTGCGCGGCCAGCGCGGGGCCGTAGCGGCCATGCTGCGCCTGGACCGCAGCGAGGAACAAAGCCTGTTCAAGGAAGCCGAGTTTCAGCTGCGGCGCATCGGCATGGGCGACCACCTGCATGAACTGGCGGGCAACCTGGCCATGGGCCCGCAGCGCCTGCTGGAAATTGCCCGCGCCCTGTGCAACGACCCGGCCCTACTGCTACTGGACGAACCCGCCGCCGGCTTGCGCCACAAGGAAAAAGAGGCCCTGGCCGATGTGCTGCGCCAGCTCAAATCCGAGGGCTTGAGCATTTTGCTGGTGGAGCACGACATGGATTTGGTCATGCAAGTCACCGACCGCATCGTGGTGATGGAATTTGGCACCCGCCTGATCGAGGGCACGCCTGAAGAAATCCAGGCCAGCCCCGAAGTCCGTGCCGCCTATCTCGGCACCGAGCACTGAGAAAGCCACCGTCATGTCAATTCCTCTTCTCCAGGTGCAGGGCCTGCACGCGGGCTACGGCAAAGCCGAAGTCCTGCGCGGCATCACGCTCGAAGCCGCGCCCGGCAGCATCATCACCGTCATCGGACCCAACGGCGCCGGCAAATCAACCCTGCTGAACGCCTTGATGGGCGTGCTGCCGTCCAGCGGCCGCATTGACTACGCCGGTGCCTCCATCGCCACGCTGCCGCTCGAAGAACGGGTCATGCTGGGCGTGGCCCTGGTGCCGGAACGGCGCGAGCTGTTTGGCAGCATGTCGGTGGAAGACAATCTGGTGCTGGGTGCGTATCGCCAGGTCAGGCTGCACAACAAGCAATGGCGCGAGCAGATCGATGTCGTGTTTGAACTGTTCCCGCGTCTCAAGGAGCGCCGTACCCAAGAGGCCGGCACGCTCTCCGGCGGTGAACGTCAAATGCTGGCCGTGGGCCGGGCGCTGATGTCACGCCCCCAACTGCTGATGCTGGACGAGCCCAGTCTGGGTCTGGCGCCGCTGATCGTGATAGAAATATTCCGCACCATTGACGCCCTGCGAAAAACCGGCGTCACTACCCTGCTGGTGGAGCAAAACGCCCGCGCGGCGCTGGAAACCGCTGACTACGGTTACGTCCTGGAAATGGGCGAAATCGTCCTGCAGGGACCGGCCGCCGCGCTGGCCACCGACCCGCGCGTGATCGACACCTATCTGGGCGCGGCCCGGAAAAAAACCGCAGCGCTGGGCGCCTGACACCGTGGGCACGCCGCGCGCGCTGGTTATGCTCCCACCCTTTCCCTGCTGAACGCCATGGACGCCAAGACCCTCACCCCCTTCGTTGAAAAAGTGGATACCCGCTACCTGGAAAGCCTGGCGGGGTACAACTCGCGCCGGGCGGCCCTGGCCATCATCGCGGTCTTCCTGGAGCGCATGACCATCTTTGACTTGCGCCCGGTGGACTTCTCCGTGCTGTCGCTGGTCGCGCACAATCCCGGCATTACCTCACGCCAGTTGTGCGACACCCTGGGCATTCTGGCGCCCAACCTGGTCGCGATGGTGAATGCGATGGAAAAGCGGGCGTTGATCAGCCGGCGCCGCCATCCCCATGACGGCCGGGCCATGGGCCTGCACCTGACCGCCAGCGGCGAAGCAATGATGCGCGACGCGGAAAAAACCGCGGCCCAGCTCGAACTCGAAGCCACCTCGCGCTTGACCGCCGCCGAGCGCAAGACCTTGCTGCTGTTGCTCAAAAAGATCTACAAGTAGGCCCGGCAGGGTGCCCGTCATCTCCGCCTGCAGCGCTCCGCTACGATGCCGTACCGTGGCACTGGCCAAGCCGAGCGAGCGCGAGCAGACGCAATGGTATTTTCAGCGCTACGTGCCGCACCTGCCGGCCGCTGGCGAGATCGTGCTGTTCGACCGCAGCTGGCACAACCGCGCCGGCGTCGAGCGC
>NZ_DHXT01000088.1:63353-67226 GCF_002413825.1 Rhodoferax sp. UBA5149
TCTGGCCGACCCGCTCAAGCGCTGGAAGCTCAGCCCCATTGACCTGCGGGCAAGGGAAAAGTACGCCGACTACGGCCGCGCGCGCGATGCGATGCTGAAAGCCACGAACACCGCGCAGTCACCGTGGGCCCTGGTCGATTTCAACGATCAGCGGCGCGGCCGCCTCGCAATGATCCGCCACCTGCTCGATCACATCCCGGAGCGCCAGGTGCCCGAGAAATTGATCGAGTTCCCGTCTCTGGGCCACAAGCCGTTGCACGAGAGATTTGGCACGCCACTCAAGCGCATCGCGGCGCTGCGTTGAAAAGCGATCATTCACTCATGCATTGCATGTCGTACGGCTAGACGAGTGGCCGTGCCATATCGGATTGATAGTTTTCGCATAGACCCTTGTTTTCTATAAAAAAATGCGCTGGCACAAATGATGCGTCACTCGGCGGCGTGAACTGATTTTTTTCAAAACAAGGAGTCAACATGAAGAAGCTGGCAGTTAGTATTTTGGCGATTGTGGCGGCGAGCGCTGCCATGGCACAGATCGCCGACGGTGCCGTTGCATTGCCCATGGAATCAGGTGGATTGCTTGCCCTGACTGTTGCTTGTCTGGCGGTGGGAATCCGGATTGTGCAACGCAAGCGCAATCGCTAGACGAACATTTGACGGTGAGGTCGCGGCGCTCGTTTGAAGACGAGCAACGATGCTGGTCAGTTGCTTGAATAGCCAGCCCCTTCGCGCTACGTGCTAGGTGGTTAAGCTATTTTGACCTGAACCAAAAAGCGACAGCGACCATGGACCGGTCTTATCCTGAGCGGATCCCTGCTAATCCAGCCCGCGCCGCAATGATGCAGGATTGGAGGCGCGCCTTCGTTGGCGCGGGGGTGGGCTGCGTGTTGGCACTGGCGGTCTTGTGGCCGACTCTGCTGAGCCTTCCGACTGCCTGGCAAAACAACCAAGCCTATCAATATGCGTGGCTTGTCATACCCATAGTCGTGTATCTGCTGGGCTGGCATGACCGACAGGCAGCCGTTGCCGCTCGCCCACGACCCGATTACACCGGCGTCTTCGTGGCGGTCTTTGCTGCAATGTGTTGGAGCGCAGCGGACTTGATGAACATCGATGTCGGTCGCCAATTGTCCGTGGTTCTGGCCGTGCAGGGTGTAGTGATGTCAACGCTTGGCTGGCGTTCCTACTGGCGGCTGGCCCCAGTTTTTGGTTTGCTGTTTCTGATGGTTCCCAGCGGGGACTTCCTTCTGCCGGCCCTTCGCATTCTTACGGTCAAGATGATCGAGGCATTCGCAGTGGTCGCCAATCTACCCCATAGCGTCGATGGTTTTGTCGTCTCCATTGGAGAGCGCAAATACATCGTGCTCGATGAATGTGCCGGACTGCCCTATTTCATGCTGGCAACTTTCTTGGGATATTGCTTCGGTCTATTGCTGTATCGGTCCGTGTTAAAGATCGCAGCCCTGTCCTTGTTTGGGGCATTTATTGGAATTCTTTCAAACGGACTTCGTGTCAACGCGATCGTCCTGATCGACTGGATGCAAGGCTCCCAAATGCCGCTGACTGCCCACGGCAACATCCAATGGGTCGCATTGACAGTGGCCCTCGGATTGCTGTTTTTTGTATTAGGCAAATTGGCGGCTCATGCGCCGGTTCTGGCGCCCGACATCGCAGGTCCTGAAGAGCGCAATCTTCTGCGTCAGTTTGCGCCTGTCGTCGCTGGTCTGTCGGTGCTGCTGATTGCGGGTACGGTTATCTCGTTAGCGCCGAGAGCGCCCCAACAGCCGCGCGCAGCCCAAGTTGGCAGCTTGCCTCAGAACTTGGCGGGCTGGGAGCTCGCGTCCCCTGCCGCGGTTTGGTCGGTCGAGCAGAAACACCACACCGAGTCGTTGGCCCTCATCTATCGCCACGGTGGGCAAAACCTGGATATTTTGATCGTCGAAACACTGGCGCCCGATGCAAAACTGCAGGAGTCTGACCTCGCGCCTGGCGAGAGAAGCCTCTGGCATCAGAACAAGATCCAAGAGCAATCAAGCTGTGTCGCTTCTGACTGCTTAAGTCTGCTGCATACCACTTGGAAAAATGAAAAAACGGCGGAGATTCGCCATGTCTATTCCACCTATAGCCTTGGCAACTTCACGACAAATTCAAAGTTTGCATTACGAGCAGCGCATGGCTGGGACCGACTGACCGGAGGCCGCCGCAGTTCGCGAATAATTCGTTTTACGCTTAGCATGGCCGCTACCAACGCCGCCATCGACGACCTGGCCGCTGCATTCCGATTGATTCAATCCGCGTTGAACGCTGGCAACCGATAATTGACTGACTTCAACTCGCCAGTCGACCCCGTGGCCGAAAGGCCACCCGCTATGGCAACAATGCGTTGCGTCTGACCTTGATCATTGCCGAAACGCAGTGCGCCCCAAGGTCCACCTGCGTTTTTGGCAGGTTGGTTCCTTCGAGGAAATTCCCAGCGAACTCGCTCATGCGCGGGGAAATCAAGCGGGCGTTTACGAATAGCAGTCCACGCTGACCCGTCTTGATTTGCAGCTTCTCGGCCTTGTCCATTTCTCGTGCGATCCAGGCCCGAGCCCGATTCGCCAGGTCGCTTGAGCCGGCGCCGCTGGCGACCAGGGCTGCGAGACCGTCCGCTACGCCTTCGGCGAGGGAACAGGTGTTGTCGTTAGTGGCCATCGCCTTACGCTGAAGCACTGCGCTCATCTGCGCGATCACGAATCGAAGGAACCTCGGATCCCTGGTATCCCGGTACCGCGCCGACGCAGCCATCGTGCCCCAGTGGAAAAAATCAAGCTGGAACTCCCCCCCATAAGACGCCAACAGATCCGCATCGGCGTCAGCCAAGGCAGATGCGGCGCGGGAATCCTGTGGAAATGCGCGGTGGTACTCGGCCAACGCTAGCCAAGTTTCTCCGTCATAGTACGGGGCGTGGTCAATCGAGGTTGGGAGTTGCCGAAAGCCTACGCCCGGAATCCGCAGATCGATCAGGGCCTCAAGCCACGCGCGGCGGCTGTCAGCGAAGCTTGAATCCCCGGTGGCCTTCGAGTACCAGAGCTCGGTGATCAGCGCCAGAGCCGTGGCCCCAATGTGCGCTTGCGCGTAATCGCTGTTTGGCGAAAGCACCAGACCAGCGCCTTGCTTCTCGTAAAGCAGACCGAAGCGTTCGAGCGAAGCGCGCAGTTTATAGCGCCCGACGGGCAACGACAGCACGCGACCAAGTTCGATGAATGTCTGCAGTTCACTCTTACCAATGGGCAGAGAATGGATGCGCAAAGCCGCAAGCAACTTGCGCACAGGCTCGCGCGCTCGCGGGTCTCCAGTCAGCAGTTGATAGTCGGCAAGCACAGCGCCAGCGAGGGCCTGGCGGACCAGTTGCATGGCGGATATCGTGTCTTTCTCGGACTCGGTGTCTTCCAGGAAATCGAAGCCGTAGGCGAACAGTCCAGATGGTTTTTGAGAAGTCGTCCAGCGCTCGATCGTCAAGGCCATAGCGGCCGGATAGTCAACAGGCGCCGCCATTGCCATGGGGCTGACGAGCATGCCGATCGTGACCGCAGACATCAACGTGCTGGCTCCAAGACAATGTCGGCGACCCCATCCTCTGAGCCAGGTGAGGTAGCGCTGATGGCAAGAAGTCAGGAAAAGGAACTGCGTTGCGCAAGAAAATGACAGCATGATTTTCTATTTAGTATGCCTCAACCAAAAGGCGACTTTTTCGTGCCTCAAATGAGATGCCACGACTTGGCGGCGGCGGCGAGCGAAAACCGTGCAGATAAAGCAAGTAGGTGGTAGGCATGGCGCCTGGCGAAAGAAGCCTTTGGCATCAGAACAGGATCCAAGAGCAATCAAGCTGTG
>NZ_DHXT01000088.1:67353-71140 GCF_002413825.1 Rhodoferax sp. UBA5149
CAATCAAGCTGTGTCGCTTCTGACTGCTTAAGTCTGCTGCATACCACTTGGAAAAATGAAAAAACGGCGGAGATTCGCCATGTCTATTCCACCTACCGCCTTGGCAACTTCACGACAAATTCAAAGTTTGCATTACGAGCAGCGCATAGACCACGCCCAAGAAGGTTCCCTGTCCATCCGTCAGCGCTCTGGAGATGGCAATGACTTGGCGGCCTGTACTACGGCCAGTGATGACCTCTGAAAATACCAGACCGGCGCCGGGATCTCGCGCGCCAGTTCCCCCAAGTCGGCTTCGGCGCGGCGCAGCGTGGCCTCCAGCCGCGCTTCGAGTATGGCCGCATAGTCGCGCGTCTTGGTTTCGGTGTTGTAGATTGCCGCTTCATAGCCCGACCAAATCAGGCAACCCACGATGCTCATCACGGCGAGCACGACCAGGCTCAACAAGGCGATGAGCGTCCTTGGAAAACTGTGAGCGGCGGTAACGAAACGTGCGGAATTCATGCCCTGCATTTCGATCGGTGGGTGTGCGGATAGAGGCGGCGGTTGGCTGCGTGCGTGAGCATCACGGCACGCGCTCTAAGCGTCTTCCCGGCCAGACACCGGCAACTCCGCGGAATAAAGTCGCACCGCATGTCGGCCGGCCCCCTTGGCCGTGTACATGGCTGCGTCCGCTTTTTCGACCAATATGTCCGCCGTTTCCCCGTGCTGGGGAAACAGGGCCACGCCGATGCTGGCGCCGATGTTGATCATGTGGCCGTCAATCTCGAACGGCCCGTGCAGCGCCGCCAGCAGCTTTTCGGCCACCGCCAGCGCTTCACGTTCGCTGTGAACGGTGGCCAGCATGACGACGAATTCATCTCCGCCCTGGCGCGCCACCGTATCCTCCTCGCGCAGGCACAGATCCATGCGCGACGCCACCTGCTTGAGCAATTCGTCGCCAGTCTGGTGGCCATAACGATCATTGACCGGCTTGAATTCGTCAAGGTCGATAAACAGCACCGCCAGGCAGTAGCCGTGGCGGGCCGCGCGGCCGAGCGTCTGTTTGAGACGATCGATGAACATGCGGCGATTGGGCAAGCCGGTCAGTTCGTCGTAATTGGCGCGGCGCCAGACGATTTCCTCGCCCCGTTTCCTCACCGTGATGTCGCTGATCACGGCGACATGCCGCCGTCGAACCGGGTCGTCCCGGTCGATCACGCTGATCTTCAGCCACTCGATGTAGAGCTGGCCGTTCTTGTGACGGTTGGTGACCTCGCCCTCCCAATGCCCATGGGTGTTCAGGGCGCGCCAGAGCGTGGCGTAAAAATCCCGGTCCTGGTGCCCGGATGAAAGCACGCTCGGCCTTTGCCCGATCACGTCCTGTTCGGTGTACCCGGTAATTTGACTGAATGCGGGGTTGACCATGAGAATGCGATTTTCGGCATCGGTCACCATCATGCCTTCGGACGCCGCCTCAAACGCGGCTTTGCTGATCTGCAGTGCCGCTTCGTTTTCCGAGATCTTGCGCTGTTGCCTGGAGGTATGCAGTAGCAGCCCGACGACGAACAGCATGCCCGCCACGATCATGCTCGAACCAATGGCGCTGACCTGGCGACCGTGCTCGATCTGGACCTCGATCGGCGCCAGAATGGACTTCGTATCCAGTCCCACCACGACCACCAGCGGGTGGTCGTCCAGCCGCGACCAGCCATAGATGCGCGGCACCTTGTCAAAGGCGGCAACCACCCGAAATACGCCGGCGCGCGGTGCGTTGGGCCCGAGGAAAGGTCGATCTCTCGGCGTTGACTTGCCCAATGAATTATCCAGATCGGTGCTGCGTGACAGATACGCACCGTCCAGCGTGAACAGCGAGATCACATCACCCTTATGGCGCGCGATGCGAGCCAACTTGCCTTGCAAGTAGTCAGCGCGCAGGAACACCGTCACGACGCCCGCGAAGCGGCCATCGACCACCAGTTTGCGACTGACAGGAATGACCCAGACGTTGCTGATCCGACCCAGGATGGCCTGGCCGACATAAGGCCGGTCCACGCTGCTTGCGGCCTGGACACGAAAATAATCGCGGTCGCCCCCGTAGACTTGCCCGCGCGCCGGGACCATGTTGTAAACCGCGTCGCCCAGGGCATCCAATACCGCGATATTCAGGAGGGTCCCCTCGGGATAACCCTCGAGCGTGGCGTTGACGGCCTCGACGAACGAATTGGGGTCGTCCAGATAATCGTGGCGTATGTGCTGTAGGCCGTTATCGATACCCCGTATGAGGTCATCCGTCTGGCGCGCCACGGCATCGGCCAATTGCTGCGCCTGCAAGTCCGTCATGGACAAGATGTCTTGCCGCAATTGGGTGTTGGAGACTTCGACCTGTATCCAGTAAACCGCCAGTGACCCCAGTAGACTGATCACCAGCAGGCCCACCATCAGGCGCAAGCGCAAGTGAAGAGGCGTATTTTTGAAACTGACAGAAAAATGCTTCTTCATGCTTGAAAACAGGTGATGTTAGTAACTGCTCCTCGTTATTTGACCATCTCCCCTATGGGGATTTAACCATAGTCCCATGAATTTCTTGCCTATATACATGGCGCTTGCCCGCTCCTTCCTGCAGGCCAGCCGCTGGCGAGATCGTGCTGTTCGACCGCAGCGGGTTTCTGACATCTGGCGAGGGCCCCAGCGTAATAGTGCCCTCCAAGATGTCGAAATTCTTTACAACCACCATCGGAGATGTAGGGAGATATCGTCTTTAACCTTTGATTTATATCAACATAATTAATTCGGCACATAAATTGCTTATCTTCGTCAGGAAGCCTTTTTTAAATATCAAATGGAGTTGTTGTGAAAATTTCCCTTAAGAGTGCGTTGATTTGTGGCATTTTTGGATTTGCCTGTATTCAGACGGCGTCGGCGACGGAAGTCGTGACCAACGGTGATTTCGAAACCGGTTCTTTAAGCGGGTGGTCGGTCGCTAATCTCGGCGGCGGCGGTTGCGGCACCAATGCCTGGACCGTCAACTCGACCGGCACACACGGTTGCACCAACAATGTGGGCAACATGCCGGCCCCCACCAATGGCACTTTCGCCGCTTACAACACATTCGACGGCCCCGCCGGTACGCTGCAAATCTCTCAGCAATTTACCTTGCCGGGATCGATCGCTTCGGCAACCCTTTCGTTTTTCGACTCCGTCCGCATGAATATCAGCGGCCAAGCGCGCACTTTCAGCATTGATATGTACGACGCCACCGACACGACCTTGCTGGACAATCTTTTTAGCCAGAGCTTCCAGAACGTGAATCAAGGCTGGGTTTTCAATACGACTGATGTGACGAATGCCCTGCTCGACAATGCCGGCCAGACCGTCACACTGCGGATTTCGAACATCATTCCACAGAGCTTCACCGGTCCCGCTGGTTTCGGGATCGACAATATCTCGCTCGACGTCACTGGCGCCGCGGTTCCAGAACCCGGCTCCCTCGCCCTGGCCGGACTCGCCTTGGCGGGGCTCGCCGTCAGCCGCCGCCGGCAGAAACCACAAGCCTGACCCTCGGTCACGCTGCAACAGAAACGGGGGCTGCGGCTCCCGTTTTTTATTGGGGTGACAGGTGAGAGGCCATTGACTAGCCCTGATGCGCCCGCGCCAAGGCCACATACCAGTCCAGACAGCCCGGATTCGCCATCGCCTCGCGATTCACCACCTTCTCGATCGGCTGCCCCAGCAGCAGCTTCTTGATCGGCAGTTCCTGCTTTTTACCCGACAGCGTGCGCGGAATCTCCGCCACCTGAAAGATCTCGTT
>NZ_DHXT01000088.1:71417-71692 GCF_002413825.1 Rhodoferax sp. UBA5149
GCGCACCGCCTCGTCCAGCGTCAGACCCTCGCGCAGCACCACAAACAGCGGCATGTAGCTTTCTCGCCCCAGGTATTCGAGATCGACCACCATCGAGTCCAGCACTTCGGGCAAGGCTTCCACCGCGCTGTAGAGCTCGCTGGTGCCCATGCGCAGGCCGTGCCGGTTGATGGTGGCGTCACTGCGGCCAAAGATGATGCAGCCGCCGTGACGCCCGACCTTGAGCCAGTCGCCGTGGCGCCAGACGCCGGGGTACATATCGAAGTAGCTCGACA
>NZ_DHXT01000210.1:0-3937 GCF_002413825.1 Rhodoferax sp. UBA5149
GCAAAGGCAGATCAAAAGCCGCCACACTGTCGGCACGCCAGTTGGCACCGTTTTGCATCGCGAACGCCGCCGCCACAACGCACCAGGCTTCGTCGCCCGGCAGCGGACGCTGCATCAGCGCCTCGCCCGCCTCTTGCCATTGGTCAATCGTGGTGGTGGTCATTGCTGCGCCACGAAATGCAGGATGGTTCACCAGATCGGCCAGAAACCGGCCGTTGTTGCGAATTCCGAGCAGAGGCGCGTTCTCCAGCGCGGCACGCAGGCGCCGAATCGCGTCGTCGCGGTCACGCCCATGCACGATGACTTTGGCCACCATCGGGTCGTAGAAGGGCGAAATCTCGCCGCCCTCTTCAATGCCATCGTCGATCCGCACGCCGGCCAACAGGGCTAGCTGTGGACGCCACCAGCGCACCGTTCCCGTTTGCGGTGCAAAACCGGCATACGGGTCTTCCACATACAAGCGCGCCTCCATCGCGTGGCCCGTCAGCTTGACGTCGGCCTGGCAAGCTGGCAGCGGCTGTCCGGCCGCAACCAGCAGTTGCCACTCCACCAGATCAAAGCCCGTCACCAACTCGGTCACCGGATGCTCGACCTGCAAGCGCGTGTTCATTTCCAGGAAATAGTGCTTGAGGTCGGCATCGACGATGAACTCCACCGTGCCCGCCCCCCGGTAGCCCACTGCCAGCGCAGCCGCTATTGCATCTTTGCCCATGGACTCACGCATCGCCGCACTCACCACGGGCGACGGCGCCTCTTCAATCACTTTCTGCCTTCTGCGCTGCGCCGTGCAGTCGCGCTCACCCAGGTACACGGCATGGCCATGCGCATCGGCAAAAATCTGGATTTCAATATGCCGGCCGTTGTCGATCAAGCGCTCCAGCATCAGGGTCCCGTCGCCAAAGGCACTTTGCGCCTCACGCCTTGCGCCTGCAATCGCCTGCGCAATTTCATCTGCCGCACGCACCAGTCGCATGCCACGACCACCGCCACCGGCCACCGCCTTGACCAGCAGTGGAAAACCCAGTTTCAGCGCTTCCTCGGTCAGCCGCGCGTCATCCTGATCCTCGCCCAGATAGCCCGGCGCACAGGGCACGCCCGCGGCCATCATGCGACGCTTGGCCAGTGCCTTGTCACCCATGGCTTCAATGGCGTCAGGGGGCGGGCCAATGAACACCAGCCCGGCATCCAGGCAGGACTGGGCAAAGCCCGCGTTTTCGCTCAGAAATCCATAGCCGGGGTGAATCGCGTCGGCACCAGTCTTGCGGGCGGCCTCCATCAATGCCTCCACCCGCAGGTACGAATCGGCTGCGGCGGAACCCCCGATATGCACGGCTTCGTCGGCCAGGCGGACGTGCGGCGCGGCCTTGTCAACGTCGCTGTAGACGGCAACGGTTCGATAACCGAGGTTGCGTGCGGTTCGCATCACGCGACAGGCGATTTCACCCCGATTGGCGATCAGAATTTTTGAAAAGGTCATTGCAACGCCCAGTTTGGTTTTCGCTTTTGCAGAAAGGCCGTCGTTCCCTCCAGCCCCTCCGGCCCTTGTACGGCACGGGAAAAAATGACTGCGGCCTCCTGCATCAGGCTTGACGGCTCCGTCAGACGGGCTTTGGCCATCAATGCCTTGGTGGCGGCGACAGCTCCAGGGGCGCAGGCCAGAATGTCAGCCAGTACGGCGGTGAGTGCTGTGTCCATCTGGTCCGGCGCATGCACGGCATGCACCAAGCCAATCGCCAATGCATTGGCAGCATTCAGACGCCCGCCCGTCACCGCCAGTCGCTTGGCCTGGGAATAGCCCAGACGCTCCACCAAGAACGGCGCAATCTGGGCCGGTACGACACCCAGGGCGGTCTCCGGTAGACGAAATACAGCGGACTCACAAGCCAGCGCCACATCCGCCACGCACGTCAGGCCGAGTCCGCCGCCCATCACGCTGCCTTCCAGAATAGCCACCAGGGCCAGTGGCGTTTTGGCATAGGCAACACAGAGTTCACCGAACTGGAGATTGGCTTGCGCGACAGCATCAAGCGAAACGCCGGCCTCACTCACCGGCGGCTCGTTCTGCATCGCCCGCAGGCGTGCGGCAGCAACATCCTTCAAATCAGCACCAGCGCAGAAGTGTCCGCCCGCCCCACGCAACACGACAACGCGAACGCTGCCACCGGTTTCCGCGGTTTCTAGCGCAGAGCGCAACTCCGCCACCATGCGCAGCGACATGGCATTGCGCGAAGCCAACCGGTTCAAGGTAATATGCAGCACAGCCCCCGTCTGCTCTACGTGAAGCGCTTCGAAATTCATAGCACCTGTCATTGAACCTTGCCCGGCAGGGTGCCTTCCAACTTGCAGATGATGCCCAGCATGATCTCGTCCGCCCCCCCGCCAATCGAGATCAGGCGGGTGTCTCGGTAAGCTTGTGAAATCGGGTTGTCCCAGGTGAAGCCCATGCCGCCCCAGTACTGCAGACAGCTGTCGGCCACCTCACGGCTCAGGCGCCCGGCCTTGAGCTTGGCCATCGAGGCCAGCTTGGTGACGTCCTTGCCCGAGATATAGGATTCGACGGCACGGTAGGTCAGGGCGCGCAATGCCTCCACTTCGGTGCGCAATTCGGCCAAGCGGAAGTGCACCACCTGGTTGTCAAGAATCGGCTTGCCAAAGGTCTGGCGCTGGCGGGTGTAGTCAATGGTTTGGTCGATCAGCCGGTCCAACGAACGCAGGCAACCGGCGGCACCATACAGCCGCTCTTCCTGGAACTGCAGCATCTGGAACATGAAACCCATGCCCTCCTGCCCGATCAGGTTGCGCCGCGGCACGCGCACATTGTCAAAAAACAGCTGCGCCGTGTCAGATGAGTCCATCCCGATTTTTCGGATTTTCTGCCGCGTGACACCCGGACTGTCCATGCGCACAATGATCAGCGATTTATTCTTGTGCACCGACCCCTCTGACGTATTGGCCAGCAGACAACACCAGTCCGCCTGCATGCCATTGGTGATCCACATCTTGGAGCCGTTGATGATGTAGTCATCGCCATCCTTGCTCGCCGTGGTCTTGAGCGCGGCCACATCGGAGCCACCACCGGTTTCGCTCACGCCGATACAACCCACCATGTCGCCTGCAATGGTCGGCGCGAGGAACTCGCGCCTGAGTTCATCCGAACCAAAACGCGCCAAAGCCGGTGTGCACATGTCAGTTTGGACGCCAATGGCCATCGGCACACCACCCGCGTTGCACTCACCGAGTGCCTCGGCCATCACCATGGAGTAGCTGAAGTCCAGCCCCATGCCGCCGTACTCCACCGGGTACTTGATTCCCAGCAAACCCAAGGCCCCCATCTTCTTGAACAACTCATGCGCCGGGAACTGCCCCGCCGCCTCCCACGCGGGAAGATTCGGGTTGATCTCCTTGGCAACAAACTTGCGCACGGTGTCGGCAATCTGCTCGTGTTCGGGGGTAAATTTCATGCGTATCTTTCGTTCGAATAAATGGATGGGAATGAATGACTAGCGCATCACATGCGCGCCACACCGAAGGTATTGGGGTGCAAATTGCGGCTCTGCGCCTCCTCGGCCAAGGCCAGACAAAGCCCAAGCAGGCGACGCGTATCACGCGGGTCGATGATGCCGTCGTCCCACAGCCGGGCCGTGCCAAACAAGGCCGCAGACTCCTTGTCCAGCCGCAGCCGCAGCCCGTCTGACATGGCTTTCAGGGCCTCTTCGTTGGCCGCCATGCCGGTGCGCTCGATCTTGGCCCGATTGACAATATCCATCACCTTGGCGGCCTGCGCGCCGCCCATCACGGCGGTCCGGGCCGTGGGCCAGGAAAAGATGAAATTCGGATCAAAACCCCGACCACACATGCCATAGTTGCCCGCGCCGTAGGAGCCACCCAGCACCACGGTGAACTTGGGCACCCGCGCATTCGCGACCGCCTGAATCAT
>NZ_DHXT01000210.1:4216-4754 GCF_002413825.1 Rhodoferax sp. UBA5149
AATTGCCCGGCCTTGGTCGAACCACTCGGCTGAATCGGACCGTTATTGCCCAGAATGCCGACCAGCCGACCCTGCACGCGGGCGTGACCACACATCATCTCGCTGGCGTACTCGGCCTTGAACTCCAGAAAATCAGAGCCATCCACCAGCCGCGCTATCACCTCGCGCACGTCGTAGGGCTCGCGCTCATCGGCAGGCACCACACCCAACAGCTCCTGCTCGTCGTACAAGGGTTCGTCAAAGCTTGCCTCAAGGGGCGTCAGATCCCACTTCAACTTGTCCAGCACTTCCCGTGCCATGCCAATGGCATGCGCATCGTCTTCACACAAATACTCACCCAGGCCCGTCACTTGCGCATGGGTCTCCGCCCCGCCCAGCTCATCTTCGGTGCAGTCCTCGCCAATGGCCGCCTTCACCAGTGGCGGGCCCGCCAGAAAGATGTTGGAGCGTCCGCGCACCAGAATCACATAATCCGACAAACCGGGCAGGTAAGCGCCCCCCGCCGTGGAAGACCCATGCACCACGGCTATTTGCGGCA
>NZ_DHXT01000210.1:5048-6384 GCF_002413825.1 Rhodoferax sp. UBA5149
TAGATCACCGGCAATTTGTTCTCACGCGCAATCTCCTGCGCCCGCAATGCCTTGCGCAGCCCCATCGGTGCCACCGTGCCCCCTTTGACTGCACTGTCGCTCGCGGAAATCAGGCAACGCTTGCCCGCCACCACGCCAATGCCAACGATGGAGCCCCCACCAAGCACCGATTTTTTGCCATCGTCATCGTGCATGTTGAGTCCGGCCAGGCGACTGAGCTCCAGGAACGGCGAACCACGATCCAACAGGCGTGCCACACGTTCACGCGGCAGCAACTGGCCGCGTTTTTCAAACTTGTCGCGCTTGGATTCGGACTCGGCAATCACCATCTGCTCAAGGCGCTGGACTTCCGAGAGCAATTCACGCATGCGCTGCGCATTGACGCCAAACGCGTCGGATTTAACGTTGACCTTTGAACGGATGACTGGCATTGGATGTAATCCTCTTGATTGCTCCGCATTAGACGTTATGGTAACCTTAACGTCAACCAGATTTCGTATAGGTATTTCTCCTATACTTCACGTCATGCAGCGCTGCTACGATCCAGCCGCAGTCAATGCAGCCGCATTTGATACCTGCTTTTTTACAAGGAATACCATGGACCTCCAAGCCTGCACCGAAGCCATTCGCACCAAAGTCGGCACCGACAGCGGACTGGCCGCCACCCTCAAATTTGACTGCGGCGCGGAGGGCGTCATTTACATCGACGCAAAATCCACGCCCAACACCGTGAGCAACGACACCACCGATGCCGAATGCACGGTCGGCATCACGCTCGAAAACCTGAACGCCATGCTGGCGGGCGATCTCGAACCGGCCACCGGATTCATGATGGGAAAACTCAAGGTGACCGGTGACATGAGCGTCGCCATGCGTCTGCAGCGCGTCATCTGATTTTCACGGTCCGGGTACAAAACGTGGCGTCAAATTCTTCCCCCGCCAAGACGCCGCGAGCGCGCAGCAAGCCGGTCAGCGCAGCCAGTGTGCCTACCCCGACCGACGCGCAAGCTTTTGTCGACTCCCATCGCGACGAGGGAACCTCCGATCTCTTCGGCATTACCGAGTTGTGCAAGGAATTCGGCATCACCTTGCGCGCCCTGCGCTTTTATGAAGACAAGGGCCTGCTTGCGCCCCGGCGCGTCAATGGCGCCCGCGTCTACACACGGCGTGACCGGGCCCGGCTGGCCCTGATTCTTCGGGCCAAAGACATCGGGTCACCGCTGTCAGAAATCAAACGCTATCTTGACCTGTATGGCGATCATGGCGAAGGTCGCTCGCAACAATTGAGTTACGTCATTGATCGCACCGATACCGCCATTCAAGAGCTGGAACAAAA
>NZ_DHXT01000056.1 GCF_002413825.1 Rhodoferax sp. UBA5149
CGATACGGCCGAAGCCGTTGATACCAATCTTGATCGTCATTTGCTTATTCTCCAATGGTTAACAGTTGAAACCTGCGTTGCCCGAATTTGGGCTGATTACTTGCGTAAAACCTTTTCCACGGTGTCCGCCACATTCTCCGGCGTGAAACCGAAGAGCTTGAACAGCACCGGCGCCGGCGCCGATTCGCCAAAGGTGTCGATACCGACCACGGCGACGCAGCCGTATTTCCACCAGCCGTCGGTCACGCCCATTTCCACCGCGATGCGTGGCACGCCGGCGGGCAGCACGCTGCTCTTGTAGTCAGCGCTTTGCTTGTCAAACGTGGTGTTGCTCGGCATCGAGACGACGCGCACGGCGATCTTGCGCGTCGCCAGCAGCTCTTGCGCTTTCAGTGCCAGTTGCACTTCGGAGCCGGTGGCGATGATGACGGCCTGGGTTTTTTTCCGCAGGCCCACCTCGGACGGTTCGGCCAGCACGTAGGCGCCCTTGCTGATGTCGCCCAGCGTGGCCTTGGGGGCGTAGTTGATGTTCTGGCGGCTCAGCAGCAGGGCGGTCGGCTTGGTTTTGTTCTGCAGGGCCACGGCCCAGGCAACGGCGGTCTCGGCCGTGTCACCGGGACGCCAGACGTCCAGGTTCGGGATCAGGCGCAAGGACGCGGCGTGCTCGATCGACTGGTGCGTCGGGCCGTCTTCGCCCAGACCAATGCTGTCGTGGGTGAACACATGCACCACGCGCAGCTTCATCAGGGCGGCCATGCGGATGGCGTTGCGGCTGTAGTCGCTGAAGGTCAAAAAGGTGCCGCCGTACGGGATGAAGCCGCCGTGCAACGCAATGCCGTTCATGATGGCGGCCATGCCGAACTCGCGCACACCATAGTTGATGTGGCGCCCGCCGTTGCTGTTGCCCGTGAAGTCAAAGCGCAGGTTGGGGGTGCTCTTGGTGTTGGTCAGGTTGGAGCCGGTCAGGTCGGCCGAGCCGCCCAGCATTTCCGGCAGGGCAGCGGTGAATGATTCCAGGGCCAGTTGCGAGGCCTTGCGCGAGGCCACGGTTTCGGCCTTGGTATGGGCGGCGACCGCGGTGTCGACGGCGACCTGGTTGAAGTTCCTGGGCAGCTCGCCCTTCATGCGGCGCACCAGCTCTTTGGCCAGCTCGGGGAAGGCGGCTTTGTAGGCGGCCAGCTTGTCGTTCCAGGCTTTCTCGGCGACGGCGCCGGCGGCCTTGGCATCCCACGCAGCGACCACGTCTTTGGGAATGGCAAAAGGGGCATAGGGCCAGCCCAGCGCTTCGCGGGTGAGTTTGATTTCTTCAGCACCCAGTGGCTCGCCATGCGCCTTGGCGGTGTTGGCGCGATTCGGGCTACCCTGGCCGATGGCGGTCTTGCAGATGATCAGCGTGGGCTTGTCGGCCGACGTCTTGGCTTCTGCGATGGTCTTGGCCACCAGCTCGGCGTCGTGGCCGTCGATCGGTCCCAGCACGTTCCAGCCGTAGGCCACAAAACGCAGCGCGGTGTTGTCGATGAACCAGGGCGCCACCGGGCCGTCAATCGAGATGCCGTTGTCGTCGTACAGGGCAATCAGCTTGTTCAGCTTCCAGGCGCCGGCCAGGGCGGCCGCTTCGTGGCTGATGCCTTCCATCAGGCAGCCGTCGCCCATGAAGGTGAACGTGTTGTGGCTGACGACCTCATGGCCTTCGCGGTTGAACTCTTTGGCCAGCAGTTTTTCTGCCAGCGCCATGCCCACCGCGTTGGTGATGCCCTGGCCGAGCGGGCCGGTGGTGGTTTCCACGCCGGGGGTCACGTCCACTTCGGGGTGGCCCGGCGTTTTGCTGTGCAACTGGCGGAATTTCTTCAGCTCGGCGATGGGCAGTTTGTAGCCGGTCAAATGCAACACCGCGTACAGCAGCATGGAGGCATGACCGTTGGAGAGCACGAAACGGTCGCGATCAAACCAGTGCGGGTTGGCGGGGTTGTGCTTGAGGTGTGAGCCCCACAAGGCGACGGCCATGTCGGCCATGCCCATGGGCGCGCCGGGGTGGCCCGAGTTGGCAGCCTGCACGGCGTCCATCGCCAGGGCGCGAATCGCATTCGCCATGTCGGTGTGGTTGGCCTTGCTTGCTTGCGCTACGACTTGCTCTGTTTGTTCTGTATCAGACATCTGTGCCAACTCCGGGAAAGTTCTTGGGGGGTAGGGGGAAACCCGGTATTTTACCGGCGTGAGATAAGCTAAGGCCATGAGCCTGCTTTTCTCCCCCCTGACCCTGCCCTCGCCCCGTGGTGGCCTGACATTGCCCAACCGTATTGTCATTGCGCCCATGTGCCAATACTCAGCCATCAACGGCGAAGCCACCGACTGGCACCTGATGCACTGGGGCAACCTGCTCAACGGCGGCGCGGCGCTGTTGACCATTGAGGCCACGGCCGTGGTCCCGGAAGGCCGCATCACCCCGGCCTGTCTGGGTCTGTGGGACGAGCGCACGGAGCGTGCCCTGGCCGACACCTTGCAGCGTGCCCGCCAGCTCGCCCCCCACACCGCCGTGTGCATCCAGTTGGCGCACGCGGGGCGGCCTCCAGCGCGCTGCCGTGGCAGGGCGCACAGTTGCTGTCCAAAGAACAGGGCGGCTGGGAAACCTTTGGGCCATCGGCCGAGCCCCATTTGCCCACCGAGCCGCCACCCACCGCCATGACCGCGGACGACATGGCCCGGGTGCGTGATGCCTTTGTCGCCGCCGCGCAGCGGGCCGACCGCATCGGCATTGACGCCATCGAGATCCACAGTGCCCACGGCTATTTGCTGCACGAATTTTTGTCGCCGCTGGCCAACAAGCGCCTGGATGCCTATGGCGGCAGTTTCGAGAACCGCATTCGTTATCCGCTGGAGGTGTTTGCCGCCGTGCGCCAGGCGTTTGGCGGCGTGCTGGGCTTGCGCATTTCGGCGTCCGACTGGGTCGAAGGGGGCTGGGATGCCGACCAGAGCGCCGAGTTTGCCAAGCGGCTCAAAGCCCTGGGCTGCGATTTCATCCACGTCTCTTCGGGCGGCGTGTCGCCCCTGCAAAAGATCGCCTTGGGGGCCGGCTACCAGGTGCCGTTTGCGCGGCAGATCCGCCAGGCCAGCGGCATGATCACCGCCGCCGTGGGTCTGATCACCGAGCCCCGGCAGGCCGAAGCCATTTTGCAAGACGGCGATGCCGACCTGGTGGCCCTGGCTCGCGGATTTTTGTACCAGCCGCGCTGGGGCTGGCAGGCCGCCGCCGCATTGGGCGCAGAAGTGCAGGCCAACCCGGTGTACTGGCGCTGTCCGCCGCGCGAAGCACAAGCCATTTTTGGCAAAGTGTCGATCGGCGTGCGCTAGAAAGAACATCCATGCAAGGCCTGCACCTGACCGCCGATCTTCACCACTGCCGCTGCGCCCCCCAATGGCTGACCGATGCGGCGCTTGTGGGCCAGCATTGTGTGCGGGCGGCCACGGCAGCCGGCCTGCAAGCCGTGGCGCACGTGTTTCATGCCTTCCCCGCCACGGCACAAGGCGCCGGCGGCATCACGGCCACCGTGTTGCTGGCCGAGTCGCATCTGTGCGTACATACCTGGCCCGAGCAGCACGCCGTGACACTGGATGTGTACGTGTGCAATTTTGGCGGCGACCACTCCGACCGGGCACACGCGCTGATGGCGGCACTGGCGGACCTTTTCGATGCGACCCACGTGGAACGACACAGCCTGACGCGCGGCGCGATTGCCGCATGAAGCCAACACCAACGTCGATGCGGACAGCGCCTGCGATCAAGGCCATGGTTCTGGCCGCCGGGCGCGGCGAGCGCATGCGGCCCCTGACGGACAGCACCCCCAAACCCTTGCTGCAGGTGCGCGGCAAGCCGCTGATGCAGTGGCCGCTGGAAGCACTGGCGCGCGGCGGGTTTACCAGCGTGGTGGTGAACACGGCCTGGCTGGGGGAGCAGATCTCCCACACCTTTGGAAGTCATTTTGCCCTGCAACCCCCGTCGAATGAGCGCCATCAGCTATCAAATACAGAGCAAACAGAGATTACCTACTCGCATGAAGGACAGGACTTTGGCGGCGCACTGGAAACCGCGGGCGGCATTGTGCGCGCCCTGCCGACTTTGGGCGATGTGTTCTGGGTGCTGGCCGGGGACGTGTTTGCGCCCGACTTTGTGTTCAGCCAGGACGCCGTGGATCGTTTTATCGCCAGCGGCCAACTGGCCCACCTCTGGCTGGTGCCCAACCCCTCGCACAACCGCCGGGGCGACTTCGGCCTGTCGGTCAAGCCCGGCGACGACGCTGCCGTCGGCCTGGCGCTGAACCTGGCGCCGGACGACCGCCAAACGCGCTACACCTACTCCACCATCGGCCTGTACCGGCGCCAGCTGTTTGCCGCGCCGTATTGCGACATTCCCGCTGGCAACCCGCAAGGCCTCAAAGCCCCTCTGGCGCCGCTGTTGCGCGCCGCCATGGACAATGGCCGGATCAGCGCTGAGCTGTACAGCGGGGCCTGGACCGACGTGGGCACGCCCGAGCGGCTGCAGTCACTGAATCAATAACCGGAGCCACGCCATGAACCCCTCTGCCAGCACTGCCCCCTATGCCATTTACGCCCAGCGCCGCGCCCGACTGGCCGCCCTGATCGGGGCCAAAGGCGTCGCCATCATCCCCACGGCGCCCGAGCAGCAACGCAACCGCGATGCCGATTTTTTATACCGGCATGACAGCTACTTTTATTACCTGACCGGGTTTACCGAGCCCCGGGCCTGGCTGGTGATCACGGGGGATGGCCAGAGCACCTTGTTTTGCAGCCCCAAGGACATGGAGCGGGAAATCTGGGATGGTTTCCGACTCGGGCCGGCTGCAGCCCCCGCCGAACTTGGGGTGAATGCTGCTTTTTCTGTAGCAGAACTGGATGCCCACCTGCCCGGCCTGCTGGACGGCCGCGATGCCGTGTGGTACCCGTTTGCCACCCACAAGGGGCTGGAGACACGTGTTGACGGCTGGCTCGGCAGCGTGCGCGCCCGCGTGCGCTATGGCACGCTTTGCCCCGAACAGCAGCGCGACCTGTGCGGCCCGCTGGACGAACTGCGGCTGATCAAGGACGTGCAGGAGCAAGCCACCATGCGCCGTGCCGCGCAGATCAGTGCCGGCGGCCACATCCGCGCCATGCAGTTGAGTGCCCGCATGCTGCGCGACGGCCAGGCCGTGCGTGAATACCACCTGGACGCTGAACTGCTGCACGAATTTCGCCGTCACGGCTCGCAATACCCGGCCTATGGCTCGATCGTGGCCGCCGGCGCCAA
>NZ_DHXT01000109.1:0-368 GCF_002413825.1 Rhodoferax sp. UBA5149
TGCGCGACACCGACTTCGATCATCACATTGCCCGGCGGCGTGAAGCGGCAGATCTGCCAACGGTCGACCGCCACGTCATCGGCCAGGTTGTTGCCGCGCAGCGCCAGTTGCCAGAACGGCGGCGGCATGATGTTGTCCATGAAACGGCTGGTGACCACCATGTCACCCTCGACCGTGGTCTTGCTCGGGGTTTCGTCGATTTCCTTCTGGCCGATGCTGCTGGCGTGCACATAGGTCTCGTGCGTCAGGTCCATCAGGTTGTCGATCATCAGGCGGTAGTCGCAGTGGATGTGGAACAGGCCGCCGCCATAGGCCCACTCGGGGTTGTCGTACCACTCCAGGTGCGGGATCTTGGCGGCATCGGCCAG
>NZ_DHXT01000109.1:687-3220 GCF_002413825.1 Rhodoferax sp. UBA5149
GGCATGGCAATCGTCTTGCCGTCGCAGCCCATCTCCAGGCCGTGGTAACCGCAGACCAGCTTGCCTTCAGACACGTAACCGAGCGACAGCGGCGCGCCACGGTGCGGGCAGAAGTCTTCGACAGCGGCGACCCGGTTGTCTTGCCCGCGGTAGAAGGCAATGCGCTCGCCACAGACCTTGCGACCCAGCGGCTTTTCGTCAATTTCGTTGGGGGTGCAGGCGACGTACCACGTGTTTTTCGGGAACATGGTGACTCCTCGTTCAGTTAAAAAATCCTGCGGCAGACCCTGCAGGGAATTATTGGCTTCGATTCAATATTCCGTATACTGAATGTAATTCATTATACGGAATGACTATTCGCGGCGAAAGCCCAAAACATAGGTTTTAACCCTTGTTTTTAAGTTTTGACTTTGGTTTTGCGCTCGACCGGTTGGGTCTGGCGGTCGTTCAAATGCACGAACTTGCGCAGCAGGCGCATGAACTCCTTTTGCTCGACCGGCTCCAGGCTGCTCATCATGCCTTGGACCATCACGTCCGCGCCGGGCCGCAGTTCAAGCAGCACCTCCTCGCCGGCCGGTGTCAGCGACAGGCGGCGCTGGCGCCGTGGCAGCACCTCGCGCAGGATCCAGCCCTTGGCGTCCAGGCGGGCCGCGATATCGGCCGTGCTCGAGGTGTCCAGCGCAATCATCTGCGCCAGCGTCACCTGGTCGATGCCCGGCGTTTCATGCAGCGTGCGCAGAATGGCGTACTGGATCGGCGTCACATGGCGGCCATGGACTTCGTGAAACTTGGACACCGCAATCTGCTGGGCGCGGCGAATCAGGTGGCCCGGTTCGTCGTACAGCGCGATGGCGGGCGGGGTGTCGGCGGGCTTGGTCATGGTTGGATTTTGCCCCAGTGCCTGGGGGCGGGGTGCGCCAGCTCAGGCAACGGAGCCGTAGTGTTGCAGCACACGGTAGCGCTGCCCGGCGTCACCGGTGGACTCCATCAGGACATAGCCTTCGACATGCCAGTCAAATAAAGGGGGCGACTCAGGGCGCTGCGCCAGCGCGGCATGGCGGGCCAGCGTGAAGTGGGGGCGATAGGGGCGCGCATCGGTTTTCAGGCCCAGGCGCTGCAGGGCTTGCCCCAGGCGGTCATGCAGCTGTTGCAGGCCCGCGGGCACGGCCTCGGGCAGCAACACCGCCAGACCATGGGGCCAAAGCGCGGGCCAACCCAGGCGCAGCTCGAACGGCGTCATCGGCACGGCCAGCCCGGCGCGCAATTCATCCAGGCGCTGGCGCGCCACGGGGCCGATGAAATGCAGTGTGATATGCCAGTCGGGCGGCGCATAAGCTGCCGCGCCGGTGTTCCACTGCCAGGCGTCGCTGTGCGTGGCTAACGCGGCCCGGACATCCTCACCGGGCAGAAGCGCGAGGAACAGCCGGGCGGTCGCCAATTCCACTCGGCACCTCGGCGCTTCAGCGCGGTTCCTTCAGCTGGCCTTGCGCCGCGCTGGGTGCCAGTGGACCCGGCTGCGTATCCACCATTTCCCTGACGCCCTCGATGAAGTATTCGGTTTCTCCGAAGCAGGAAGTGGGAATGAATTTGTGCTGGCGGTAACTGAGAACCACCCGTTTGCCGGCGAACAGATTGATTCTTTGGGCCACGCTGTCGTCAAGCACCGTGAAGTCGAATTTCTCGGGGATAGCGCCCGGCATCGTCACCATGGCAATTTCGCCTTCCCACGACTTGCACAGCCAGCCTTTTCTGGAAAATTTTTGCACATAGCCGGCGCGCTCGCCTTCCGAGTAGTTCCAGTGCAACGTCAGCCAGAACCAGCCGACGGCAAGCAGGACCAGGACGATCAGGATGAGCGCAATAACGCGCAGGGCTTTCGATGGCATGCTGCTGGACTCCTCAATGTGGCGCGCAGTGTATCGCAGGATAAGCGTTAGCCATGATCCGGCGCCGGGCCGCCCCAAGACGGATCAGCCCCTTTGGGGGGCAGGGAGGATACGAAGTGCCGAGCGTGGGGGCCATATCACGCACGGCGCATCACCTCCAGCGCCAGGCACAAATCAGCCCAGGCGCGGGCCTTGTCCTGCTGGCTTCGCAGCAGGTAGCTCGGGTGGTAAGTCACCACCACCGGAATGCCCTGGTAGCGGTAAATTTGCCCGCGCAGCTTGCCCAGCGGCGTGCCGGCCACTTCGGGTAGGCTGGCTTGCAGCAGGCTTTGCGCGGCAAAGCGCCCCATCGCCAGAATGACCTTGGGCTGCACTAGCGCCACCTCGCGGCGCAGGTAGTTTTCACAGGTGGCGAGTTCCTGCGCATCGGGGTTGCGCACCAGCGCCGGGCGGCACTTGACGACGTTGCTGACATACGCCGATGTAGCGGCGGTGGCCGCCGCGCTAGCTGTCGGCAGGCCCGCCGCGCCGTGTCGGCTGACACCCACCGCCTTCAGCATGTTGTCCAGCAATTGACCGGCCTGCTCGGCGAAGGCCATACCGGCGCGCTCTTCGGCTTCATCCGGCGGCTCGCCCAGCACCAGCCA
>NZ_DHXT01000024.1:0-992 GCF_002413825.1 Rhodoferax sp. UBA5149
TTGTAGCTGCTTGCGCCCTGTTTACGAGGGTCAAGACCGTATTTGATGAGTTAAATGGAGCCGGCCTGGCACTCGACACCCTGTCGATGGGCATGAGCGCCGATCTGGAGGCGGCGATCCAGGCCGGCAGCACCCTGGTGCGCGTGGGCAGCGCCATTTTTGGCGCGCGTGCCAAGCCCGCCTGAACCCGACGTTTTACTTTTTCGGCAGGGCGAGCGGCTTGACGGTGCCGCAGTCAGACGACAGGAATTTGCCCGTGGCGTCCATCTTCATCTTCTCCGGTTTGCCGGTGGCCGTGCTGTTGAACATCATTTTCAGGGTGTAAGCCTCCGGGCTGACAAAAGTGACCTGGCCTTCGCCGCGGGACGGCGGCCGGGTGCAGACAAACGAGAACTTCTGGGTGTTGCCCGTGCGCGGCGAGCTGGTTTGTCGGCAGTCCCCTTGCTGCGTGGCCACTTCATTGTGTTCCACCATCTCGCGGGTCATGCAGACCTTGGCCATCACGGCGCCGCCCGCCCCCATGCCAACGCCTTGCTTGGCCATCATGTCCGCCACCATCTTGCGCTGATCGGGCGGCATGCTGGCGATCTGCTTTTGTGCCTCGGCCATGGTCTTTTCCATTTCCCCCGAGCTGCTGCTCATCTTGTTGTTGATTTCCCACAGGCCGGGTTTCAGGGTTTGCGCCGCCGCGCCCATGGCGCCGCTGGCCAAGACGGCGGTGAGCAGGACATGGTGTAACTTGTTCATAAGGGCTCCCATCAAAGTAAGTGCCGATTGTCGCCAAAGAACATGGCTTTGGGAACACACCTGGGCGGCGTCATGTGCGGGGAATTAACGCAGCGGCAGGTGGGTCGAGTTTTCACTTCTTCCATCACCGCGTAGGTGCGTGTTTCGCGCACGCCGGGCAGTTGCCAGAGCACGGTGCCGGCAAATTCGCGGTAGGCCGTCATGTCGGCCATGCGGGTTTTGAGCAGATAGTCAAAGCCGCCAGC
>NZ_DHXT01000024.1:1236-3777 GCF_002413825.1 Rhodoferax sp. UBA5149
TCAGGCCGACCCCCAGTTTGTGCGGGTTCAGGCGCGCCTCATAGCCCAGGATGTAGCCGTCTTTGGTCAGCCGCTGCACCCGCGCCAGCACCGCGGTCGGCGACAGGGTGACAAGGCGACAAGGCGACGTTTTCCGCCAGCTTGAGGTTGGAGATGCGGCCGTCGTCCTGCAGGCAGGCGAGAATTTTGAGGTCGATGCGGTCGAGCTCCGGCAGGGCGGTACTCATGACAGGCGATAGGTCTGCAGATGAATACTGGTCTCGCTGCTGCTGATGCCGCGAATCAGCCGAATGCGCTCCAGCACTTGCGACAGCTCCGCCAGATTGGCCGCGCGCAGCTCAGCCAGCAAATCCCAGCGCCCGTTGGTGTCGTGCAGGGAAGCTACACCGCGCTCGCCCAGCAGGCTGGCGATGACCGAACGGCCCTCATTGCCTTCCACCGCCACGCTCATCCAGGCGCTGATTTCGGAGGGCTGCGCGTCAGGCCGCAGCTTGACGGTGTAGCCGACGATGATGCCGGCGTCTTCCAGCTTGGTTACCCGGTTGGTCACCGTACCGCGTGACACGCCAAGCTTGTTCGCCAGCGTGGCCACGCTGGTGCGGGCGTCTTTGCGCAAAAGTGAAAGTAATTGTTGATCAACAGCATCCATGTTGTCACTATGTCAATATTTGTTGTCGAAGTGATAGAAATTTATCAAAAAGCAAGCAATGTTGTCGATTTACATTGTCATGTGATCTGGGGACACTACTCTTCAAGTATTCGAGCGAATTATGAAACGTCCCTCACTTGTCCAAACCCACTACCTTACGGTTCAGGATGTCGCCGCTATCGTCAACAAAATCGGCGCCGCGGCGACCTTGAGCCGCATGGCTGATTACATTCATGAAGATTACCTGCGTTGGCAAGACTTTGACAAATGCGCCCGCGTCGCCAGTCACTCCGCGGGCGGCGTGATCGAACTCATGCCGATTGCGGACGCCAAGACCTACGCCTTCAAATACGTCAACGGCCATCCCAAGAACACCTTCGCCGGTTTGCCCACCGTCATGGCGTTTGGTGTGTTGGCCGACGTCGATACCGGCTTCCCCGAGTTGCTCAGCGAGCTGACTCTGACCACCGCCTTGCGCACCGCCGCCATGTCGGCCGTGGCTGCCCGCGCGCTGGCCCGACCCCATAGCAAAAGCATGGCGCTGATCGGCAACGGCGCGCAAAGCGAGTTCCAGGCGCTGGCTTTTCATCACCTGCTGGGCATCGAGGAAATCCGCTTGTTTGATATCGACCGCGCCGCCACCCGGAAGCTGATAGGCAACCTCCAGCACACCGCGCTGCGCCTGATCGTCTGCGGCAGTATTGCCGAGGCCGTGCGCGGAGCCGATATAGTCACGACCGTGACCGCTGATAAAACCAACGC
The DNA here is from genome assembly GCF_002413825.1 of Rhodoferax sp. UBA5149. Taxonomy (GTDB): domain Bacteria; phylum Pseudomonadota; class Gammaproteobacteria; order Burkholderiales; family Burkholderiaceae_C; genus Rhodoferax. The sequence goes on from NZ_DHXT01000024.1 coordinate 2,648, forward strand.
CGCCATCCTCACGCCGGATCTGATCGAGCCCGGCATGCACATCAACGGTGTGGGCGGCGATTGCCCCGGCAAGACCGAGCTGCACGCAGATGTGTTGCGCGGGGCCACGGTATTTGTGCAGTACGAGCCGCAAACCCGCATTGAGGGCGATCTGCAGCAGCTGCCCGCGGATTTTGCCGTCACCGAACTCTGGCAGGTGCTGCGCGCCCAGGCGCCAGGCCGCACCTCCGACGCCCAAGTCACCGTGTTTGACTCGGTCGGCTTTGCGCTGGAAGACTATTCGGCATTGCGTTTTCTGCGTGACGCCGCAAGTCAACTGGGGATTGGTCAATGGGTGTCACTGATTCCCGAGCTGGCTGATCCGAAAGACCTGTTCAGCCTGATCCGGCCTGCGCTGGACTCACCAGCGTCTGCCAGTCCACGTGCGGCGCGGGCCGGCGCGGTGTCTGGCGCCAATATCAAAAAGCGGGCCTTGGCGGCATGAACCCGGACATCCCTGCCAGCCCCGTCCCCCGCGGCGTCAGCCTGATCGGTGTCCCCACCGATATTGGCGCGGGCAGCATGGGCTCGCGCATGGGGCCTGAGGCCTTGCGCGTCGCCGGCTTGGCACAGGCGATTGCCCAGTTTGGTCTCGACGTCAAAGACTGCGGCAATCTGGCGGGCCCGGCCAATCCCTGGCTAGAGGCGGTCAACGGATTTCGCCACCTGCCTGAAGTGGTGCAGTGGAACCAGTTGCTGCATGACGCCATGTACGCTGAACTCCGGGCCGGGCGGCTGCCCATCATGCTTGGCGGCGACCATTGCCTGGGCATCGGCTCCATCAGCGCGGTGGCGCGCCATTGCCGCGAGCAGGGCAAGAAGTTGCGCGTCTTGTGGTTTGACGCGCACGCCGACTTCAATACCGCCACGCTCACGCCGAGTGGCAATATCCATGGCATGCCGGTGGCCTGCCTGTGCGGCTATGGCCCGCAAGAGCTGATCAAAATGGGTGGCCAGGTGCCAGCGCTCAAACCCAAGGAAATCCGCCAGATCGGTATTCGCAGCGTCGACGAGGGCGAGAAACGCCTGGTTCATGACATCGGCATTGAAGTGTTCGATATGCGTTATATCGACGAGATGGGCATGCGCCA
>NZ_DHXT01000201.1 GCF_002413825.1 Rhodoferax sp. UBA5149
GCCGGGTTCTCGCCCATGATGTACATGCCGCGCACCTTGTGCGGATCGGTGTCCGGCGCCAGGGCCTTGTGCATGATTTCCACGACGGTGTAGCCGGGCTGGTCGTCGAGTTTCGTGTCCCAAAAATTCTCGAACCAGGCGTGTGCGGCTTTGTCGGTCACACGCTGGTAGTTGGGGTACATCATGGGAATCAAACCGGCGTCACTGGCGCCCTGCACGTTGTTTTGCCCGCGCAGCGGATGCAGGCCGGAGCCGGGTTTTCCGATCTGGCCTGTGACTGTAGCCAGTGCAATCAGGCAGCGGACATTGTCGGTGCCGTGCACATGCTGGCTCACGCCCATGCCCCACAGAATCATGGCGCCTTTGGCCTTGGCAAACTCGCGCGCCACGTCACGCAGGGTCTGCGCCGGAATGCCGCAGATCGGCGACATGGTCTCGGGGCTGTAACCCTTGACGTTTTCTCTCAGGGCCTCGAAGTTACTGGCACGGGTGCGGATGAACTCTTCATCGGCCAAGCCCTCTTCAATGACGGTGTGGATCAGCGCATTGAGCATGGCCACATCGGTGTCGGCCTTGAACTGCAGCGTGCGCCAGGCGTGTTTGCCGATGTCGGTCACGCGCGGGTCAGCCAGCACAATCTTGGCGCCTTTTTTGACGGCATTTTTCATCCAGGTGGCCGCCACCGGATGATTGGACGTAGGGTTGGAGCCGATGACAAAAATCAGGTCCGCGTTTGCCACATCGTTGACCTGGTTGCTCACCGCCCCCGAGCCCACCCCCTCCAGGAGCGCCGCGACGCTGGAGGCATGGCACAGGCGGGTGCAGTGGTCCACGTTGTTGGAGCCGAAACCGGTGCGCACCAGCTTCTGGAACAAATAGGCTTCTTCGTTGCTGCCCTTGGCGGAACCAAAGCCCGCCAGCGACTTCTTGCCATGGGTATCGCGCAGGCCTTTGAGCGCGCCCGAGGTCAGCGCCAGTGCTTCTTCCCAGCTTGCCTCCCGAAACACGGAAGACCAATCTGCCGTATCACGGTTGAGATCCTGCAAGGCGGCAGGGTCTTTGGGCACGCCAGCCTTGCGAATCAGCGGTACGGTCAAACGCTGCGGACTGTGCGCGTAGTCAAAACCGAAGCGCCCTTTCACGCACAGTCGGTTGTGGTTGGCGGGGCCATCGCGCCCGTCCACACTCACAATTTTGTTGTCCTTGACGTTGTAGGTCAATAGACAGCCCACACCACAGAAGGGGCAGACCGAGTCCACTTTTTTATCCACCACCTGCGAGCCGATTTGCGTTTTTGGCATCAGCGCACCCGTGGGGCAGGCCTGCACACATTCGCCGCAGGCCACGCAGGTGCTGTCACGCATGGGGTCGTTCAGGTCAAATACGATCTCGCTGTGCGAGCCGCGCAGGGCGTAGCCAATGACGTCGTTCACCTGCTCTTCCCGGCAGGCGCGCACGCAGCGCTTGCACTGGATGCAGGCATCGAGGTTGACGGCCATGGCCGGGTGCGAAATATCGGCCTTGGGTTGCTTGCGGCGCAAGGTCTTGAGTTCAGGGCGCACAGAAACATCCATGCGTGCTGCCCAGTCGCTGAGTTCACCGTGCTGCTGCGACTCGTCCTGTTCATTCCATTTGTAGCCGGTATCCGGCATGTCGGACAGCAGCATCTCCAGCACCATCTTCTGGCTCTTGACCGCGCGTTCGCTCTTTGCCTGCACTTCCATGCCCGCAGTGGCACTGCGACAGCAGCTGGGGGCCAATGTGCGCTCGCCCTTGATCTCGACGACACAGGCGCGGCAATTGCCATCGGCTCGGTAGCCTTCCTTGTAGCAAAGATGGGGAATATCGACGCCATGGCGCTTGGCGGCCTTGAGGATGGTTTCACCCTCAAAAGCATGGATAGTTTGGTTGTCCAGCTTGAACTCGACGGTTTGCGGCGTGACTTCGGCCAATTTGGCAGGCGCGTTCATCTAAACGATCTCCTGGGGGAAGTACTTTTGAATACTGCGCACCGGGTTGGGTGCGGCCTGCCCGAGGCCACAAATGGACGCATCGGTCATGACCAAGTTCAGGTCTTCCAGCGTGGCGTTGTCCCACTTTTCGGCCTCCATCAGCTTCACGGCTTTCGCGGTGCCCACGCGACACGGCGTGCACTGGCCGCAACTCTCATGCGAAAAAAATCGCATCATGTTCAGCGCTGCATCGCGCGCCCGGTCATGTTGACTGAGAACAATGATCGCCGCTGAGCCAATGAAGCAGCCATACGGTTGCAGGGTGTCAAAGTCCAGTGGAATGTTGTTCAGGCTGGCCGGCAAGATGCCGCCCGACGCGCCACCCGGCAAATAGGCATACAGCGTGTGGTCGTCCAGCATGCCGTCGCAATACTCGTCAATCAACTCTTGCAAGGTAATGCCCGCCGGTGCCAGCTTGACGCCGGGGTACTTGACCCGGCCGCTGACGCTGAAACTGCGCAGCCCTTTGCGGCCATGACGGCCAAAGCTGCTGAACCAGTCTGCGCCCTTCTCCACAATGTCACGCACCCAGTACAGGGTTTCAAAATTATGTTCCAGCGTGGGGCGCCCAAACAAACCCACTTGCGCAATGTAAGGCGGGCGCATACGCGGCTCACCCCGCTTGCCCTCAATGCTCTCGATCATGGCGGACTCTTCGCCACAGATGTAGGCCCCGGCGCCCCGCCGCAGCTCAATGGTAGGCAAGGCGATATGGGGCGGATAAGGCGGGTTGGCCTGCAATTTTGCCAACTCGGTCTCCAGAATGGCGCGGCAGCCGTGGTATTCGTCCCGCAGGTACACATAACAGGCGTCAATGCCGACCACCTGCGCGGCAATCAGCAAGCCCTCCAGAAAACGATGCGGATCGCGCTCCAGGTAGGTGCGGTCTTTGAACGTGCCGGGTTCGCCTTCGTCGATGTTCACGGCCATTAGCCGGGGGGCGGGCTGCTCGCGCACGATGCGCCATTTGCGACCGGCCGGAAAACCCGCGCCACCCAGACCCCGCAGGCCGGAGTCTTCCATCGTCTTGATGATGCGCTCGGCATCCACTTCACCGTTCGCCAACGCGGCGGCCAGCGCATAGCCGCCATGGGCACGGTAGGTGTCATAGCCAGCGTAATCGGGCGAGACTTGAATCGCTTGCGGGAGCGGAGAAATACTTTCTTCCGCATGCAAAGATGCTACAAAATTAGTAGCTCCTTGCGCTGATGGGTGTTGGGCTGCAGCCGAATTAGCCATTGAAACAACGGCATTCGTGGTGGCCAGCGGCACCGGGCACTGGTGCACGACCGCCACCGGCGCCTGCTCGCAGCGCCCCAGACAGGGTACAGGTATCACCCGCACATCGGCCGAGCCCAGCAAGTCGGGCAAGCGTGCCAACAGGTCTTTAGATCCCGCCAGCTCACAGCTCAGGCCATCACACACCCGGACCGTCAGGCCTGGCGC
>NZ_DHXT01000078.1:0-3952 GCF_002413825.1 Rhodoferax sp. UBA5149
GACCGCGATGGCTTTGTGTTGGGTGAAGGTGCGGGTGTGATGGTGCTTGAAGAGTACGAACACGCCAAGGCACGCGGCGCCAAGATTTACGCCGAGCTGGCAGGTTTTGGCATGAGCGCCGATGCCGGCCACATGACCGCCCCCAATATGGATGGCCCGCGCCGCGCCATGCTGAGCGCCATGCGCAACGCGGGCGTGAACGCCGATCAAATTGATTACCTGAACGCCCATGGCACTTCCACGCCGCTGGGGGACTTGAATGAAACCAATGCCATCAAGGCGGCCTTGGGCGATCATGCGAAGAAGACGGTGGTCAATTCCACCAAGTCCATGACCGGGCACTTGCTGGGTGGCGCTGGCGGCATCGAGTCGATCTTTACCGTGCTGGCGCTGTATCACCAGAAGAGCCCGCCCACCATCAATATTTTCAACCAGGATCCCGAGTGTGATCTCGACTACTGCGCCAATACCGCACGTGACATGAAAATTGAGGTGGCCTTGAAGAACAATTTCGGGTTTGGTGGCACCAACGGTTCGCTTGTTTTCAAGCGTGCACCCTAACTTTTCTCTGGCACGGATTCAAGCATCCACCCGCTTTGATTCCAGCATGCACAGCGCCCCAGCGGTCAGTTATCCGGTGGGGCGTTCGCGTTTTCAGGGCTGGCTGGTGGGGTTGACGGGCCTGGGTGGCGTGTTGACCGGAGGGTTTTGGCAGCAGGCAACGGATCTGGCCGGGTGGCGTCAATGGCTGTTCGCCCTGACCCTGCTGGGCACCTGCGCCATCGCGGCCCAGACCTGGCGCCGCTCCCCGCGGGGAATCTTGCACTGGGACGGGCAAGTCTGGCGCTGGACCGGGCTTGATGCGTCGGTCTGCGGGCGGGTGACGGTTCATCTTGATTTGCAGTTTTGGCTGGTGTTGAGCCTGCGCATGGATGCTGGCGCGCGGCTATGGCTTTGGCCGGAGCGAGCAGCTGACGTCGTGCTGTGGAATGCGTTGCGGCGGGCCGTCTTTTCTCGCGGCGGTAGTGGTCAAGCGCAGGATGCCGGCGTTGATGCGCTACAGGTACGCCGGTGACGTCATGACGGACGACTCAACGCAGCCCCCTGTGCCGCCAGTGCCCGGCGCCACCGACAGCGATGTGATGCTGGTGGAGCGGGCCGTGGCGGGCGATCAGGGCGCTTTTGAGCTGCTCGTCATCAAGTACCAGCGCCGGATCCAGCGGCTGATTGGTCGCATGGTGCGCGATGTGGATCTGGTGGAAGACATCGCCCAGGAGACGTTTATTCGCGCCTACCGGGCGCTGCACCAGTTTCGCGGCGACGCGCAGTTCTACACCTGGCTGTACCGTATCGCGGTGAATACGGCCAAGAAATTCTTGCTGGAACTCAAACGCGACCCCACCGTGTCGGAGAACGCCTTCAAATCAGATGACGACGGCGATGAAACTTCTTGGGCCGGAAGTGAACCAACAACGGATGAAACGCCGGAGTCGATGCTGGCTGCCAAGGAAATTGCGCTTGCTGTGAATGCCGCGCTGGACGCTTTGCCGGAAGATTTGCGTCAGGCACTGACCTTGCGCGAAATTGAAGGCATGAGTTATGAAGATATTTCGGAAGCGATGAATTGCCCGATTGGCACTGTTCGCTCCCGCATTTTCCGCGCTCGGGAAGCGATATCAGCCAAAGTGAAACCGATGCTGGAAAAGCAGACCAGCAAGCGCTGGTAAGACCTGGTGAAACTGGAAATGATGATGCAAGAAGCTGTGAAAAATCGTGAACTGATATCGGCCTTGGCCGACGGGCAATTGCGCGAGAAGGCGTTCGTCCGCACGGTCGAGTGGCTTGCTGATGATGAAGAGGCCCGGCTGACGTGGCATGCCTATCATGTGGTGGGCGATGTATTGCGCTCTGGCGACGCGATGGTCAGCGACCGCGATAGCGCTTTTGTGACGCGTTTGAAGCAATCGTTGCGGCAGGAGGCACCTCGCGCATCAAGCGTAAATGCTACTGATTTGATAGCTTTGAACGCAATAACTACGGGGGCTGGAGGCATAAAATTACCTGATACCAAAGCTGCCAATGACAGCCGTTTTCGCTGGAAGTTGCTGGCCGGCTTGGCGTCGCTGGCCGCTGTGTCGGTCATCGGCTGGCATACCGTGGGCGCTTGGGGCGATCAGCGCGGAGCGCCGCAGCTCGCACAGGTGTCGGTGCAGACCTTTGCCGAGGGCGAGCCACAGGTCATGATTCGCGATCCGCAGCTTGATGCGCTGCTGGCGGCGCACAAGCAGTTTGGCGGCACGTCGGCGCTTCAGATGCCGGCCGGTTTTCTCCGCAATGCCACGTTTGAAGGAGCAGCGCGTTGAGCCGGATGGAACCATCGGCCAGCCAGGCGCGAAGCAGAACGGGCGCCCGAACGGTAAGCGCCGCGCTGTTGGCGGGGCGCAAGGCCCTGATGGGCTGCGTAGCGGGGATACTGGTCATGACGCTCGCCTCGATGGCGGCGGCTCAAACCAAAGCCCCTGCGGTGACGCCTGCCGCCAAGGATGGCAAAGTCGCCGACCGCAGTGTCAGTGACTGGTTGATGCGCATGCACGAGGCATCGCGGCAACGGGCGTATGTCGGCACTTTTGTCGTCTCGGTGGGCGGCGCCATGTCCAGCGCGCGCATTTGGCATGTCTGTGATGGCGAGCAGCAGATGGAACGCGTCGAGTCCTTGACCGGTGCGCCCCGGTCCACGTTCCGGCGCAATGATCAGGTGATGACCTTTTTGCCGGAGAGCCGCGTGGTGGTGTCGGAGAGACGCGAGTCACTGGGGCTGTTCCCGAATTTACTGCAGTCCGGCGACTCTTCCATTGCACAGTTTTACCGTGCACGGGCGTCCGGCAGCGAGCGCGTTGCCGGTTTTGACGCAGACGTGGTGCAACTTCGGCCCGAAGATAATTTGCGCTTCGGTTACCGCGTCTGGACCGAGAAAAAAACCGGCCTGGTGATCAAGTTGCAGACGCTTGACGGGGAGGGGCGTGTGCTGGAGCAGGCGGCGTTCTCCGAGCTGCAACTGGACGTGCCGGTCAGCATGGCCAAGCTGACCCAGATGATGGGCAATACCGAGGGCTACCAGATCGAGAAGCCCGATATGCTGAAAACTGCGGCCGCCGCCGAGGGTTGGGTCTTGAAGAATTCAGTGCCCGGCTTCAAATCCATGAGCTGCTACAAGCGCTCGGTGGGTGCCGCGGCCGACGCTCGCCACGAAAATACATTGCAATGGATTTTTTCTGACGGGCTGGCGTCGGTATCGCTCTTTGTCGAGGCCTATGACGCCCGGCGCCATGGTCAGCCGGGCACCCGGGTCCTGGGAGCCACCCATACGCTCACGCGACGCATGGGGGACTGGTGGCTGACGGCAGTCGGTGAAGTGCCGCCGCAAACCCTGGTGGCCTTTGCGCAGGGTCTTGAGCGGACGAAGTGAAGCCCTTTATTTCAATTTGTTTTACAAAGAAAGGTCGATGATGATTCAAATCGATTGGAAGAAGTTAAACGCGTATACGTTGGTCGGAGCTTGTGTCCTGACCGCATCAGTCTCACTGGTACCCGTCACGTCCGCCGTGGCCCAGGTGCGCACACTGCCGGACTTCACGGATCTGGTGGAGCAGGTGGGTCCGTCGGTGGTGAATATCCGCACGCTTGAAAAAGTGACCGCCCGCTCCGGCCCTGGCGGCGGCGATGAGGAGCAAATGCTGGAGTTTTTCCGTCGCTTCGGGCTGCCGATTCCGAATATGCCACGCCAGGCCCCGCCTCAGAATCATCCTCAACTGCCAGAGGAAGAGCAACCGCACGGCGTCGGCTCGGGCTTCATTCTCTCGGCGGATGGTCTCATCATGACCAATGCCCACGTCGTGGACGGGGCTGACGAAGTGATGGTGACCCTCACCGACAAGCGCGAGTTCAAGGCCAA
>NZ_DHXT01000078.1:4123-10068 GCF_002413825.1 Rhodoferax sp. UBA5149
ACAAGCGCGAGTTCAAGGCCAAGATCATTGGTGCTGACAAGCGCAGTGATGTGGCGGTGGTCAAGATCGACGCCACCGGCCTGTCGGCGGTGAAGGTCGGTGATGTGAGCCGGCTCAAAGTGGGTGAATGGGTGATGGCCATCGGGTCGCCGTTTGGTCTGGAAAATACCGTGACGGCCGGCATTGTGAGCGCCAAGCAGCGCGACACCGGCGACTACCTTCCTTTTATCCAGACCGATGTGGCCATCAACCCCGGCAATTCGGGTGGGCCCTTGATCAATATGCGCGGTGAAGTGGTGGGCATCAACAGCCAGATCTATTCCCGCTCGGGCGGCTCCATGGGTATTTCGTTCGCCATTCCGATGGACGAAGCGATTCGCGTGAGCGAGCAATTGCGGGTCTCCGGTCGCGTGTCGCGTGGTCGCATTGGTGTGCAGATTGACCAGGTCACCAAGGATGTAGCGGAGTCGATCGGACTGGGCAAACCCCAGGGTGCCCTGGTGCGCAGTGTCGAGGCTGGCTCGCCCGCAGAGAAGGCGGGCGTTGAGGCGGGCGACATCATTACCAAGTTTGACGGCAAGGCGGTCGAAAAGTCCAGCGACCTGCCACGCATGGTGGGTGGAACCAAACCCGGTGCCCGCAGTGCTTTGACCGTGTTTCGTCGCGGCAGCCACAAGGACCTGATGGTCACGATCGCGGAGATTGATGCCGACAAGCCGACTAAAAAACCCGGCGACAAGGAAGATAAGCCCAAGGCCACAAGCGCCGGTCAGGCACTTGGACTGGCGGTCAGCGAGTTGACTGAACCTCTCAAGAAAGAACTCAAGATCAAGGGTGGCGTGAAGGTCGATGGCGCCACGGATGCGGCTGCCCGTGCCGGTGTGCGTGCGGGGGATGTCATCACGCAGGTCGGCAATGTCGAGATCGCCAACGTCAAGGAATTCGAGGCTGCGGTGTCAAAACTCGACAAAAACAAAGCCGTCAACGTGCTGTTACGGCGCGGCGAGTGGGCGCAATATGCCGTGATTCGACCAACACGCTGAGTGTCAACAAGCTTCTCAAGACCCTAGCCCGAACTCGGGTTTTGGGTCTTTTGGACTGAATTCGCATGCAAAAGACAGCGGAGAAATATATTTTTTAGCTGTCTTTTTGAACAACTGATGTTGGCATTCACTAACTTTAAATTCGAGTAATTACTGTTTTGGTTAGAATAACGACGGATCATCATGGATTGCAGGCATATGGAGTGAGCCCAAATCCACGATACGGGATGAATTGGAGAGACCCACAGGCGGTCCACAGTTCACCCACAAGTTGTCCAGAGGGTGATCCACCAAAATTGTTAATAAGCTGTGTATAAAATTCCTGTTGCTGCCCTGCAACGACTCATGGCGACTGTTTTTTGGGCTGTACGTTCCTGGCTTTTTGCCTACAATGAACTTCCAACCTTCGCAGTTGCCAATGATTGTTGGTTTAGGGCGCGTCAGAATTCGACGCGCCCTTTTTTCTTGCCTCATCGTTTTAATTCAATCACTTAAGTGTCCTCGTTGATGAATCACATCAGAAATTTTTCGATCATTGCGCACATTGATCATGGCAAATCAACATTGGCCGATCGTTTGATTCAGCGCTGTGGTGGCTTGCAGGATCGGGAGATGGAAGCGCAGGTTCTGGACTCGATGGACATCGAGAAAGAGCGTGGGATAACCATCAAGGCCCAGACGGCCGCGCTCAAATACAAGGCGCTCGATGGCCAGATTTACAACCTCAATCTGATTGACACACCCGGGCATGTGGACTTTTCTTATGAAGTGAGTCGTTCGCTCTCCGCCTGCGAAGGCGCGCTGCTGGTGGTGGATGCGAGCCAGGGTGTGGAAGCGCAAACAGTGGCCAATTGCTACACCGCACTGGAGTTGGGTGTGGAGGTGGTGCCCGTGCTCAACAAGATGGATTTGCCGAATGCAGATCCCGATAACGCCAAGGTTGAAATTGAAGATGTGATCGGCATTGATGCCACCGATGCGATTCCGTGTTCGGCCAAAACCGGCATGGGCATTGATGAGATCCTCGAAGCCGTGGTGGCCCGAATCCCGCCGCCCAAGGGCAACCCCGCAGGGCCATTGCGCGCCATGATCGTCGACAGCTGGTTCGACACTTATGTGGGCGTGGTGATGCTGGTGCGCGTGGTCGATGGTCGCTTGGCCAAGGGCGAGCGCATCAAGATGATGGCGACCGGCACCACCTACAACGCCGACAACCTCGGCGTCTTCACACCGGCCAATGAGTCGCGTGACTCGCTGGAAGCGGGTGAGGTGGGGTACATCATCGCCGGCATTCGCGAACTGCAGGCCGCCAAGGTGGGTGACACCATCACCCTGATCAAGCCCGGTACCGGCGGCGCCGCCTTCACGGCGACGGAGGCACTGCCCGGTTTCAAGGAAATCCAGCCGCAGGTGTTTGCTGGTCTTTATCCGACCGAGGCAAACCAGTACGAAGGTCTGCGCGACAGTCTGGAGAAGCTCAAGCTCAACGACTCATCGTTGCACTACGAACCCGAGGTGTCGCAGGCGCTGGGTTTCGGTTTTCGCTGCGGCTTTCTCGGTCTGCTGCACATGGAGATCGTGCAGGAGCGCCTTGAGCGTGAGTTTGACCAGGACCTGATCACCACCGCGCCCAGCGTGGTGTACCAGGTGGTGCAGGCGGATGGTGTTGTCAAGATGGTCGAGAACCCGTCCAAGATGCCCGACCAGGGACGACTCGATGAAGTGCGCGAACCCATCGTCACCGTGCATTTGTACATGCCGCAAGACTACGTGGGCGCCGTGATGACGCTGGCCAACCAGAAGCGCGGCGTGCAGATGAACATGGCTTACCACGGTCGTCAGGTGATGCTCACCTACGAGATGCCGCTGGCTGAGATCGTGCTGGATTTCTTTGACAAGCTCAAGTCGGTGTCGCGCGGCTATGCGTCCATGGACTATGAGTTCAAGGAATACCGCGCGGCAGATGTGGTGAAAGTCGATATTCTGCTCAATGGCGACAAGGTCGATGCGCTGTCGATCATCGTGCACCGTTCGCAGTCGCAATACCGCGGGCGGGCAGTGGTCGCCAAGATGCGGGAGATCATTTCCCGCCAGATGTATGACGTGGCGATCCAGGCCGCCATCGGGGCCAATATCATCGCGCGTGAGACAATCAAAGCCCTGCGCAAGAACGTGATCGCCAAGTGCTATGGCGGTGATATTTCACGCAAACGCAAACTCCTGGACAAACAAAAAGAAGGTAAAAAACGCATGAAGCAGATTGGTTCGGTTGAGGTGCCCCAAGAAGCCTTTTTGGCAATTTTGCAGGTGGACGGCTAATGCAAGTTCTAACCTCCTTCATCCTGGCGGCCTTTGTCGGCTACGCCGGTGCCTGGTATTTTGGCGTGGTCGAAGGCAACTTCGCACTGCTATTGTTTTTAGCAACCGTCGTCACCGGTGTTTACTGGCTGGCCGAGCGTTTTTACTTTCTGCCGCAGCGGCAAAAAGCGGCCGCGATGCTGGAGTCAGAGGCCCTGCGTCGCCGCGGCGAACTGGACAAGATGGGGATCACGCAGGTCGATGGCGACATTGCGGCGGGCCGAAGTCGCATCCTCGCGCAACCCTGGTGGCTGGATTGGACGGCGGGGCTCTTTCCGGTCATCATCGCCGTGTTTTTTCTGCGCTCTTTCCTGTTCGAACCCTTCAAGATTCCCTCTGGTTCCATGATTCCGACCTTGCTGGTGGGTGACCTGATTCTGGTCAACAAGTTTCACTACGGTATCCGCCTGCCGGTGCTCAACACCAAGATCACCGAAGGCAATAAACCCCAGCGCGGCGATGTGATGGTGTTTCGCTACCCACCCAAGCCCAGCCTGGATTACATCAAGCGGGTGGTCGGCCTACCCGGCGACGAGGTGGCTTACCTCAACAAGCGCCTGACCATCAACGGCAAGGTGATCGAGACGGTGGCCATCCCCGAGTTCTTTGATGAAGACGTGATGCGCTATTTCAAGCAGTATGAAGAGTCGCTTGGCGAGCACAAACACAGATTGCTCAACGACGATGACCGTCCCGCGTTTGTGCCCGGCGCGGACGACTTTGTTTTCAAGAAAAACTGCAATTACAGCGTGGAAGGCGTGGTGTGCAAAGTACCTGAAGGCCACTACTTCATGATGGGCGACAACCGCGATAATTCGCTGGATTCGCGCTATTGGGGTTTTGTGCCGGACAAAAACATTGTTGGCAAAGCATTTTTTGTCTGGATGAACTTCAGCAGCCTGAAACGCATCGGGTCGTTTGATTGACATCTCTGTCGCTTAACTGACTAGGGGAATATATGACGCATCAATTCAAGTCCAAGCAACGCGGCCTGTCTTTCTTGGGACTCCTGGTGGTTGGCGGTTTGCTGGCGGTGACGGGGGTGATTACTGCGCAGATTGTGCCAACCGTGATTGAATATCAGGCGATTTCCAAAGCCGTCAACAAGGCGCGGGACGGCAATTCAGTGGCTGAAGTGCGCAGTATTTTTGACAAAGCCGCGTCGGTTGACAATATCAGCACCATCACGGGCAAGGATATCGAGGTCACCAAAGAAGGCGACAAAATCGTCGTCAGTTTCGCTTACCAACGCGAAATTCACCTGGCGGGTCCGGGTTACCTGACGCTCAAATACGCTGGGCGCTCCAAATAATGCATCGGCAAAGAGATAGCAAAGCGTGAATGAAGGCTTGACTGCGCTGCAACGCCGCTTGCAGCATGAATTCTCGAACCCAAACCTGTTGACCCAGGCCGTGACGCATCGCAGTTTCTCGGCGGATCACAACGAGCGTCTGGAGTTTTTGGGTGACTCCGTCCTGAACCTGGCGGTGGCCGATTTGCTGTTTGAGCGTCTGAGCGCGCTGCCTGAAGGTGACTTGTCGCGCGTGCGCGCCAATCTGGTCAAGCAGGATACGCTGCACCAGCTGGCACTTGAGCTGGTTTTGCCCGATGTCATTCGGCTGGGCGAGGGCGAAGCCCGCTCCGGTGGACAAAAGAGGCCGTCCATCCTGGCCGATGCCCTGGAAGCCATCATTGGCGCGGTCTATCTGGATGCCGGTTTTGCAGCGGCGCAACGCCTGATTCATCGCCTGTTCAAGGCGGTGGAAATCAACCCGGAAATGGACGCCATTGGCAAAGACCCCAAGACCGAGCTGCAGGAATGGCTGCAGGGGCGCAAAATGAATCTGCCGCTGTACCGGGTGGTTGGCACGCAGGGCGCGGCGCACAAGCAGACGTTTGACGTGGAGTGTGAAATTATCGAGCTCAATTTTTCAGAGCGCGGCATTGGCGGATCACGCCGTGCCGGCGAACAGGCCGCAGCTGCTGCGATGCTGCAAACAATCAAGGCAAAGGTTAAAAAATGACTGCTAAAAAAATAATAACCACTGACGCAGACACGACGGGGGCTGAAGGCCAAAATGATGTGGAAAGCATGCTCAAAAGCATGCGCGTGGCCGCGCCAGCAGATACACCGGTTGAAGGGCAACGCTGTGGCCTGATCGCCATCGTGGGCAAACCGAACGTTGGTAAATCGACTTTGATGAACGCCCTGGTCGGCCAGAAGATCAGCATCACCTCGCGCAAGGCGCAAACCACGCGCCACCGCATCACGGGCATCCACAGCCAGGGCGCCACCCAGTTTGTGTTCGTCGATACCCCCGGTTTCCAGACGCGTCATAACAACGCCTTGAACCGCTCGCTCAACAAAACCGTGCTCGGCGCGGTCGGCGATGTGGATTTGATTTTGTTCGTGGTCGAGGCCGGCATGTTCAACCAGGCCGACGCCAAGGTGCTGGCGCTGCTGAGCAAAGACATTCCCACCCTGCTGGTGGCGAATAAGCTCGATCAAGTGACGCGCCGGGCCGATATCGCACCCTGGTTGCA
>NZ_DHXT01000078.1:10397-10531 GCF_002413825.1 Rhodoferax sp. UBA5149
GAAAAACTGTTTCGCCTCACCGGCGATGAACTGCCCTACACCTCCACCGTGGTGATCGACAAGTTCGAGGAGGAGCCGCCTGCGCGCAAGGGCCAAAAGCGCCTGCTCCGGATTGCCGCCACCATCGTGGTCGA
>NZ_DHXT01000078.1:10791-17082 GCF_002413825.1 Rhodoferax sp. UBA5149
GGCATGGAAACCCGCGTCGAACTGGAAAAAGCGCTGGACTGCAAGGTATTCATCGAGATGTGGGTCAAAGTGCGCTCTGGCTGGGCCGATGACGAGGCGCGCGTTCGGTCCTTCGGTTATCAATAAATATCATTCTGGCGCTGGCCTGACCTCGCGTGGCGACCCAACGCATCTCTGACGAACCTGCTTACGTCCTGCACCGCTACGACTGGAGCGAGTCGAGCCTGATTCTGGAAGTGTTCACGCGCCACCATGGCCGCATTGCGCTGGTGGCCAAGGGGGTCAAGCGGCCCAGCTCCAGCTTTCGCCCCATCTTGCTGCCTTTGCAGCCGCTGCACGTGGCTTTTGGTGGCGATGCCGAAATCCGCACGCTCAAGGGCGCCGAGTGGCAGGGCGGCCATGTCATGCCGACCGGCGACGCGCTGATGTCCGGCTACTACCTCAACGAACTTTTGCTGACGCTGCTGGCGCGGGATGACCCGCACCCGGGGCTGTTCGACGTTTACGCCAACGTGGTGCAGGTGATTGCCTCCGAGCATGGCGAGGCCCTGCAGTCCGCCTTGCGCGCCTTTGAGCTGCTGCTGTTGCGCGAGATTGGGCTGCTGCCCTCGCTGGATGCCCAGACCATGACCCTGCTGGGTCTGGACCCGCAGGCGCACTACAGCCTGGTGCCCGAGGGCGGCTTGCGCCAGACCAATGCGACGGACCGCGCCAGCCTGAGCGGTGCGCAATGGGTTGCGCTGCAACAGTCGCTGGCTGACAGTGCGCCGTTCACCGTCACCTTGCGCGCCTGCTCGGAAGTGATGGCTGAACTCAAGCCGCAGCTGCGCACGCTGCTGAATTACCATTGCGGGGTGACAACCTTGCGTACCCGGCAAATGATGATCGACCTGCAATCCTTATAGCTATGACCCCCACGCTTTCCACTACGTGTAATACGCTGCCCCCCGAGGGGGCTTCCTCGCCTTTGGGCGGCCAGGCGGCTCGGACCGTCCTCTCGGTCAACCTGAACAAAGTGGCGCTGGTTCGCAACACGCGCCATCTGGGCATCCCCAGCGTCACGCGCGCTGCCACGCTGTGCCTGCAGGCGGGGGCCAACGGCATCACGGTGCATCCGCGGCCGGACGAGCGCCATATCCGCGCTGGCGATGTGCGCGAACTGGCCGAGCTGCTGCGAGCCTGGCCGGATCGCGAATTCAACATTGAAGGCAATCCATTTCACAACCTGATGGCGTGCGTGCGTGAGCTGCTGGCGCGCAAGCTGCCGGTGCATCAGGTCACCTTCGTACCCGATAGCGAAGGGCAGTTCACCAGCGATCACGGCTGGAATTTTCCCGCTGATGCGGACCGCCTGCGCCCTCTCATTGCAGAAGCCAAAAGCCTGGGTGTGCGTGTCAGCCTGTTCATGGACGCCGACCCGCAGGCCATGGCGGCCGCCAAAGCCGTCGGTGCCGACCGCGTCGAGCTGTACACCGAGCCCTATGCCGCCGCCTGGGGCACACCGCAGCAGGGCGCGCAGTTGACACGCTTTGCCGAAGCCGCGCAGGCGGCGCTCGATGTCGGCCTGGGCGTCAACGCCGGCCACGACCTGAACCGCGACAACCTCACCGCCTTTCTCCGAGAGGTGCCGGGTGTCGCCGAAGTCTCCATCGGTCACGCCCTGATCGCCGACGCGCTGGAGCTGGGCTATGGCGCCACCGTGCAGGATTACCTGCGCTGCATCGACAGCGCGTTCGCCCCGGCCCGTTCGGGCTGAGCCGGTCGACGCTGGATACAGGCGCGCACCATGATTTACGGCATTGGTACCGACATCTGCGACGTGCGCCGCATCCGCGCCAGTCTGGCGCGCCACGGCGACCGCTTTGCCCGCAAGATCCTGAGCGACGCCGAGTTCGCCACCTGGCAAGCCCGCAGCGCGCGCTGGCCCGAGCGCGGCATCCGCTACCTGGCCACCCGCTTCAGCGCCAAAGAATCCTTCAGCAAGGCCATCGGCCTGGGCATGACCATGCCCATGACCTGGCGCCTGTGCGAAATTGGCAATTTGCCCAGTGGCAAGCCCACTTTGGTGCTGCATGGCGTGCTCAAGGACTGGTTTGACGCCCGGGGTCTGAGCGCGCAGGTCAGCGTCACGGACGAAACCGATTACGCCGCCAGCTTCTGCGTGGTTGAGGTTTTAGAGAAAATAGACCGCTAGCCCTCGTCGGCTATGCGCAAGCAGCTATTAAATATATAGCATATGGATTTTTAACGAGACGCCCCATGACACAACACGCCCCCCTCATCATCGATGTCGCTGGTTTGAGCCTGAGCCAAACGGATCGGCAACGCCTGAAGCACCCGCTGGTGGGCGGCCTCATCCTGTTTGCCCGCAACTGGCAGGACCGGGCGCAACTGACCCAGCTATGTCGCGACATCAAAAAAGTGCGTCGCGACCTGCTGATCTGCGTCGACCATGAAGGCGGACGCGTGCAGCGTTTCAAGACCGACGGCTTCACCCATTTGCCGCCGATGCGGGCCTTGGGCGAGCTGTGGCTGCGCGATGGCAAAGGGGGTGAGGGCAGTGGTGCCCTGCAAGCCAGCAACGCGGCCACGGCCTGCGGCTTCGTGCTGGGGGCCGAGCTGCGGGCCTGTGGCGTGGATTTGAGCTTCACCCCGGTGCTCGATCTTGATTTTGGCGAGAGCAGCGTGATTGGAGACCGCGCCTTCCATCGTGACCCGCGTGTCGTCAGCCTGCTGGCCAAGAGTTTGATGCATGGCTTGCTGCAAAGCGGCATGGCCAATTGCGGCAAACACTTTCCGGGCCACGGCTTCGTCAAAGCCGATTCGCATACCGACATCCCGGTCGACAAGCGCAGCCTCAAAGCCATTCTGAATGAGGACGCCGCGCCCTACGGCTGGCTCAACATGACGCTCAGCAGCGTCATGCCCGCGCATGTGATCTACCCCAATGTGGACAGCCGCCCGGCCGGGTTCTCGGCCAAGTGGCTGAACGACATCCTGCGCGGCCAGCTCGGCTTTGGCGGCGCCATTTTCAGCGACGACCTGTCCATGGCCGGCGCGCGTTTGATTGACGGCCAGCAGGTCAGCTACACGCAGGCGGCCGTGGCGGCGCTCAACGCGGGCTGCGACATGGTCTTGCTGTGCAACCAGTCGCTGGACGGCGGCCAGGCCGTCGATGCGCTGATTGACGGTTTGACCGAGGCCCAGCTTAAAGGCGGGTGGCAGCCGCTGGAGGCCAGCGAAGAGCACCGCCGCGCGCTGTTGCCGCGCGGCGCCAGCCCTGAATGGGATGCCTTGATGGTGCAGTCGGCCTATATGCAGGCCCTCGGTCTGATTCCCTGAGATTCTCATGGCCTATATCCCCGCACCAATCCCCTCCGACCGCTCCGCCGCCGACGCGCGCCCGATCAATCTGGCTTTGCAGGGCGGCGGCTCGCATGGCGCTTTCACCTGGGGCGTGCTGGACGCCCTGCTGGAAGACGGACGGGTCGAGATCGAAGGCATCAGCGGCACCAGCGCCGGGGCGATGAATGCGGTGGCGCTGGCCCATGGTTTTGCGCGGGCGGCGGACCAGCCGGGGCGTGATCCGCGCGAGGCCGCGCGCGAGGCCCTGGCCAGCTTCTGGAACGGCATCGTCAGCATGGGCGCCTTGTCCAACTCGGTGTCGCTGGTGCAGCGCTCCCCGTTTGAGGTTTTGTTTGGCGGCATGGGCGGTGCGGGCCATGGCAACTCACCGACGCAGCAATGGGCCGACGCCATGACGGCCTGGTGGTCGAACTCGGTGTCGCCGTACCAAAGCAATCCGTTTGACATCAACCCCTTGAAGCAGTTTCTGGAGGGGCAAATTGATTTTGACCGGCTGGCCCGCTATGCGACGCCCAAAGTATTCGTCGTCGCCACCCGCGTGACCACCGGCAAGGCCGAAATATTTTCCGGCAGCCGTCTCACCGCCGCCGCCGTCATGGCCTCGGCCTGTCTGCCCACGGTGTTCAAGGCGGTCGAGATTGAGGGCGACTTTTTTTGGGACGGTGGTTACTCCGGCAACCCGGCCATTCACCCGCTGATCTACAACTGCCAGAGCCGCGACATTGTGCTGGTGCAGATCAACCCCATCGCGCGCGACAAACTGCCCACCACGGCCGCCGAGATCATGGACCGCATGAACGAGATCACCTTCAACGCGGGCTTGATTGCCGAGATACGCGCCATTGATTTCGTCAAGCGCCTGCTGGCTCAAGGCAAGCTCGACGCCAGCCATTACAAGGACGTGCTGATGCACCGCATTGACGGCGGCGAGGTGCTGGAGCAGTTCAGCGCCTCCAGCAAGTCGTCCACCGACGGCCATCTGATTCATCAATTGCACGAACTGGGGCGCTCAGCTGGCAAGGCCTGGCTGGGCAAACACTACGCCGCCTTGGGTGTGGTGGACACGGTCAATCTGGCTAAGGATTATCTGGATGACATGCGGGTGCCGGTGCAGCAGACGCACGATCCCGCGGGCTGATGGGGGCTCGTCTGCGCCAGCTTCCCTGAGAAGCCTGCTTTGCGGGGTCAGGGCGAGCGGTGCAGTCTGGAGGACTTCAGGGTCACGATCTGGTCACTGATCGTTTGATCGACGTCCTGGTAGCGCGTGAGCAGCTTGGCGGCGCTCAGGAGGGCGCGCAGTTCCTGCAGGTCTTTCACCGTGGGGGCCACTTTGATCTGCAAGAGGGCGGCTGAACTGTTGCTACCTTGAATCAGGGCGGCTACTTTGGCCGCCCACATACTGGGACGTGACATGACGTGATTCCTGATGGCGGGTTGAGGTGCGGGTCATTCTGACACAGGCTCAATAAGCCTTGGGCTGTGGCCCGACCAGCCGCGCTGACGCCACGGTGGCCAGTGCCGACAGCGCAATGCAACTCCAGATCACCAGTCCATAGCTGCCCGTGCGGTCAAACACCGCGCCCGCGACCACTGGCCCCAGCAAATTGCCCAGCGCCGCGCCCGTGTAGAGCGTGCCGATGATGCTGGAGACGGCCCGCCCGCCAAACAGGTCCATGCAGATGGTGGGCATCAGCGACACGATACCGCCATAGCTCACGCCAAACCACAGCGCAAACAGCGCCAGGGCCGTGTAACCATCGGCCCAGTTCCAGAGCAAAAGGGATGCGCCCATGGAGCCCTGCATCAGCACCAGGGTCAGGCTGCGGCCGATGCGGTCGGCCAGGGTGCCAATCGCAAAGCGGCTGACCAGACTGCCGATGCCGATCAGGCCCACCAGCCCCACCGCCCGTGCGTCATCAATACCCAGATCCCGGGCTGCGGCCGACGCGTGCGCGAAGGGGATGAACATCGTGGGGGCCGCCAGCACGGCCGCGACATACATCCACCAGAAGCTGCGGCTGCGCATCGCCTCACGCAGACTGGCCCCGGGCGGCGGTGCCGACCCCGAGCCGCCGGCGCCGGGCGCCCGTTTCAGAAGCCCTGCAGCGCACAAGCCAATGACCAGCACACCCAGCGCCACGGCCCGCATGGCATCCCGCCACTGCAGCCAATGGATGGCGCTTGTTGCCAGCAGGGGAATGATCAGCGTGCCGGCACCAACACCCGCGCTGGCAATGCCCGCGGCCAGACCACGCCGGGTGGTAAACCAGGGCTGCACGCAAGCGATGGCCGGGGTATAGACCAAAGCGATGCCCACGCCGATGCCCGCGCCATAGGTCAGGTACACCGTGCCCATGGCGTGGGCGAAGCTGGTGGCAAGCAGGCCGCCGGCAATGCACAACATGCCGGTGCAACACACCAGCCGCGGGCCAAAGCGGTCGGCCAGCATGCCACCGAAGGCGCCCAGCGTGAAATAGATCAGCCCGGAAATGCCGAACACCAGTGCCACATCGGCACGCTGCGCAGAAAATTCCGCCGCAAAAGATTCAAAGAACGACGCAAACGAGTAAGAAACGCCGAAGATGATCGCCAGGTTGAAGAAAGCGCCCCAGACGATGACCCATGCGTAGCGCGGTTCATTCATGCCGTTCCTTTTTTTTGTCATTGAGCAGCCCATCCACCATGGCTGCGTGTCTCCAGCCCAAATGTAGTTAGCGCCTGCCTCAGCACGAGTCACCCAAGCGACCGGCACCGTGCACGGCAGCCCCCTGCGGCATAAACACCGGCTCGGCGCTGTAAAGATCGAGACGGACGCGCCTTCTTCGGAAGCTGTCGCTGCCCAAAAGGCGCCCCGCTATCCGCGACAATCAAGCCTGATTTTTTCAAGATATTCATACCCATGAAATCCCGATCCGTATCCGGTGG
>NZ_DHXT01000003.1:0-5195 GCF_002413825.1 Rhodoferax sp. UBA5149
TCGATGCCGTTCATGATCGGCATGTTGAGGTCGAGCAGGATGATGCACGGCTTCGCGCTTTCAGGGTCGCGCAGGTACTTCAGTGCTTCCTCACCATTTTCCAGACTCACCGCCGGATTGGTGACGTGGATCTCCTTCAGGGCGCGCATGACCGTCATGACGTCCACTTGATCGTCTTCCACCAGGAGGATGGGCTTGCTGGTGATTTTCACGCCTACGTTCCTTTGCTGGAGCCTGCGGTTGCAGCCGCGCGCGGCAGGGTGAAGAAAAATGTGCTTCCCTGGCCGACTGTAGATTCGAGCCAGATGCGCCCGCCATACATTTCCACGATTTTCTTTACCAGCGACAAACCGACGCCGGTGCTTTCTACACGGTCGCGCGGGGCAAGTGTCTGGAACAACTGGAAGATTTTTTCGAAATGTTGCTGATCAATGCCCGGGCCGTTGTCGGTGATGCTGAATTTCCATTGCCTGCCCTCGGCGAGACAGTCGATGCGAATTTCGCCCTTGGGTTTATCCATGTATTTGATGGCGTTGGAGAGCAGGTTCTGGAACACCTGCTGGATGCGGGTCGGCTCTGTCATGACAGTCGGCAAGGAATTCACGATGCTGACCGTAATATTTGCCGGCGGTGCAAGCAGATCAATCACTTCCCGCACCAGCCGGTTGAGCTCCACCGCGATGACCGTTTCTTTCACCCGGCCCACCCGCGAATATTGCAAAATGCCGTCGATCAGGCCGTCCATGCGGTACACCCGGCTGATCAAGAGGCGCATGTGCTCCTTGCCCTCGTTGTCGAACTTGTCCGCGTAATCCGTGGAAAGCCAGTTCGCCAGCGAGCCGATGGCCCGTAACGGCGCCTTGAGGTCGTGGGATACCACATAACCAAAATTCTTGAGTTCCTCGTTGGCGCTCTCGAGTTCGTGCAGCAGACGGTCCCGCTGTTCCTGCGCCTGTTTGCGCTCGCTGATGTCGCGTAGGGTTCCGGTGAACATGTGGCGATCGACCTGGCGCGTTTCGCCCACTGCCAGGTCCATCGGGAAGGTGGTGCCGTCCTTGCGCTGCCCCACCACCTCGCGGCCGATGCCGATGATTTTTCTCTGGCCGGTCTGCATGTAATGAGCGAGATAACCGTCGTGTGCCTCGCGGTAAGGGGCGGGCATGAGCATGGAAACGTTCTTGCCTGTTACTTCGGCCTCGGTATAGCCGAACATATGCTCGGCAGCGGGGTTGAAACGTTCGATTGTTCCGCGTTCGTCGATGGTAACGATGCCGTCCACCGCGGTGTCGAAGATTGCCCGCATGCGTGCTTCGCTCTCGCGCAGCGCGTCTTCGACCTGCTTGCGCTCGGCCATTTCGCGAGCAATGAACAGAAACAGCAGACCAAAAAAAATGGCTACAGAAACCAGTGCCACAAAGAAGATGGTCAGCATCCGGTCGGCATTTGCCCGGGAAGTATCTACCCACTGCTGCAAACGGGCAGTTTCTCCATTCTCCATCTGTAGCACTGTTTCATGGATGGCATCCATTTCCCGCTCACCGTCACCCGCCATCAATTTGAGGCGTGCCTGCTCGAAGCCCTGTTCGCGCCTCACCTTCAATACCCCCTCCAACAGCGAGAGACGTGCGTCGATATGCACGTCCAGCGGGCGCAGCAATGCCTGCTGGCCAGGATTGTCGGCGGTGGCATCGTGGACCTTGCCGAGCAGGATGCGTATGCGGTCGATGTAGGCACGCCGCGGGGCGAGATGGCGTTCAACGCCGCTGATCAGATAGATGCGCTGCCGGGTTTCCGCCTGGTTCGTCAGGGAGAAGATTTCTTCCAGGGCGGTGATGGTTTCCTGGCCGTGCATGGCCTGGGCGGAGGCGTGCATGAAGCTCACAGTCGACTGATAGGCAAGCCAGCCGATGGCGGCGAGAATAGCCAGCGCTACGGCAAAACCGGCAAGTACCTTACGTTCGATGGACCATTTCATTGTGTTTGAGGACTTCGTGACCCAGAAGGACCGATTAAATGACTATCTTCTGTTGGAATACGGGTTGGCCTTGGTGATATTTTTTTCATGGCGTAATGTGAACGTTAAGTAGATCGACTCGTTTGCCCTAGATCAACTTGGCGAGGTAATTAATGCAAATGTACTGCATGTTTAATCAGGGCGGGTAAATTCCCCGCCCCTTGGGGCGTTCTCCTACAAAGCGAACGCAAGTGAGCCGTATGGTTCCCGCCCCCTTGATACTCCGCCCCTCTGGGGCGGGGCAGTTCATTCCTTGATGGCGTCGTTTGAGTTCGATCCAGCAGTGCAGTCGGTCGTCGGGCAGGCTGGCCGGTGAAGTGCCCCGTGGCGCCCGCACTGCCGAGTTCATGATCGTCGAAAAACTGCGCTTCTCGCGCACACCCAGTCGCGTGGCGTTGATGCGCCTGATTCGCCAGCGCAGCCGAGGTTTGGTTATTCCAAACCGTTATAACAAAGAGTCTGAAATCTCTATTGCGACAGGTCGATTTTCCCGTCACAGTAGAGGGCGGTTCTGAATTCGATCATCCTCCAGGAGACACAATATGCAAAAACGAGTATTCCTTCACGCCACGGCGCTTGCCATCGTTGCATTGGCTGCTACGAATTCAGTAGCGCAAGACAACAAGTTCAAAATTGGCCTGATCCTGCCCATGACCGGCCAGCAGGCCAGCACCGGACGCCAGATTGAAGCGGCTGCCCGCCTTTACATGGCGCAAAACGGCGACACCGTGGCCGGCAAGAAGATTGAGCTCATCGTCAAGGATGACACCACTATTCCGGACGTGACCAAGCGCCTGGCGCAAGAGCTGGTGGTGAATGACAAGGTCAACGTGCTGGCCGGTTTTGGCATCACACCGTCCGCGCTGGCCACCGCGCCGATTGCCACGCAGTCCAAAACTCCGATGGTGGTGATGGCGGCTGCCACCAGCAGCATCACGCAGGCCTCGCCTTACGTCGTGCGCACCAGCTTCACGCTGGCGCAGGCGGCGGTTGCCATGGGGGACTGGGCACCCAAAAATGGTATCAAAAAAGTGGTGACGCTGGTCAGCGATTACGGTCCCGGCATTGACGCTGAAAAATACTTCAAGGAGCGTTTCCTGTTCAACGGCGGCCAGGTGCCGGAATCGCTGCGCGTGCCTTTGCGCAACCCTGATTTCGCCCCGTTCCTGCAAAAAGTGCGCGACCTCAAACCCGATGCCCTGTTTGTGTTCGTGCCGTCCGGCGCGGGTGCGGCGGTGATGAAGCAGTTTCTGGAGCGCGGCATGGACAAGGCCGGCATCAAGCTGATTGGCACCGGCGACGTGACCGACGACGATCAACTCAATGACATGGGCGACGGCGCCCTGGGTGTGGTCACGTCGCACCACTATTCCGCGGCCCACCCTTCCGTCGCGAACAAGAAGTTTGTCGAAGCCTTTACCAAAGCCAACAAGGGCATGCGCCCCAACTTCATGGCCGTCGGTGGCTATGACGGCATGCGCGTGATCTATGAAGCGCTCAAGGCGACCAAGGGGCAGGGCGGCGGCGACGCCTTGCTGGCTGCCATGAAGGGTCAGATTTTCGAGAGCCCGCGTGGCCCGATGTTCATCGACGCGCAAACCCGCGACGTGGTGCAGAACATCTACCTGCGCAAGGTCGAAAAACAGAACGGCCAGCTTTACAACGTGGAATTTGACGTGATCAAGGACGTCAAGGATCCGGGCAAGACCAAATAAGTCAGCGTCGATCAGGGATTATCTTTTTATTCACTGGCGCCCGGTCTGCGAAGACCGGGCGCCAGTTTTCGCGTGAGCCAGCAGAACCATGTTGACCATTCTTTTTGACGGCATTGCCTACGGCATGCTGTTGTTCATTCTGGCCGTTGGCCTGGCCGTGACCATGGGCTTGATGAATTTCATCAACCTGGCGCACGGCGCGTTCGCCATGGTGGGTGGCTACATCACCGTGCTGCTGATGCAGAAAATGGGCGTGCCTTTTCTGGTGTGCCTGCCGCTGGCCTTTCTCGGCTCGGCGTTGCTGGGTGGCGTGCTGGAACGCACGCTGTACCGCCCGCTTTACCACAAGCCGCACCTGGACCAGGTGTTGTTTTCGATTGGCCTGACCTTCATGGCTGTCGCCACCGCCGACTACTTTATTGGCTCCAGCCAGCAAATTATTCAGCTCCCTGAATGGCTCAAGGGCCGTACTGAACTGGGCGAGGGCGCGTGGATGCTGGGCATGGGCCATTACCGGCTGTTCATCATCGCGGTATGCGCGGCGCTGACGGTGACTTTGCAATATGTGTTGACCAAAACCCGTTTTGGCAGCCGGCTGCGGGCCTCGGTGGACGATCAGCGCGTGGCGGCGGGGCTGGGCATCAACGTGAATGTGGTGTTCCTGGGTACCTTCGCGGTGGGTTCGGGACTGGCCGGGCTGGGTGGCGCGCTCGGCGCCGAGGTGTTGGGGCTGGACCCCAGCTTTCCACTGAAATTCATGATTTACTTTTTGATCGTGGTGGCGGTGGGCGGCACGTCCTCCATCACCGGACCGCTGCTGGCGGCACTGCTGCTGGGCATTGCCGACGTGGCGGGCAAGTACTACATCCCCAAACTGGGTGGTTTCATTGTGTACAGCCTGATGATCGTGATCCTGATCTGGCGCCCGCAAGGCCTGTTTGTGCGCAAAGGGGGCAAGTGATGACGAGCTCGCCGACACACTCACAAGCCCTCCTGCTCAAGAGCGGCCGTTGGAAGCTGTGGGAGTACCCGCTGTGGTTGCTGGCGCTGGCCTCGCCCTTGTTGTTGTCCAACCACGCGCTGATCATCAACGAGATTGCCATCGTCGCCCTGTTCGCCCTGTCGCTGGATTTGATTCTGGGTTACACCGGCATTGTGTCGCTCGGGCATGCTGCTTTCTTTGGCATGGGCGCGTATGCGGCGGCGCTGTTTGCCAAGCTGGTGATGCCCGATCCGCTCCTGGGTCTGCTGGTAGGCGTGGCCATGGCCGGCGTCTTGGGCGCGCTGTGCAGTGCCACCATTCTGCGCGGGACCGATCTCACCCGGCTCATGGTGACGCTTGGGGTCGCCCTGATTTTTGGGGAGCTGGCCAACAAGCTGGACTGGCTCACAGGCGGCGCCGACGGTCTGCAAGGCGTGGTCATGGGGCCGCTGCTGGGTAAGTTTGAATTTGATTTGAGCGGGCG
>NZ_DHXT01000003.1:5489-7386 GCF_002413825.1 Rhodoferax sp. UBA5149
CTGGCCGTGGTGTACACGGTGGCGGCCGCACTGGCCGGTGCAGCGGGCGCGCTACTGGCACAGACCTCGGGCTTTGCCTCGCTCGATGTATTTGAGTTTCACCGCTCGGCCGATGTGATGCTGATCGTGGTGATTGGTGGCGTCGGCTGGCTGTATGGCGGCGTGGCCGGCGCCATTGTTTTCAAGCTGATGCAGGACGCCATATCGAGCATCACGCCGCAGTACTGGACCTTCTGGATTGGTCTGTTTTTGGTCGTGCTGGTGCTGGTCGGACGCGAGCGTTTGATTCGTCCATGGACTTGGGGCACGCGCGGTTCCGGCGGGCGTAAATCGTGAGCGCCGTCAACCCCTCAGGCGCGGCGGACGCGGTGCTGTCAGCGCAAGGCCTGGTGATGAAGTTTGGCGGCATCACGGCCACCAACAACGTCACGCTCGATCTCAGACAAGGCGCACGCCATGCCTTGATCGGCCCGAATGGTGCGGGCAAGACAACACTCATCAATTTACTGACGGGCGTGCTGCAGCCCACAGCCGGAAAAATCATTCTGGAGGGGCAGGACATTACCGAGCTCGCGCCTTACCAACGGGTGCGTCGCGGCATGGTGCGCACTTTCCAGATCAACCAGCTGTTTGACACCCTCACGCCGCTGGAAACGCTGGCCATGACGGTGTCGCAGCAGCAGGGTCTGGGCGGCAAATGGTGGCAGGCCCTGGGCGCGCGCAAAGACGTGACTGAACGCTGCGAGCAATTGCTGGAGCAGTTTCACTTGACCGCCGTGATGACGCAGGAAACCCGTGTACTGGCCTACGGCAAGCGCCGCTTGCTGGAAATCGCCATTGCGCTGGCCTGCGAGCCGCGCGTGTTGCTGCTGGACGAGCCGGTGGCCGGCGTGCCTGCCGGCGAACGCGAAGAGCTGCTGCAAACGGTGGCGGCACTGCCGGCCGATGTGTCTATTTTGCTGATTGAACATGATATGGACCTGGTTTTTAGCTTCGCCAATCGCATGACGGTGCTGGTCAACGGCACCGTTCTGACGGAAGGCGATCCGGATCAGATTGCCAATGACTCGCGGGTCAAGGCCGTGTACCTTGGGCATGGGGATGAAATCAACGATGCCATGCAAGGGATGAGCGCGGGGGTGAATCTCTGATGTCTGAATTGTTGAAAGTTGAAGATTTGAGTGCCGGTTACGGCGAAGCCGTGGTGCTGCATGACGTGTCGCTCTCGCTCGGAGAAGGCAAGACGCTGGCCTTGCTGGGTCGCAACGGCACCGGCAAGACCACCTTGATCAATACGTTGGCGGGCGCCACGCGCCAACATGCGGGCAGCATCACGCTGGGTGGCGTCGTGTTGCACAAGCTGCCCTCGCATGAGCGGGCGGCGGCGGGCATTGGCTGGGTGCCGCAGGAACGCAATATTTTCAAGTCACTCACGGTGCATGAAAACCTCACGGCGGTGGCGCGACCGGCGCGCGCTGGCCGTGCGTCCAGTCCGTGGACGCCTGAGCGCGTGTACGAGCTGTTTCCCCGGCTGGCCGAGCGCAAGACCAACCTGGGTACGCAGCTCTCAGGTGGCGAACAGCAGATGCTGGCACTGGGGCGCGCCCTGGTGCTCAACCCCACCTTGCTGTTGCTGGACGAACCGTGCGAGGGGCTGGCCCCGATCATCGTGCAGGAGTTGCTGCGCGCCATTCGGCGGATCACCCGCGACGAAGGTCTGTCGGCCATCATCGTCGAGCAACACCCGCAGGCGATCCTGGCCATCTCTGACGTGGCGGCCGTGCTGGACCGCGGCACGGTGGTGTATTCCGGCACGGCGCGCAGCCTGCAGGTGCAGCCCGCGCTGCTGGACAAACTGCTCGGCGTGGCGCGATAAATTCGTATTTGCTATTAAATT
>NZ_DHXT01000003.1:7611-14403 GCF_002413825.1 Rhodoferax sp. UBA5149
AACGATCAGTTATTTTCAGCAGGCGCTGGGCGTGCGTCAGACGTTGGTTCAACAACCACTGGCCCACAGTGACACCAGTGATTTGCCTGAAGTGGCGCGTGAAAGTGCGTCGACCCATACCTTCGATGTGAAAGGCGGTGCCCCAGCGTTGTGTTTGAGTCGAACTTTGCCACTGCGCTGGCTACCGACGAATGGATTGCTGCTGAGGCCAGCGGTCAGACCCCCAGCGAGATAGCGTCATGGCCTCCAACGAGCGTGTATTATTGCTACCGCACGTCACTCGCCAATCGGGATGGCAAACGTTCATGTCATCAAACGCGAAGGGGACGTGATACGCCGCTTTTCAGCAAGTTGGCGAGCGCCTCTGCCAACACCGGTTGGCTGAAATAATTGCCTTGGCCTTCGTCGCAATGCTGGGCCAGAAGAAACGCATGTTGCTCTGTTGTTTCCACACCCTCCGCAATGACTCGGTGTCTGAGGCTCTTTCCCATGCTGATCACGGCACTGACGATGGTGGCATCGTCCGTGTTGCTGGTCATATGGTTGACGAACGACTGGTCAATCTTCAAGGTATCGATCGGAAACCGCCTCAGATAGCTCAGGCTGGAATAGCCGGTGCCGAAGTCATCAATCGCCAGCTTTACGCCCAGGTCGGCCAGCGCATGCAACACACCGTCGGTGGATTCTGCATCGCGCATCAGGACGCTTTCGGTCAATTCGAGTTGCAAATAACGCGGCTCCAAACGCGTATCCGCAAGTGTCGCGCGGACGTAGTCAAGAAAATCCTTGGCGCGGAACTCTAGCGCTGACGTGTTGACCGCGACTGTAATCGCTGGCAACCCGGCCTGCAACCAGGCACGGGCCTGCAGACACGCCTCGCGCAAGACCCAGCGGCCAATCGGTAGGATCAGACCACAGTCTTCGGCAATTAGAACGAACTGTGCTGGCGACAGCAGCCCCAGGTCCGGATGCTGCCAGCGGATGAGCGCCTCGACGCCGACAATTTCACCGCTTTGGAGGTCTATTTTGGGCTGGTAGTGCAACACAAATTCATTCCGTTCCAGCGCGCGGCGCAAACTGGCTTCGACGGATTGCCGCTCGACGGCACGAGCATTCATGTCCTGCTCGAAAAATTTATAGTTGTTGCGTCCGTTTTCCTTGGCAACGTACATTGCGGTGTCGGCACATTTGATCAGTGTGGGCGCATCCTGACCATCGTCGGGGTAAATGCTGATACCGATACTCACGCTGATATGGAGATCGTTTCCGTCAATTTGGTACGGCAGCGCGAGCGCTGCGAGCATCTTTTGCGCAGAGCGCGCAGCGTCTTCCGCATGCTCGATATACGGCAGCAGAAGCACGAATTCATCCCCGCCTTGGCGACTGACGGTGTCCGACTGACGCACACAAGCCACCAGGCGTTGTGCAACCGACTGCAGCAGGCCGTCGCCCACTGCGTGTCCCAGGGAATCGTTGATGTGTTTAAAACGATCCAGGTCCATGAACATCACCGCAAGCTGCCGGCATTGACGACGGGCCACCTCAATCGCCTGGTTCAGTCGGTCTTGCAACAGCATTCGATTGGGCAAATCGGTGAGCGCATCGTGATGTGCCAGATGATCCAGCTTAACTTTGGCTGTTTCGACTTGTTCTGTCAGCTTGTGCGCTTCAATGGCCGCCGTGACCAGGTGTGCGTTCGCTTGCTGCAACATCTGTACGTGATCGTCGGACCCTGTCTGCAAGGTTTCGCCCGCGCGAATGCCTTGCTCGCGTGCGGTAGCGGCCCCTTCGCGCAAATCGGCCGCCTCTTCACGCGCGGTGGCCTTCCCTTCGCGCAGTTCGGCCGCGTCTTCTCTTGCCGTGGCCAGTTTCTCGCGGCCCAGAACGGCCGCCTCATCCTCGACAACAGCGCTTTCCCTGCGCGTGATATCGTTTCTGAAGTTCGTTAAGGCGTTGTCTTTGTGCCGGTTTGACATGCCCATTTGACTGGAGGCATCGGACACGCCGTCGTTGTAATTTTGTTTCACTACCATCCTCCATTAGCTGACAGGTCTGTCATGTGCTGAGTGTGGGCTAGGCAAACCTATGCAGTCACACTCAAACAATGAGTTAACGACGACTCGTTTCGCCAGCTTTCGACTGAACTGGTCGATCATTTTGTTCTTGTTTTCGCAAATTCCAGCGCCCGATCCAGCGCTGCCATGAACTCGTTGATTTTGATCGGCTTCGTAAGATAGCCGAAGAAGCCGGCCTCCAGGCCTTTCTCGATGTCATGAGGCATGGAGTTGGCGCTCAGGGCCAGCACCGGGATGTATGTCGTTACCGGATCTTCACGCAGGATTTTCAAGGCCTGCAGTCCGCTGATGCCCGGCAGATTGATGTCCAGCAGGATCACCTGTGGCCGATGGCTTCGCGCCAACTCGATGCCGCGCACGCCATCCCCCGCACCCAGCAAGCGCATGTCGGGACGCCGTGCGATCAGTTGCTCGACCAGCGCCATGTTGGCCCGGTTGTCTTCTATGTACAGCAGGGTGCGCAGCGCTGCGTCAGATTGAACAGGTGTCTGAACTGGCGTCAGCGGCTCGCCTGTATCGTGGACAAGCTGTGGTGCGTCCGCCAGTTTTAATTCGACCCAGAACACACTGCCCGCTCCGACGGTACTTTGCGCGCCGATTTCGCCTTCCATCAATTCGACCAGCCGCTTGCTCACCACCAGACCGATGCCGGTGCCTTCCTCGGCGCCGGCCTCTTGTCCCAGACGATTGAAGGGCTGGAACAACTGCGCGAGTTTTTCCGGGGCCAAGCCTTCGCCGCTGTCCTGTACGCTGATACGCAGGCGCCCCGCCGTAACGGCGCTGCAGGTGACGTCGACCGTTCCGCCCACCTTGTTGTATTTGATCGCGTTGGAAAGCAGATTGACGATCACCTGCTTTAACCGGGTCCGGTCGGCATAGACAAAGGAATCGCAATCGAATGGAGGAAAGCTGATGCGGATGCCGCCTTTTTGAGCCTGCGGTTCGATCATCGCCTGGCAATCGCGCAATACCTCAGTCAGCGATACGGGCTCCATCGATAGCGAAAGCTTGCCGGACTCGATCAAGGCGAGATCGAGGATTTCGTTGATCAACTCCAGCAGATACCACCCGGCCCGAAGAATCTGGTCGAGGCTGCTCTTTTGGCTGGGCGTTGGCAAGGGCGAGCCCGACTCCAGGAGTTGCGCAAAACCGAGGATCGCATTGAGCGGAGAGCGCAACTCGTGGCTCATGCTGGAAAGAAAATCCGATTTGGCGAGGTTCGCGTTTTCCGCCACTAGCCAGGCGCGCTCCAGCTGAACTTTAGCCATTTCGAGTTGTTCAGTCAGTTTATGCGCTTCAACGGTAGCGATGACCAGCTGAGAGTTCGCTTGCTGCAGCATCAGCATATGATCGTCTGACGCTGCCTGTAGCGTCTGCGCCGCGAGAATATTGCGCTCGCGCACGTTGACCGAATTTTCACGCAATTGCATAGCGTTTTCGCGTGCCGTGACCGATTTCTCGCGATTTAGAATTGCCACTTCATTGGCAATAGCGACTAGCGCCAACCTGTCTTGGTACTGACGTGACTGGCCCGAATGACCGAGGTCATCGGTATTGGTTGTGCCATCAATGTCAGAGTTGTTCATTACCGCCTTCCATCACCTGGTTGTTCTGGCGACGGGGTGATCATGGGTTGCCCCGTCATGATGCCGGCATACTCAGACAAGGTCTCGCCAAGAACGATACCGTCGTCTGTTATGTCAAACGATCGAATGTCCTTGCTGTGCTGGCTGCCGCGGACTTTAACGACCGAGATGGCGCGTTTGAATTGACCGGCGATTTCAATATAGCGCTGCACGATGATGGCGTCCGCAAGAAAAGCGCTTCCATAGGGACTGAAGCGCAAATCGGTGTAGCGGTCTTCCAGTTCCGAAGTCATCAATACTGTCACGCCCATACCGGTCAACTCGGCAACCATCCGGTACAGTGATCCTCGAAAATCCTCGCTGAACTCAGGTGCCAGTGCCAACTCGAACCCTGACAACGAGTCAATGACGACGCGCTTGGCCTTCATCCGGGTAATCATTTCGATCAAGTCATGCAAGGTTTCATCAATCGACAAGTCCAGGGAACGCGTGTCGATCACCCCCACCTGGCCGGCCTGGACCAGTGAATGCAACTTTTTATTGCCCAGCAGTTGGCTGGGGCTTTTCTCAAAGGCCGCAATCACGCCGGGTTCGCCCCTGCGTGCACCTTCGGCAAGAAATTCTGTCGTTAATATGGTTTTCCCGCAACCCGATGGCCCGACTACCAGTAGCGAATAGCCAACCGGCAAGCCACCTCCCAACATATCATCCAGGCCAGGTATTCCCATTGGCACACGGGACTCTTCAATAGATGCCTTGGTGGTTAATTCAGCCCCTGTGCTGTCTTTAACCATCGCACGCGGGAAAACCCGAATTCCGTCATTGCCAACACGGAAAGTATGCAAACCCGGGGCCTGCGCCTGGCCCCGCATTTTGACAACTTGTATCTTGCGCACCATGGAGTTGCGATGCAAATTTTGCGAGAGCCACAGAATGCCGTCCGCCACGGTAAAGACCGCGCTTGACTCTAATTCTGGTGTCAAATATTCGCCAACTAGAAATGTGGTTGCCTGCCAGCTTGTCATTTGCATTCCCAGTCGCTGCACGAACCCCTGCAACTCCGACGCCCCCTGTTCCTTCTGCTTTCCCGCCTGCACGACGGATCGAAAGGAATCAACAAAAACAAGGCTGGGCGCATAGTCTTTTACCTCTTCGGCAATACGTGACATGACGCGGGAAAAATGTCCCTCCAGCAAGTCTGCGGACAGGTTGACGTAGCGGATCGATTCATTGACTTTGTCAATGTCAAAAAATGGAAATTGTTGTTGATAACGCAGCATCTTCAAAGCGGGCTCCCCCAATACCGTGAAGAACAGGGCCCTATTATTCGGTGTTGCCAGCGAGAACATGATCTGATGCGCGAGCGTTGTCTTTCCGCTTCCGGGTGTGCCCGCAATCAGGTTGAACGAAAATTCGGGCAGGCCGCCACCCAGCAGTTGGTCCAGACCCGGTACGCCAGTTTTCAGACGACGTATTCTTACCTTCTTATCCAATTTTGAACTCCTTGTCGGCTGTACCATGAGTTTCTTGGCCCCATGCCGAACGCAAAATGCGGGTGGTCAGCTGTTCGCCGATTAGCGATGCCAGGATGTCGGTAAACGTGATCAGCAGCAGTCGATTAGCTTGACTGACAAGTGCCGGTGCTTGTCCTTCAAAACTCATTTTCAATTCGGCGAACCGGTGATTAGCATTTGGTGGCAACGAGCTGACCGCGAGCCATGGAAATGTTGACTGCGTAAGGAACACACTTCGCGCGTAAAGTGAACTGAAACCACCCTCACCGACGATCGAAATGATTTGGGTCGCCATCTGCTCCCACAAGTCAATCGCGCTATCCGCAACATTTTCAGTCTGCAGCGCCAGGAGGCGCGAAACTAATTGGTGCCGCAGCAAGTCATTGGTTTCCATAAGAAGGATATTGTTAGCCTGACGACATAATGGATCGCGTTACGGAATATGCATGCATAACGCTTTATGGCCTTCACTAATTAGCGAATTCGATGAATGTATCTGAGTTTCCATAACGCTGAAGTGAGCGTCAATGACCTCAATGCCATCAGGGAAAAAAGGGCTCACAAACTTGGCGGCAATACCCAGCAGGCCGTCGTAACAGCCCATTCGCACCACTTCGCCCTCGCACTGCAACTTTAATTTCTGACCCCGTACAACCACTTCAACCGTAAAGTTCACATTCGATCCAGGCTCTCGCGTCGTTTCGGTTTCGAAATAAATTCCGCTTGCGCTGATATTGCGGGAAAAACCCCGAATTCCCCCGAGCTCGACAGGCAACTCGGTATCGAATCGGTCAGCGCCCCGTTCATATTTAAAAGTTGAAGTTTTGCTTAGTTTTTTCATGAGATTCATGGCTCATCAGCATCAAACCAGGTTACGAAAAACTGCAATACGCGACGTAGTGCAGGCCCAACTTAGCAGTCAAGCGCCGGAATATCGGTGTCAAACAGCTGCAGCCACTCGCGTGGCACGCCGCGTTTAATGAGCGTGGTGAACCCGCTTTGGGCCTCTTCACGGTAGGCAAAAAGCCCGACACGTGGTGACTGTATCCATTCATGGTGGTTCTCCTGGGTTTGGCCCGTGAAAGGCGAGAAGAACCAAGCATACCCAGCCACCCCAGAAGCGTCTGTGCGGTGCCGAACGCACCCTTTGGTTCGCCAGCGCACAGACAACCTGTCGGTGTTTGCGTACCGTCAGGGCTTGTTACACCTCTTACGGCCATTTGGTCCCGGTTTGAGGGGGAACACCTGTCTCAGTTATTTCATTGTTGACATTCACAAAAGGATATTTATGAACACCTCTCGCAATTTCAAAGCTTCCCTCATCGTTGCCGCCCTGCTGTCATTCTCAGTGGCACAGGCCGCCACCCTCACCAAGGCCGAATACAAGGCCGACAAGACGCGCATCAGCGCCGACTATAAAGTTGACAAAAATGCTTGCGCTGCCTTGAAGGCCAACGCCAAGGATGTCTGTGTGCAAGAAGCCAAGGCCAAGGAATCAGTGGCACGCGCCGAGCTGGAATACAGCTACACCGGAAAAGCCGCCGACCAAACCAAGGTCCTTGAAGCCAAGGCCAAGTCTGCTTACGCCGTCGCCAAGGAAAAATGCGACGACCAGAC
>NZ_DHXT01000003.1:14511-14953 GCF_002413825.1 Rhodoferax sp. UBA5149
GAGGCATCTGAGGACAAGTCAGATGCCAACTACAAGGTAGCCATTGAAAAGTGCGACTCCATGGCCGGTGATGCCAAGACCAGTTGTGTGGCTGCTGCCAAGACTAAGTTTGGCAAGAACTAAAACCGGCAACGCGAGAGAAGTGGAGCGCCGCGATGTCCAGGGTCACCACTGCCGACCAAACCGCCGCGAAGGACCCGGTCATTGTGGGCCTTTCGATGGGCGGCGGCGAAGTGGCCCGCTACATGGCGCGCCACAACGGCAAGTCGATGGCTAAAGCAGTGCTGGTGAACACTGACTTGCTTGATTTCCTCAATCCCTGAGAGCGACGAAAAGCGATCAGCCAGGATGTTTTATGAATATTTAATAGTCTACGTGGGGCAATGGCAGCTGTGCTTCTCACGGCGGCACTGACACTCCTAGTGAGTCGTTCGGATGCTAT
>NZ_DHXT01000151.1 GCF_002413825.1 Rhodoferax sp. UBA5149
TAATTTTTTATGGCCAAATAATCCGTGCAATGGTCTCTTCACGGAAGTAAGTGAGACAGCATGAATCTATCCGGCAAATCCAGTGACGTCATTGCAATGGTCACTGTGGACGAAATGCGCGAGCGCATTCGTTGCAAGAGCAAGCTCAAGGGTCGCCAGGTGGACGATGCTTCGCTGCAAGAGGTACGCGCACTGGTTGGCGCTGTGCCGCATCGGCGTGACCTGCTGATCGAGCACCTGCACCAGCTAAACGACGCCTACTGTGGCCTGCACGAGCGCCATCTGGTGGCGTTGGCCAAGGAGATGAAACTCCCGATGGCCGAGGTCTATGAGGTGGCCACGTTCTACCACCACTTTGAGGTGCTGCGCGGTGATGAGCAGGCGCCCGGCCTGACGGTGCGGGTTTGTGATGGCTTGAGCTGTGAGTTGGCTGGCGCCCAAGACTTGCTGGCGCGTTTACCGGGCTTGTTAGGTATTTCGGATGTGCGTGTCATCCCGACCCCCTGTGTCGGACGCTGCGAGCAGGCACCGGTGGCGGTGGTTCACCAGCGCCCGGTGCCTCTGGCCACGACAGAAACCATAGTTTCATTGGTTAATTCGGCTGTAACGCTCCATCCTTCTGGGAAAGTAGCTGCTAGTTTTGTAGCATCTGAGTATGCTGAGCAAAGCATTTCTCCGCTACCGCAGGCGACGATGGTTTCGCCCGATTACGCCGGTTATGCAGCCTACCGGGCTCACGGTGGCTATGCGCTGGCTGCGGTGCTGGTCAATGGCGAAGCCGATGCCGAGCGCGTGATCAAGACGATGGAAGACTCCGGTTTACGGGGCTTGGGTGGGGCTGGTTTTCCGGCCGGGCGCAAGTGGCGCATCGTGCGCGAGCAAGCCGCCCCGCGCCTGATGGCCGTGAATATTGACGAAGGCGAACCCGGCACCTTCAAAGACCGTACTTACCTGGAACGCGACCCGCACCGTTTTCTGGAAGGACTGCTGATTGCCGCGCAGGTGGTCGGCATTAACGCCTGCTACATCTACCTGCCAGGCGGCGCATCCGGTGGCATTTTGCCCGCCCGTTTGAATAATATTCCGTTGGACTTTGACACGCTGCAACCCTACGGCTGCTTCATTGGTTCAGCAGCGGTCATTGTGCTCAGTCAGCACGATAGCGCGCGCAATGCGGCGCTGAACATGATGCAGTTTTTTGCGCATGAGAGTTGCGGCCAATGCACACCGTGTCGCGTCGGCACCGCCAAGGCGGTCAAGTTGATGGAGGCGCCTGTGTGGGACAACACCACGCTGGAAGACCTGAACATCGTGATGACGGATGCGTCCATTTGCGGCCTAGGTCAAGCTGCGCCGAACCCGGTGCGCAGCATCCAGAGGTACTTTTCCCAGGAGATCGTTTAGATGAACGCGCCTGCCAAATTGACCGACGTCACGCCGCGAACCGTTGAGTTCAAGCTCGACAACCAGACTATTCATGCGTTCGAGGGTGAAACCATCCTCAAGGCGGCCCAGCGCCACGGCGTCGATATTCCGCACCTCTGCTACAAGGAGGGTATGCGCGCCGATGGCAATTGCCGCGCCTGCGTGGTAGAGATCAAGGGCGAGCGCACGCTGGCCCCCAGCTGCTGTCGCACAGCTACAGCGGGCATGGGGGCCCTCGCCAGCAGCCCACGCGCCGTGAAAAGCCAGAAGATGGTGCTGGAGATGCTACTGGCGGACATGCCCGATACCGGGTACAAATGGAACGATGCGACCGGCTCAGCCGGTCAGCACGGTGAACTCAGCGACTGGGCGGAACGGCTGGATGTACCGGTGCGCCCGGCGCTCAAAGCCCTTCGCCGGGCGCAACCCAAGTCGGATGTATCGCACCCGGCGATGGCGGTCAACCTGGATGCCTGCATCCAGTGCAATCGTTGCGTGCGCGCCTGCCGCGAGGAGCAGGTCAACGACGTGATCGGCTACGCCCGGCGCGGCGCGCACAGCGAGATTGTGTTTGACCTGAACGACGCGATGGGCGACAGCACCTGCGTCGCCTGCGGCGAGTGCGTGCAGGTCTGCCCCACCGGCGCGCTGATGCCAAAGACGCAAATCGGCTCACAGGTGGTCGACAAAAAGGTGGATTCGGTTTGCCCGTTCTGCGGTGTCGGCTGCCTGCTAACCTACAACGTCAAAGACAACAAGATCGTCAGTGTCGATGGGCGCGACGGCCCGGCTAACCACAATCGCCTGTGCGTCAAAGGCCGTTTTGGTTTCGACTACGCACACAGTCCGCAACGCCTGTCGGTGCCGCTGATTCGCCGTGTCGGGGTGGTCAAAGACCCCCAATCGCTCAATGAACTCAACCGCGATAGTGCCGACTGGTCAGGCGTGTTCCGGGAAGCCACCTGGGAGGAGGCGCTGACGCTGACCTCAGGCACACTCAAAGGCCTGCGCGATAAACACGGGAAGAAATCGCTCGCAGGTTTTGGTTCTGCCAAGGGTAGCAACGAAGAAGCCTATTTGTT
>NZ_DHXT01000101.1:0-913 GCF_002413825.1 Rhodoferax sp. UBA5149
GCCCCCCGTGAAACCACAATACACTTCATCGAGGAGATCCCATGGCATTGCAATACCAGCTCAAAGAGGGCAACTACCATTTGTACGACATGAGCACCCCGGCCAACACGGTCACCGGGGAGCGCCGCCTGCGACTCAAAACCGACACCGTCGCCCTTGCTTTTGACGCCAGCACGGGTGTGCTGCACGAGCATGGCAGCCCCTGGCGTATCCATTCCTGGGCCACCACGGCGCGCCGCCGACTGCGGGCCGCCGGGGCGCTGGACAGCGCCAATGACATCGTGGTGGTGTCCGGCCCCCTGCCGGTCGATGAGATCAACAAATGCCTGCAGATCAGTGGCTACTGCCGGCGCATGTTCACGCGGTTGGCCACCCTGCCGCACGGCAAAATGATCGAGCGCCAGCGCCCGCCTCAATAGCTATTGTTTTTATAGCTGCTGGCGCTTATTCCACAGGGGCTATCGGCCTATTTTTCATAAATATTCATGGCCGCAACAGCCGATCCATGCGCTTTCAGCAAGCAATCATGAAAGGCCCGCGTCACGCGTGACGGCTGCGGCGAGCGCCGCACGATGCTGAAGAAGCTGCAGGCGTAGTGAAACAGTTCCGGCTTGACGGCGCACATCTGGCCGTTGCGCACGAACGCCTGCGCGTAATGGTCGGGCAAAAAACCCAGGTACTTGCCCGACAGGATCAGCGTGGCGATGGATTCCTGGTCGTAGCCGGTGGCCTTGCGCGGCAGTCGCACCTGCTGGCTGATTTCCATATTGGGCGAGTGGTAGCCCAGGCCGGCAAAGTGGTGCGTGCGCAATTCGTCCCAGCCCATGCCCGGCGGGTCCGCGCCAAACAGGGCGTGCTGCGCACCGCAGTACAAGAGCATGGTCTCGTTGAACAGCTCGTCGTAAGCCAGCGT
>NZ_DHXT01000101.1:1185-3301 GCF_002413825.1 Rhodoferax sp. UBA5149
GGCGCCAACTCTGAAAACAAGGCAATCGCCGCGCCGATATGGGCCGCCGGATTGCTGGCGGTTTTGTCGAACACCGCGATGTTGAGCTCCAGCTCGGCCGCCGCAATGCCGCCACACTCGACCACGCTTTTGAACACCCACAACAGACGAATGTCCATGTCGCTCAACTGGCCCAGCGCGGACCGGCTTTTTACTTGCCTAGACTGATAACTTAAGAGTGATACTTATACATTTATAAGAGTAACAGAGTGGATCAAAATTGCAAACTCACACCCCGTGTGAAACCTTGCGGGACAGTCCACAGCGTAGCGACGCTCTGTCCTCAACACTTTAAAGGACACCATGAACATGAACGATGCCAAAGCGTTGACCTCCCCCCGCACCGACGCCGCCTGGCTCGACGCGCACTGGATGCCCTATACCGGCAACCGCGAATTCAAGGCCAACCCGCGCATGATGGTGGCTGCCCGGGGCTGCTATTACACCGACAACCATGGCAAGCCCATTTTTGACGGCCTGTCCGGCCTGTGGTGCTGCGGCCTGGGCCACGGGCGCACCGAGATCGTCGAGGCGGTGACCCGGCAAATGGCGACGCTGGACTACTCGCCCGCCTTCCAGTTTGGTCACCCGCTGTCATTTGCGCTAGCCAACAAGATCAAGGAACTGACGCCCGCCGGACTGGACTATGTGTTTTTTACCGGCTCGGGCTCCGAGTCCGCCGACACCTCGCTCAAAATGGCGCGCGCCTACTGGCGCGCCAAAGGCCAGGCCAGCAAAACGCGTTTGATCGGGCGCGAAAAAGGCTACCACGGCGTCAACTTTGGCGGCATCTCGGTCGGTGGCATCGCCGCCAACCGCAAGATGTTTGGCCAGGGCATCGAGGCCGATCACATCGCCCATACCCAGCTGGCGAGCAATGCTTTTTCGCGCGGCATGCCTGACAAGGGCGCCGAGCTGGCCGACGATCTGCTGCGGGTCATCGCGCTGCACGACGCGAGCAATATTGCGGCGGTGATTGTGGAACCGTTCTCGGGTTCGGCCGGTGTCGTGATTCCACCCAAGGGCTATCTGCAGCGCCTGCGCGATATCTGCACCGCCAACAACATCCTGCTGATTTTTGACGAAGTCATCACCGGCTTTGGCCGCGCCGGCGCCTACACCGGCGCCGAGGCTTTTGGCGTCACACCCGACATCATGAACGTCGCCAAGCAAGTGACCAACGGCGCGCAGCCCTTGGGCGCGGTGCTGGCCAAGAAAGACATTTACGACACCTTCATGGCGCAGGGCGGGCCGGACTATATGCTGGAGTTTGCCCACGGCTACACCTACTCGGCCCACCCGGTGGCCTGCGCCGTGGGTCTGGCGACGCTGGACCTGCTGGTGAAAGAAAACATGGTGGAGCAAGTCAAGGCGATATCCCCTTATTTTGAGAACGCCGTGCACAGTCTCAAGGGCGCCCGGCACATCACCGACATCCGCAATTTCGGTCTGGCCGCCGGCATCACCATTGACGCCTTGCCCGGCGAACCGGCGCGTCGGCCTTATGAAATCGCCATGACCATGCTGAAAAAAGGCTTTTATGTGCGCTATGGCGGCGACACCATTCAACTCGCACCGCCCTTCATCACGACCCCGGCCCAGATTGACAGCCTGATCAACGCGCTGGGCGAGTCCATCAATCAAACCGCCTGAGACGACTTCTTTCATGCCAACACGCCCCCTGATTCAACACCTGATGGACGGCCACGGGTAAGGCTGCGGTGTACCGTTTTCCATCCCCTCGTTGATCAAGCCGCCCGCCTGATTTGTGTATCCATGGGCTGCGTCTTGTCACACACTGCCGTCTTCCACAATGACGAACCTGGAGAAACACATGCGTGTCGGACTACCCCAAGAAATCAAGAACCACGAATACCGCGTCGGCCTCACACCTGCCAGCGTGCGCGAACTGAGCGCGCATGGTCACCAGGTACTGGTGCAAACGGGTGCCGGTGCCGCCATTGGTCTCACCGACGAACAGTATCTGGCGGCCGGCGCCAGCCTGGCAGCCAATGCAGCAGACGTGTTTGCCCAGGCGGACATGATCGTCAAGGTCAAAGAGCCGCAGCCGCAAGAG
>NZ_DHXT01000101.1:3562-10562 GCF_002413825.1 Rhodoferax sp. UBA5149
CCGGCGGCGGTCTGCCGCTGCTGGCGCCCATGAGCGAAGTGGCCGGTCGCATGGCCGTGCAGGCCGGTGCCGCGCATCTGGAAAAATCCAAGGGCGGCATGGGCGTGTTGCTGGGCGGCGTGCCCGGTGTGCCCGCAGCGCATGTGGTGATCATTGGTGCCGGTGTCGTGGGCACGCACGCACTGCAAATGGCGGTCGGTATGGGCGCGCGGGTGACGGTGCTGGACAAAAGCGTGGACCGTCTGCGCCAGCTCGATCTGGTCTTTGGCAACCGCATCAACACCGTGTATTCCAACGCGCAAAGCGTGGAAGATGCGGTACTCGATGCCGATCTCGTCATCGGCGGCGTGCTGATCCCGGGCGCCGCGGCGCCAAAGCTGGTGACGCGCAGCATGATCTCGCGCATGAAAAACGGCGCCGTGGTGGTTGACGTGGCGATTGACCAGGGTGGCTGCTTCGAGACCTCGCACGCCACCACCCACACCGAGCCCACTTTTGTGGTGGATGGCGTGGTGCATTACTGCGTCGCCAACATGCCCGGCGCCGTGGCCCGCACCTCCACCTTTGCGCTCAACAACGCCACCATTGGCCACGCCGTCGCGCTGGCCGACAAGGGCTGGAAGCAGGCCCTCAAAGACAACCCGCACCTGAAGAACGGCTTGAACGTGGCCCATGGCCACGTCACGTATGAAGCGGTGGCCCTGGCCCTGGGCTACCCCTATGTGAGCGCCGACAGCTTGCTGGGCTAAGGTAGATAAACCGCTCGGACCCGCAATGCGGGCCCGAGCGGTTGACGGTTTAGTAGCCGCCTGACGCCTGGGCGGCCCGGATGGCCAGGCCAACCGTGGTGAGCACGGGAATCGCGGCCAAGGCGCCAGTCAATACCCACGAACCCACGCCACCGTGCCGCTGGCGCAGACGGTTGATCCCTGCCACCAGCGGATCGGCCAGCAGGCCGCCCACCAGCAGCAGCACATAGCCGAGCGCGAAGCCGGCATAAAAATAAGCGTTGGCCAGCAGCATCCCCAGCAGCAGGACCGCCAAGCCGGTTGCGGTCCCGGAAAACACCGTTCGCAGGCGTGGCATATTGAATGCCAGGCAGGCGACCAGCGTCATGGCCAGGGCACCGCTGAGCTGCCCGATCACCTGGCTGGCGTCGAGCATCAAGGCCAGGGCCGCGCCGCCAGCCACCACGGCCAGCACGGGCGCGGGCGTCGGCCGCTGTTTCACCGTGGCACCGAGGTAGGTCCAGGCAGCCCACATGAGCAGCGCGGTGGCGGCAATCGGGAGCACGGCCTTGGGCAAACCGCCGCTGGCAAGCGCCGGCCACGCGACCAGTGCGGCGCAGCCGACGGAAATGGCCAGGCGACCGACCTGGCGCATGGCGGCTGATCCGGCATTTTCCGTGGCCACCACCCCGGCACTGCCGAGCAACACGATCCATGGCAACCAGTCAAGCGACTGCTGCGGCGAAAAAGACCATTGCGCATGGTAAACCGCGACATAGGAGGCCAGAAAACCCAAGGACACCGCCACCAGTGGCGCCAGCCGGGCCAGGCGCGGCGTGCGCAGCATCAGCAGCGCCGCCAATGCCAGAACAAAGGGCAGCAGTGCACTCTGCAAAAACAGGGGGATGACAAATGACGGATTGGGCATGGCCGGTTCCTGGGACGACAAGCAACAGGCGACCCTCGGGCGGGCCGCCTGCAGTTCGCTTATTGCTTGGCTGCTTCGATGTTGATGTGCAGGTCGAGTTCGTCAGTGGTCGCCTGCGGAATGCCGTAGGTCATGCCGAAGTCGCTGCGCTTGATGGTCGAGGTGGCGACATAACCGACACGGGCTTCACCCTTCATGCCCAGGCCGCTGCCAATCTGCTTCAGTTTGAACGTCACGGGCTTGGTGACGCCATGCATCGTGAGATTGCCGCTGACACTACCATCTCCAGCCGGGCTGAGCGTCACCGCGGTTGAGACGAAGTTCAGGGTCGGAAACTGGACGGCGTTGAAGAAGTCAGGGCTCTTGATGTGCTTGTTCAGCGCTTCGCTTCGGGTATCGATGCTGTCGACCTTGACTTCCACTTTGATGTGGCTCTTTTCAGGCACGTCAACGACGAGGTCGCCGGCCATGTCGTTGAAGCGACCCATGAAACGGCTGATGCCACCAGCATGACCGATTTCGAAATAAGCGACCGAGTGAACCGGGTCGATCTTGTAATTGCCTGCCACTGGGGCGGCCGCAAAGGCCACGCCGGACAGGACCAGGCTGGCGAGCGCGAGGGCAGAAGACAGGGTGCGGCGAAAATTAACGGTGCATGACATGGTGGAGCTTCCTTGGAGTGGCTAAATGCCGGGTAAAAAGAGGGCTGCTATTGACAATCTTGAAATTGATTCAATGAAGTCAAGCCCTCGAATGGGGCAAAGTTTAGAGCTCAACTCGTGCAAACAGGTTCAATCGAATTGAAGCTTTAGTTCATTTTTTTCGAATGCATAGCGCCAGCGTCAAGTCCGCATCACAAGCGCCTCAAACTCCTGCAACGGCAGCGGGCGGCTAAACACGTACCCTTGATAGGCGTGGCAACCCTGGCCGGCCAGGAAGTTCCGCTGGGCCTCGGTTTCCACGCCTTCCGCGATGACCGCCAGCCCCAAACTATCAGCCAGGGCCACGACCATCTTGGCAATGGCGGCCTCGTTCGGGTCGACCAGGATGTCCCTGACGAAACCCTGGTCGATCTTGAGTTGATCCAGCGGCAGTCGCTTCAGGTAAGAGAGTGACGAATAACCCGTGCCAAAGTCGTCCAGCGAGAAGCCAACGCCTTTTTCCTTCAGGGCGTTCATCTTGGCGATGACGTCCTCCACATTGGAGACCAGCAAGCTCTCCGTCAACTCCAGCTTGAGCCGGTACGGGTTGGCGCCGGTCAGCGCCAGCACCGCCAGCACCTGATCGACAAAATCGCGCTGGTGAAACTGACGGGCGCTGACATTCACCGCAACCGTGAGATGGGCCATGTCCGCCCGGACAGCCCATAGCGTCAATTGGGCGCAGGCGGCCTCCAGCACCCAGCGACCCAATGGCAAGATCAGCCCGGTTTCCTCGGCCAGGGGAATGAACTCGGCCGGCGACACGATGCCGCGTTGCGGATGCTGCCAGCGGACCAGCGCTTCAACGCCCGTCAACTGGTGTTCACCGGTCACCTGGGCCTGGTAATGAAGCAGAAACTGGTTCTTCAGAACAGCCTCACGCAAGCCCGTCTCCAGCACGGCACGGGCCGTGACCACGGCCTGCATCTGTGGGTCAAAGAAACGCAAGGTGTTGCGGCCCGCGGCCTTGGCCTGGTACATGGCCAGATCGGCCCTCTTCATCGGCTCATCGATGCTTTCTTGATGGTCGGCGAACAGGGTGACGCCGATACTGGGGGTGCTGTGATGCGCATAACTGGCGAGCTGGTAGGTCTGATTGAGCGCGACGAGAATTTTTTCACCCACCGCCTCGGCCTGGGTCGCGGCATCCAGCGCGTTCTCACTCAGATCTTCCAGCATCACCACGAATTCGTCACCCCCGA
The DNA here is from genome assembly GCF_002413825.1 of Rhodoferax sp. UBA5149. Taxonomy (GTDB): domain Bacteria; phylum Pseudomonadota; class Gammaproteobacteria; order Burkholderiales; family Burkholderiaceae_C; genus Rhodoferax. Next base: position 7,122 of record NZ_DHXT01000101.1, read on the forward strand.
GACGGGCCACGGTGTCGCCTTCGCGGATGCAGGTGCTCAGGCGCTTGGCGACCTGCTGCAGCAAAAGGTCGCCCTTGTCGTGGCCGAGTGTGTCGTTGAGGGTCTTGAAGTCATCGAGATCGACAAACAGCAGCGCCCCTTTGCGCTGGTGACGGGCGCCCGCGGCCATCGCTTGTTCCAGCCGGTCCATCAGGAGCCGCCGGTTGGGTAGGTGGGTCAAGGGGTCAAAGAAGGCCAGATTCTTGATCTCGTCCTCCGCCGTCTTACTCGACGTGATGTCGCTGAAGGTGGCAACGTAATGGGTCGTCAGGCCGGTATCATCTTTTACGGCGGTGATGGTGAGCCATTCGGGATAGACCTCGCCGTTCTTGCGTCGGTTCCAGATTTCGCCGCGCCACATGCCACTACGCTCGATGCTGTGCGTCATGGCCGCATAGAAAGCGGCATCGTGGCGACCCGCACTGAACAGGCGCGGATTGTGGCCGACGGCTTCTTGCGCTGTGTAGCCGGTGATCTCGGTGAACGCCTGGTTGACCTTCAGGATCACTCTGGCGGCATCGGTGACAAATATGCCTTCTTGCGACTCGAAGGCAGTGGCGGCGATGCGAAGCGCCGCGTCGGCTTGCTTGCGCGCCGTGATGTCCCGGCTGATACCGTGGTACCCGGTAATCGTGCCGTGCGCGTCACGCTCGGGGGTGGAGAGAATTTCCGTCCATATCTGTCGGCCGTCCTTGCAGCGTTGTTGGCCCTCGAAGGTCGCGGTGCCGGTCTTCAATCCGCGCTGTTCGGCGTCTTGCCGCTGCCGCAGTTTTTCCGTCAGGGCGACGACCCCGTCCGCGGTGAACTGTTCGGAAACATGGTGGCCGATCAGCTCATCAGCCCGGTAACCGCGCAGCCGCTCGTCCGCCGGGCTGATATAGGTAAAACGATGGTTGCTGTCCTGCTTCCAGACCACATCAGAGACATCCTCGGTCAGCAGGCGGTAGTGGGCCTCACTGTCTCGAAGCTTCTTTTCCGCCACACTTCTTTCAATGGCGATGCTGGCCAGATGAGCGGATTGCTCGATGGTGGCGAGGTCGGATGGGCCAGGCGTGTGCACTTCCCGGTGATAGATGGCAAAGGTGCCAATCACCTGGCCCGATGTGGCGCGAATCGGCTGCGACCAGCAGGCGCCCAAGCCGGCGCTGGCCGCGAGTTCTTTGTAGGGCGCCCAATAGGGATGCGTCGTGATATCGTCAACGATGACGCGCTCGCCGGTAAAGGCGGCCGTTCCACAAGAGCCCACCCCCAGGCCAATTTCAACACCGTCGATGGCCGCGTTGTAGAAATCAGGCAGGCTGGGCGCCGCACCCAGGCGAAGATGCCGGCCTTCACTATCGAGCACCAGGATGCTGCAAAGCGTTGCCGGATGGAGTTGCTCCACGCCCAGCACAATGGCTTCCAGAATGCCGGGGAGTGCCTCACCGCCAACCAGCAGTTCCAAAATACGACTTCGGAATTGTTCGTACTTCTCGGCTTGCTTGTGATCGGTGATGTCAGCGATCACGCCGACGAGCCCGCGCTCCTCTCCGCTGGCATCAATGAAACGCTGGCCCGTCAGGTGCCCCCAGAACTCGGTGTGGTCGGCGCGCCAATAAAGCCGCTCCAAATCGACGGACTCAATCGCGCTGGCCAACAAGGCCAGCATCTCCTGGCGCCCGAGCTCGCGTTCCGACGGATGAACCAGGGCCACATACTCAAGCCCTTCGAGCGCATCGAGAGACCAGCCAAACATCTCGGCCATGCGCCGGTTGGCCTGCGTGATACGCCCGGCCTTATCGACCATAAAGATGGCGACGCTGGACGTATCAAGGATTTGCTTGAGCAACGCCTCCCGCTGCCCCAGGGTTTCCAGCAAGCGATTGAAGCCGCCTATCAGTTGACCGATTTCATCCTGTCTGTCGATGGGCAAGGGTTGCGAGGGCTGCTGGGTATCCGACAGGATGGTCAGACTTCTCGCGGCCGCCAGCATCGGCGCCAGTTGGCGCCTTAGCATCCACCAGATCAGACCACCGGCCAGCAGGGTGAGGGAGATCGTGGCCAGCAGCATGCGCTGTTGCATGGCGCGAATCGGGGCAAAGGCTTCAGCGGTCGGCAGTACGGCGGCCAGGAACCAAGCCGCCACCGGCACCCGCTTGCCCGAGGCAAGTACTTCCACACCCACGGGGTTGACCAAAACGGAAGAACCCTCATAACCCTGAACATAACGGTCGAGCAAGGGGTTGATGCCGGGGGCCGGGAGCATTTCCATGGCGCGGCTTTTGTCGGTCGCGCTGACAATCAGCCGGTACTGCGTTGCGACCAGCACATAGCCACCGGTCTTGCCGTAAATGCCACCCGCAATCCGGTCCAGAAAATTGGGCTTGCCCAGGTCGTTCACCCCCGCCAGGGCACCGACCACTGTGCCCTGCGCATCGCGAATGGGCACCGTCATGCTGAAAACCGCTTCGTGCAGCTTGTCGCCCATGACCGGGCGGTTGATCGTCGATTTTCCTTCCTTGAGCGCAGCGGCTACGGCATCAGTGTCCCTGTCATTGACCCCGGTTCGCCGTACCGAAAATGGAACCTCGGCCAGCACCGTGCCATCAAGCCGGTAAGCGATGACGCCGGCGTTGAACAGCCCTTGAAGAACCGGGCGCACTTCCAGGAAAGTCTGCAATGCCGTCGTATTACCCAGAATGGCCGGGGCAGCCGTTCCGGCCATTTTTTCCAGCGCCCTCATGCGATCATCCAGCGCCTGATTGATCTCCGCGGCCAAAATAGAAACCGTCGAGAACTGCTGTTCGCCCAGCAGTCGCTGCATGTCCTTGCGCAACATCTGACTGGCGTAGTACGACAGCGACCAGAAACCCAGCAAGAAAATGGCCAGCGTGGTCAGTGTGATTCTGGTTTTGAGGGAGTGCCGCGGAAGGAACGTCGAAGTCATGTGGGTCTTAACGTCGAGAGTGGCGTTGGTCTTCCAGAATTGCCATGCTATTGGGCGTCCGCATGGTCAGGTTGTTCCTGCGCGCCAGTATACAGATGCCCGTTGTCAGCCTCTGGCGGGTCACTGATAGCCGTCGGCACCCCTACAATTTGCCAATGCCCTCAACATCGACGGCATCACGCTGCAACCCAACACGCTGGCCGCGGGCTAGAGCGTCGGCGCAGCCAGCCAGGCCTGGGCCCACTGCAGCGCGGCACCCAGGTGGGCCAGTGCGCTGGGGCTGGGCGGCTCGCCGAGTTCGAAACGCTCGCCACGAATCGCCAGCAGCGTGCAAGGCGGCGGCTCCTCGCCCCGCAGCTCGCGAAACACCTGCATCAGCGCCTGCGGGGACAGGGCGTGCGTGGTGAAGCTCGCGTCCCGCACCGCCCGCACGGGCGTGACCTCGAACGGTGCGCGGCAACTCAGGCTGGCATCGA
>NZ_DHXT01000112.1:0-1505 GCF_002413825.1 Rhodoferax sp. UBA5149
ACTTGCGTGTTGATGTACTAGCGACCGAAGCGGGCGCTCAAAGTGGCCTTGGCGATGGTATTGCCGTTGACCATGAAGCCGGTCAGCGAGGCCGTGGCGTTGCTGGGCAACTCCAGCTTCTCCACTTTCAGGGCGTACACCGTCACGTTGTAGCGGTGCGGCGGATCGCCCGCGGGTGGGCACGGGCCGCCCCAGCCGGGGGTGCCAAAGTCGGTCGCAATCTGCTGCGCGCCAGTGGGCAACAGCTTGCCGTCGGCAGTACCGGCGCCTTGCGCCAATGAGGTCGTTGTTGCGGGAAGATTCACCACCACCCAGTGCCAGAAGCCGGCGCCGCCGGTGGGCGCGTCGGGGTCGTGCACCATCACGGCAAAGCTCTTGGTGTCGGCCGGGGCGTTCTTCCAGCTCAAAGCGGGTGAGATGTTTTGCCCGGTGCAGCCAAAGCCGTTGAAGACAAAGCGCTGGCCAATGGGTTGACCCGCCGCAATGTCGGGGCTGGAGAGCTCGAAACTCTGCGCGTTGGCCACGCCGCCGGTGACGGCCAGCGCGGTGAGGGAAGAAATCAAAGTACGTTTCATGCCAACTCCTTGTAAAAAATAGGCCTCCAGCCTGCGCAAATACTGCCTGCGCAACGCCACAGCGGCAGCTTTCAAACACGCCGCCGGGTTCACACATTTTTGCCCTCAAGATGAAAATGCGCAAGGGCCTGGCGCCTGCGCGCCGGACGGGCCGCGCGTCTTGGTAGACTTGCCTGTGCCAAACAAGACGCCAGCCCCCGACTAACATGCGCAAGCAGCTATGAAAATGATAGTAATTGATGCCTCGCACCGGTCCGCTGGTCAACCCACTTCCTGCGATTGAGACGCTGCGCCATGTACGCCATCTTTCACCTGCAAACGACCGGCGGAACCTGGTACTGGTCCGTGCACTTTTCACGGTCTGGCAAGTATCACGCGCGGACCTTTCCGGAACTGAAATACGGCGGTTCAGACAAGGCCTTGAAGGCCGCCACCGCGTGGCGTGACGAGCAGCTGGCCAAGGTGCCGGCGCTGACCGTCGCGGAGTTCTGCCAGCACAAGCGCTCCAACAATACCAGTGGCGTTCCTGGCGTGCACTTTCTCAGACCGCCGGTGCAGCCAGAGGGGATCTGGCAAGCCAAGCTGACGCTGGACGGCGGCCGGTACACCAGCAAAACATTTTCCGTGGCGAAGTTCGGCTACCAAAAGGCCTACGAGCTGGCGGTGGCCGCGCGCACCGAGATGCTGATCGTCGCCAAGGACAAGCCCTATCTCTACCATCCGATTGCCAAGCGACTCGCACCCAAACCGAAAAAATAGAGCGCAGCGCGCCGACCCTCACATGGCCTTGAACAAGTGGCTATAGAGTCGGCTCACCACGAATTTATCTTTTAGCCCGCGCAGGCTCAAACCGGTCTTGCCGACCTCGTCGCGCGTGACCGACTCAATGGCCTGCGCCCGCACCAGCGTGCCCCGGTGGATTTGCCAGAA
>NZ_DHXT01000112.1:1672-2351 GCF_002413825.1 Rhodoferax sp. UBA5149
TATTTGTCGGCCGCCTCGAAGCACAGCACGTCCTCAATTGGCACCATGCGGATGGTCGCGCCCTGGGCGCTGCCGACGCTGGCTTGAATCACCTTGAGCGGGGCGCTGGCCGCTGCGCCTGGCTGGCCGCCCGTCTGGCCCGGCACCGTCAGCAGCAGCTGGCGCAGCTGGGCCAGGGTGCTGTCCAGCTGGCTAGCGGTGGCGCTCTGGTCTCCCGTCGTGTTTGCTATTGATTCAGTAGCTGCTTGCGCACGCTGGACGAGGGCTAGCTGCACTTTTGACACTGTTTTTTGCAGCCGTGCCGGCTGGATCGGCTTGAGCAGATAGTCCATCGCCTGCGTCTCGAAGGCTTGCACCGCGTACTGGTCATAGGCGGTCACGAACACCAGCGCGGGAAAGGGCGTGCCGCCTTTTCCATCGGCGTCCCCATCGGTGTTCCATTCCTCCGCCAGCTCGGCCGCGGCGTCCAGCCCGCTCATGCCCGGCATGCGGATGTCGAAGAACAGCACGTCGGGTTTGAGCTGCAGGGCTTGCGTCACGGCGGACGCGCCGTCACCCACCACGGCCAGTACCCGCAGCGCGGGCCAGGCCAGTGCCAGTTCGGCTTTGAGCGCGGCGGCCAGCAGCGGCTCGTCCTCGGCGATCAGGGCGGTGGGGCTGGTGTGCTTAGTCATGCGGG
>NZ_DHXT01000112.1:2544-3825 GCF_002413825.1 Rhodoferax sp. UBA5149
GCCATAGGTGGCCACCAGGCGCTCGCGCACCTGCGTCAGCCCAAAGCCGTCCACCGCAGCGCGGCCGGGCGACGGACCGACGCCGGTGTCCAGCACCTCCAGCGTCAGGCGTGCGCCCTCGCGGCGCGCCCGCACCGTGATGCTGCCGCCTTCCACCTTGGGCTCCAGCCCGTGCTTGATGGCGTTTTCCACCAGCGGCTGCAGCAACAAGGTGGGCACCGGATGCTGCGCCAGCTCAGGCGGCAGGTCCAGCGTGTAGCTCAGGCGTGGGCCCATGCGCACGGCCATCAGTTCCAGGTAGTCACGCAGCCGCTCGAACTCGGCCTGCAGCGTGTGCGTGGGCGCGCGCGAGGCGCTGAGGGTGGCGCGCAGGTAGGCGATCATGTGGTCCAGCATCTGCTGCGCGCGGGGCGGGTCGGTGGCAATCAGCACGCGCAGGTTGGCCAGGGTGTTGAACAGCATGTGCGGCTCGAGCTGCGTTTCCAGCAGTTTCAGGCGCGCTTCGTTGGCGTGCTGGTGCGCTTCGTGCATCTTGCGGATGAGGTAGGCGCTTTTGTTGACGCTGTAGAAGTAGTAGGAGACCGCAATACCGGCCAGCGCCGTGACCAAAATCGAAGTGCGGAGTTGCGTACGGGCGGGGCCTACGTCCCAGGACGACCAGCCGAACCAGCTATCGGCTGCATAGGTGCCCAAAAAGTAGCCAACCAGGTTGCCCGTGAGAACGAGCGCCAGCCCTTGCAGGCCTTTGGGCCAGCCAGTGTCCAGGCTGGAGGGAAACAGGTGCCGTCCGAAGTCGATCCAGGTCCAGCAGAAGAACCCGATGGACAGCGAATAGAGCATGGACACGCCGTAGTTCCGCTCGGGTTGGAAGGCCCACTGAAGGAAGGAAATCGCCAGACAAAACGCCATGGTTTGCAGCAAATGCCGCAGCTTGGCGATCCAGTCGATCCTCATGAGCGACGCTTCACGAACCGCCGCGCTCGCGTTGCAGGCGTTCGCGCTCTTTTTGGACCATGCGCTCACGCAAGCCGCTGCCGGAGCCCAGCACAAAGACCGAAACACCGTGCAGCACCACGCCGACGCCCCATCCGAGCAGGGGGAAAATCGACCAGGAGCGACTGCCGAAGCCGTACTTGGACATCGCGAACACCAGCAGGTTGACCAGCACATAGACCGTGACGTGCACGTACCAGCCGAGTTTGGCGCCAGCACGCCAGCGCGCCATGCGCTCTAGTTTTTCGGGGGACAGGGGGGTGTTCATACGGGTTTGATTTTAGGGCT
>NZ_DHXT01000112.1:4027-5632 GCF_002413825.1 Rhodoferax sp. UBA5149
TTTTGCAGCGCCACGCGCTCGCGCTGCACCATGCGTTCACGTACACCATTGCCGGGCATGAAAACGAACACCACCAGCCCATGAATCAGCAAACCCAGGCCCCAGCCGAACGCCGGAAAAATAGCCCAGTAGCGACCGCTGAGGGCGGCCAGCGCGGCCAGCCCGAGGTTGATGGTGACGAACAGCAAGGCGTGGATGTACCAGCCCATTTTTCGGCGAGCACGCTGGTGGGCCAGGCGGTCTAGATCGTCGGTGAAGTGTGCAGTGGTTCTCATGGCGGGATCTTTCTGGTTGGGTTGCAGTGTCTGTACTTTGCGCGTCACTGTGATGCGTGGCGGCTAGCAGGCGCGCGTGATCACTGTTGCCACCAGTGGGGATGTGCCCTTGCCTCCTTGCCGCAACGCAAGGCGCCACAGGCGGACGGCGCGGGCGGCGAAGGTACCGCAGAACAGGCCGTAAAGCGCACCGATGATCAGCGTGTATTGGCCATCTTTCGCCAGGGCCGGTTGCATGGCGAGATCAACGCCGACGATGTATTTGGTCAGGAAGATGCCCAGGATCAGCGCCAGCGGCACCCAACTGCCCGGCACCTGGAAGCAGCGTGAGGCGGCGTCGTACTGGGTACCTGTCTGCGGCCCCTGCGGCGCGATGAATCCGAGCATCAGCGCCGCGCCGACGGCCCAGGCCAGCAGCACATAGGCAAACAGCGGCGAGCCAGCGAAGGCCGAGACCGTGCCCCACAGCGACAGGCCGGTCATAAGCACCGGCAACAGCGTCATGCGCGAGAGGCTCACGCGACGGGCACGCAGCTGGCTCAGGCCCAGTGCGAGCAGGGTCGCCAGCAGGCCCCAGACCCACGTCGGGGTGGCCTTGACGATGGGCGCCAGCATTTGCGGCTGTTGAGTAATGAGTTGGATCAGCATGGCGGGTTCTCCTGTGTGGGTGTGAGTTGCATGGTGCACCTTGCGGGGTTGAGCGATGTGCGAACTGTGCCGGGCTTGGGGCTGGCGCACCATGGGCATGCGACCGAATGCGTAAAACAGGACGTGAAATGCAGCCAGGAGGCGCCAGGCGCACCCGACCTGCAGGAGGCAGCGGGTGATAATCATGGGTCTTATAGCTGTGGAGGATCGGGCCGCACGCCGCGCGCTCCAGTCTGTCCCGAAAATTTCAGGAGTTGTTTTGGATATTGCATTGCTGATCAAGGCCGCCATCATGGGCGTCGTCGAGGGTTTGACGGAGTTTTTACCGATTTCAAGCACGGGTCATCTGATTCTGGCCGGCGCCCTGCTGGGCTTTGACGACGACAAAGCCAAGGTGTTTGACATCGCCATCCAGACCGGCGCCATTTTTGCCGTGATTTTGGTTTACTGGCAAAAAATTCGCGACACGGTGCTGGCCTTGCCTTCAAGCAAGCAGGCGCAGCGCTTCGCCCTGAACGTGTTCATTGCCTTCGTGCCGGCCGTCATTCTGGGCCTGCTGTTTGGCAAGGCCATCAAAGCGCATCTTTTTACGCCGGTGGTGGTGGCCAGCACGTTCATCCTGGGGGGATTCATCATTCTGTGGGCCGAGCGGCGCCAAGAAAACAACCCGGCGGTGACACGC
>NZ_DHXT01000112.1:5926-14487 GCF_002413825.1 Rhodoferax sp. UBA5149
GATTTTTCCTTCTATCTGGCGATTCCCACGCTGATTGGGGCCGGCGTCTACAGTCTGTACAAAGAAAGGGCGCTGCTGTCCTTGGCCGACGTGCCGCTGTTCGCGGTCGGCCTGGTGGTGTCGTTCATCAGCGCGTGGCTGTGCATCCGCTGGCTGCTGCGCTACATCGCCAGCCACAGCTTTGCCGGATTTGCCTATTACCGCATCGTCTTTGGCGTGGTGGTGCTGGCCACCGCCTGGAGCGGCACGGTGCACTGGGGGGTGTGAGTTGCAGCTTGCCTCGCTGTCTTGTTCTGCGTTATCGTTGGGCATTGGCGCATGTGAGGTGCTCACGCGCCGTGCGCTTGTCATCTCTCAAAGGAAGTGCTGAGCCCCATGCCGGACAATCACACGCTCTCCATGGACCAGCTTCGGGTTGGGTTGTATGTTCACCTTGATTTGAAGTGGTTTGAGCATCCGTTCGCGTTTGGCGATTTCAAGATCAAGTCCGAGGAGCAGATCAGGATCATTCGCAGTCTGGGTTTGAAAACGGTGCGCTTCAGCCCGGATTTGAGCGAGGGCACGCCACCGCCTCCCGTGGCCGCGTCGTCCGCGCCCGGCGCCACCGCTGTCGCGCCGCCGACGGTCAGCCCGGAGCCCGAGCTGACCCCGGTCATGCTCGCCAAACGCGCCATGATGGCGCAGATGCAGCTGCGTCGGAAGGACGCCGAGCGGATCGAGAAGGCCTTTGTCAACACCGCCAGCGCCATTCGCGACATTGAGAAGAACATGTTCAGCAAGCCGCTTGAGACCGTGCAGCAAGCGACGAAACTCATCGCCCAAATTACCGATTCGATCCTCAGCGCCCCGGAGCTGGCAATTCATGTGATGGGCGACAAGATGGGGGGCGAAGAGCTGTACTTTCATTCGCTCAACGTCACCATGCTCTCGATGATGATCGCGCGCGACCTCAAACTGCCGGCCGAGGTGGTGGGTGCCTTGGGGCTGGGCGCCTTGCTGCACGATATTGGACGCAAGGAAGTGCCCGACAAGATACTGCGCAAAACGGAAGCGCTGACGCAGGCCGAGCGCAACTTCTATGAAATGCACTGCCAGTATGGGGTCGACATCGGTCAGCGCATGCAGCTCGTGGCGCCGGTGTTGGCCATCATCCGGGAGCATCACGAGCTGTTCGACGGCACGGGTTATCCGGCCAAGCTCAAAGGCGAATCGACCAGCCTGCTGTCGCGCATTGTGGTCATTGCCAATTTCTACGACGAGCTGTGCAACCCCCCATTGATTGCCGACGCGCTGACGCCGCATGAAGCGCTGTCCCTCATGTTTGCCAAGCTGCGCGGCAAGTTCGACCCCAAACTGCTGCAGGTCTTTATTCGCTGCCTGGGCGTCTATCCGCCGGGTTCGATCGTGCAGCTGTCCAACGGCGCCATCGGCATGGTGGCAACGGTCAACACGGCGCGACCCATGAAACCGACGGTGGTGGTGTACGACGCCGACATTCCAAAAGAGGAAGCGATGCTGCTGGACATGGAGCGTGAAACCGAGGTCAACATTGCCAAGGCCATCCGGCCGGCCCAGGTGTCGCGCGATGTGTACAACTACCTGAGCCCGCGTAAACGGGTGAGCTACTACTTTGACGCGAGCTCGTCACGACCAGAAGCAGGCAAACCATGAGTGACCTGGCGCGGCTGATGCTTGACCACAGCCCCGAGATGCTGCTGCTGGTCGACCCGGTATCGCTGGAGATCGTGATGGCCAACGCCACGGTGGCCAGGACGCTGGGTTACTCCTCGGAGCAGCTGCGGGGCTTGCCGATCACCGAGATTGAAAGTGCCTTGCAGGACGTGTTCTATTGGGAGGACGTTCGCGCTGGCCAGTACCTCGATGTGCAGGGCCAGGAGGGTCAATACCGCCGCGCCGATGGGGAACTGTTGACGGTCAGCAAGTCGGTTCAGATCCTGGACAATGAAGGCGCGCCCCTGCTGCTGGTGCAGGCGCTGCAGACGCTCAGTGAACGTAAAGCGGAGGATGCGCTGGCGCATACCTTGTCGCAGCTGCGCGCCACCTTGGAGTCCACCGGCAATGGCATCCTGGTCATCGGCTGGCAGGGCCGGATCGACAGCATGAACCGCCTGTTCAGCCAGATGTGGGAGATCCCCGACGATTTGCTCGACGCGCATGACGATGCCCGCATTCTCGGTTTCGTCGCGGGCAGTGTGATCGAGTCCGAGCTGCTGCAAGCCCGACTGGGTGCGATCGTGGACAAGGGCGAAACGGAAGATCTGCTGCACCACCGGGACGGCCGCGTGTTCGAGGCCAGCTCGCGCCCTCAATACCTGGGTGAGCAGATCATTGGCCGCGTGTTCGGTTTTCATGACATCACCCAGCGCACCCTGGCCGAAGAGGCCTTGCGCGAGTCGCGCGATTTGCTGGAAGAACGGGTGCTGGCCCGCACGACCGACCTGGCCGCTGCCAACGAGACACTGGTGCAAGAGCGCGAGCGCCAGGCGGCCTTGATCAAGCGGCTGGAAGAGGCGCAGAACCAGTTGCTGCAATCGGAGCGCATGGCGTCCATCGGCCAATTGGCGGCCGGTGTGGCGCATGAAATCAACAACCCGGTGGGCTTTGTCAACTCCAACCTGGGAACCTTGCAGGGCTATGTCACCGACATGCTGCGCTTGCTGTCAACCTACGAGCGGGCGGAAGACGCCATGGCCGGGGTTGCGGTGCTGGAAATACGACAGATCAAAGCCGACATCGACGTCGAGTTCATGCGCGAAGACGTCGCCAGCCTGCTCGCTGAATCGCTGGACGGGCTCAAACGCGTGACCCGTATCGTGCAGGACTTGAAGGATTTTTCCCACGTCGATGAATCCGAGCGCCAGTGGGCCGATCTGGAGGCCGGGCTGGAGAGCACCTTGCGCGTGGTCTCGAACGAGCTCAAGTACAAGGCCGACGTCGTCAAGGAGTTTGGCGGCATTCCGCCGATCGAATGCTTTTCGTTCCAGCTCAACCAGGTGTTCATGAACCTGTTGGTCAATGCTTCGCACGCGCTTGAAGGGCATGGCACGATCACCATTCGCACCGGGCATGACGATGCCCAGGTGTGGATCGAAGTACAAGACACCGGACGGGGCATCAAGCCCGAAAATTTGACCCGGATTTTTGAGCCGTTTTTCACCACCAAACCGGTGGGCCAGGGCACCGGGCTGGGCCTTTCGCTGTCTTACGGCATTGTGCAAAAGCACGATGGCCACATCGAGGTCAAGAGCGAGTTGGGGCAGGGCACCACGTTCAAGGTGATTTTGCCCAAAAAGGCGGGCGCCGCGATCAAGCCCCCAGGTTGAGCAGCGCCGCTTCCATGGCGGCGGCGGTGGCAATCGGTTTTTCCATGGGGAAGAGGTGGCTGCCGTCCAGCATCATGATGCGGCCTTTCGTGACTTTTTCGGTCATGGCCATGCCAACCTGCTTCATCTCCACCGAGTGAGTGCCACCCAGAAAAGCCACCGGACATTTGAGCGGGTGGCGCTTGAGTAGCGCGTCCAGGTTGTCGGGCAGGGTGTCGTAGATGGCGGTCTCGACCGCGCGGTCAAAGCTCAACACCCGTTTTTTCTCCTCGCCGTGGCCCTCGTCATGGGTGCCGTGCGCGATGTAGTCCTGCAGCACCTGCGGGTCCCACTTGGCAAACGCTTTTTTATGCCGAAAGTGTTCCAGCGCGGCCTCCTGGCTGGGCCAGTTGTTGCGGCGCTGGCGGCTGATGGCGCCGGGGGACACGGCACCCACCAGCTGTGCGCGTTTCATGACACCCAGGGTGGTGGCGCGCCAGCCGCCCAGAAGGGGCGAGTCCAGCAGCAGCACGCCACGCGCCAGCGCCGGCGCGCGCGCGGCGGCCATCAGGCTGACAAAGCCGCCGAAGGAGTGGCCGGCCAGAAACACAGGCGCCCCCGCTTTGTCGACTTCGCGTCGCGTGAAATCAAGGAGCTGCTGCACCAGATGGGGCCAGTTGTTGGTGACGGGGTACTTGGCATCGTGGCCAAACTTTTCGATCGCCCTGACCGTGAAGCCGCGTGATTTCAGATTCTTGAACAAAACACCATAAGTGCTGGCAGCAAAACTGTTGGCGTGGGAGAAGATGATGTGGGGCATGGGGTCAGATCAGCTTTTCCTGAGGTGTGGTGATTTTTTTCAGGGGCCGGCTGCGGCTGGATTGAATCATCAGCGGCACTTCGGTTGTTTCGCCGTTCCACATCGGGTCTTCAATGCTGTCAAACACCTCACGCAATTTTTGTCCCCAACTGCCGTGCAGCATCCTGAAATAGGGGTTGTTTTCGTCGATGCAGACCACCTTGTCGGTCTGGAACGTGTTGGCTTCATAGACCACCAGGTCCAGCGGCAGGCCCACTGACAAATTGGACTTGAGCGTGGAGTCCATCGACACCAGCGCGCACTTGGCGGCCTCGTCCAGCGGCGTATGGGGCGTGATGACGCGGTCCAGCACCGGTTTGCCGTATTTGGATTCGCCGGCCTGAAAGTACGGTGTCTCGGTCGTGGCTTCAATGAAGTTGCCGGCGGAGTAGACCTGAAACAGGCGCATGCCTTCGCCCTTGATCTGCCCGCCGAAAATCAGCGACACATTGAAGTCAACGCCCGACTGTTTGAGCGCCGCCCCATCGCGGTCGTAGACCCGGCGAATGGCCGCGCCCAGCACGCGCGCGGCATCAAACATGCTCCTGGCGTTCCAGATCGTGATGGCGTCACTGTCTTCGTGATCCTTGAGTTGCTCGACCTGCAATATCTCGCGCACCGACTGCGAGACGCTCAGGTTGCCGGCCGACAGCAGCACCATGAAGCGGTCGTCGGATTTTTCGTAGACGATCATTTTGCGAAAGGTGCTGATCTGGTCCAGCCCGGCATTGGTGCGCGAGTCGGACAGAAACACCAGTCCGGCGTTGAGTTTGATGGCGACGCAGTAGGTCATGTTGTTGCCTGGAGAAAAGTAAAACGTGGAGTGCGGTTTTCACCTGAAATAAGTATTCGATTTTGTACCAGCTTGAGGCTGTTAATTCTCTACGCAGAATTCGTGCCGGAAATGTCCTCCCCGGCGGTGGCCCTGATCCCGCCTTGTGCTGCTCGTTATTCGGGCTCGCTGGATTGTTGGGCGACGCGGAGTTTTTCAATTGAAAGCCGGCAACGTAGCGGGAGCCGACCACCACAGAACCGTGTCGCACAATGCTTGCCTACCCACAATCAAGAGGCCGCCATGACCGACTCCACCACACTTTCCCGCCGTGCACCCCGCCGCTTCTGGGGCTGGGGCCAGGCCGATGCCTCGCTGGATACGCGCGAACAGGCCACGGTAAAGACCATGGTCGAGCAATTGGAGGTGCCTTATACCGAGCGGGCAGTGCCGCAAGTGCACGAATTTACGCTGCCCTCGCCGCGCGTTGCCGCGCCCAAGGCCCTGGTCTCGGTGTTTTCAGCCACGCCACTGGACCGGCTCAACCACTGCGTTGGCAAGAGCTATGCAGACCTGGCGCGCATGTGGCTGCGCGCCCCGCCCACGCCACCCGACTGGGTGGCATTTCCCGATGACGAGCAGGCGGTGGTGGACATTCTGGACTGGGCGCAGGCCCACAACGTGGCGGTCATTCCCTACGGGGGCGGCAGCAGCGTGTGCGGTGGTGTGGAGGCGGCGGTGGGCGACAGCTATGCCGGGGTGGTTTCGCTGGACCTGGAACGCCTGAACCGGGTGCTGGAGGTAGACCCCATCAGTCGCGCGGCCCGCATTCAGGCTGGCGCGCTGGGGCCACAGCTGCAAGCCCAGCTCAAACCGCACGGGCTCACGCTGCGCCACTTTCCGCAGAGCTTTGAGTTCTCCACGCTGGGTGGCTGGATCGTCACGCGGGCCGGGGGCCATTACGCCACGCAGCACACCCATATCGATGATTTTGTTGAGTCCACGCGGTTGGTCACCCCTAACGGCATTCTGCAAACACGGCGTCTGCCGGGCTCGGGTGCCGGGCCTGCACCAGATCGGTGGGTGCTGGGGTCTGAGGGCACGCTGGGCGTGCTGACCGAGGCCTGGGTGCGTCTGCAAGAGCCGCCGTGCTTTCGTGTATCGGCCTCGGTCCGCTTTACGGACTACTTTGCGGCTGCACGTTGTGTGCGGGCATTGGCGCAGTCGGGGTTGAACCCGACGAACTGCCGTTTGCTGGACCCGATGGAGACCGTGTTTTCTGGCGTGGGCGATGGCCGTTTCGCCATTTTGGTGCTGGGCTTTGAGTCGTCCGACCACCCGCTGCAGGCATGGATGGCGCGTGCTTTGGATCTGGTGCGTGACCATGGCGGCACGTTTGACGCGGATGCCGTGGCCCGCTCGCTGGCCGCTCAAGGCGGGGACGAGCACCGCAGCGGTGCCGCCGGGGCCTGGCGCGACGCTTTTCTGCGCATGCCCTATTGGCGCGACCCGGCCGTTGGGCTGGGGCTGATCATGGATACCTTTGAGACCGCCATCACCTGGGATCGGTTTGAGGCGTTTTACGCCAGTGTCAAGGCCGACGTGGGAGCGGCGATCAAGCGCGCCACGGGGCAGGAGGCGCTGCTGTCGTGCCGTCTGACCCATGTGTACCCGGACGGACCGGCACCGTATTTCACGCTGGCCGCGCGCGGCGGCGCGGATGGCAGTGTGGCCAGCGCCTTGTCGGCCTGGCGCGACATCAAGCAGGCGGCCAATGCCGCAGTCATTGCGCACGGCGGCACCATTACCCACCACCATGCCGTCGGGCGTGATCACCGCAGCGGCTATGAGCGCGAAGTGCCCGCCCTGTTTCGCCAGATGCTGGCGGCGGCCAAACAGGTGGCCGACCCGCAGGGCATCATGAACCCCGGTGTTTTACTGGATCCGGTGGCCCGGCAGGTGGGGCACAGCGGGATACTGGCACCGTCATTTTCTGGGTCTGATGTCAAGGCCGCAGCGCCCTGCAAAACACCGACGTGAATAGCAAGAACCCTAGTGTCCTCGACCGTCAGCAACAGGTCGGTGGCCGAAATTGGTTTTGACCAAATCAACGCCAGATTGCCGACCTGCCAATGCATATCTGAACGGCTGGTTTGGAGGAGGCAGATCGCAAATGGCTACTACGGCTATGTGTCTTTTTCAGGTAGTCGTCCAGCGATTGCCTTTGGCGGCTTTCCCTCGGTGATCCCGGTCAATGGTGCCGTAAAACCCAAGCAGCCCCCAAGAAAAATGGCCCCTTAAGTGGGGCCATTTGTTACGTGCAAAATTTACTTGCTGTCTGCGTCTTTTGACGGTTGGACGGTTTTCTTCTGATTGAACTTAAGCGCTGCTTCAGCCAGCTTCTGTTTCCGCAACAAATTGAGCCTCTCCAACTCTGCGTGGTTACTCTTTTTCATGTTCGGGTCCTTGCCAATTACGCCTGCCATAGTGGTTTTTCCTTTGTTTCAATCTAACTGAACGCCAGCTGTTTCGTTTTTTAAAAACGAAGCAGCTGAGTGGGGTGCCCGTGTCTCAAGCCTTGCCCGCCAGAGCCTTTAGCTGGTACAGCGCATCCAGTGCTTCGCGTGGGCTCAGCGTATCAGGGTTTAAGGCCTCCAGCGCCGTCTCCACCGCGCTGGCAGCTATGCTTTCTGTAGCGGGGGGGGCGGCGAACAGGTCCACCTGGGCGTGCGTCTCGGACGCCTTGGCTTCCAGCGCCTCCAGCGTGTGGCGCGCCTGGTTGACCACGGCGGCGGGCATGCCGGCCAGCCGCGCCACCTGGATGCCGTAGCTCTTGCTGGCCGGGCCGGGCTGGATCTCATGCAAAAACACGATGTCGCGGCCCGACTCGACGGCGCTCACATGCACGTTGACCGCGGCGTGGTGCTGGGCCGGAAACTCGGTCAGCTCGAAGTAGTGGGTGGCAAACAGGGTGTAGGCCTGCGTTTTGTCGTGCAACTGGGTGGCAATGGCCGAGGCCAGCGCCAGGCCGTCGAAGGTCGAGGTACCGCGGCCGATTTCGTCCATCAGCACCAGCGAATTCGGCGTGGCGGCGTGCAATATCTGCGCACCCTCCAGCATTTCCAGCATGAAGGTGGACTGGGCGTTGGCCAGGTCGTCGGCGGCGCCGATGCGGGTGTGGATGGCGTCGATCGGCCCGAGGCGGCAGGCGTTGGCCGGCACATAGCTGCCCATGCTGGCCAGCAGCACGATGACCGCGATCTGGCGCATGTAGGTGGACTTGCCACCCATGTTGGGGCCGGTGATGATCTGCATGCGCTGCTTCGGCCCCATGCGCGTGTCGTTGGCGATGAAGGCGCGGCTACCGGAGGGGCCTCCTATGCCACTGGTCTCGGCCAGACGGGCCTGCACCACCGGGTGGCGGCCTTGCGTGATGTCCAGGCAGGGCTCCTTGGCAAACTGCGGGGCGCACCAGTCCAGCGTCAGGGCGCGTTCGGTCAGGGCACACAGTGCGTCCAGCGTGGCCAGGGCGCGCGCCACTTGCGTCAGCGCCGGTACGAACCCCTGCAGCTGGTCCAGCAGCTGCTCGTACAGCCATTTTTCACGG
>NZ_DHXT01000005.1:0-7577 GCF_002413825.1 Rhodoferax sp. UBA5149
TGCACTTCGTACTTGAATCCGCGCCTATAAATGTCAGGCGTAGTAGCGGGCCACGTAGTCTTCAAAGCTGCCCTGCTCGGCGCCGTCCAGTTGCTGTTGTTCGCGCCAGGAGGCTTCCACGCTGGCGACAAAGCGGGCGGTCGCGGTCGCGTCCAGCGGTTGCGCTTGCAAATCTCGTGTGTGTTGCTGCGACAGCTGCATGGCGTGTTTGAAAAAACCGCCGTGTTCGCGCGCCCCCGCCAGCACCTGCGCCGAGGGTGTGCTGTCCGGGTGGTCGATGCGCTCGCGCAAGCATTGCATCGTCGTGGCATAACGGTTGCCTCCGTAGGCAGCGTCCAGCATCTCGGCGAAGGGCTGCATGTCGTCAAACAAGCCGTGCGCCAAGGGGCGAAAGGGCTGCTCGCGGTTGTGCGCCAGCAGGTTCAGATCGGGCTGGCGGCCGCGGGTGACCACGCGGCTTTTGTTCTCGGCGTTTTCGCTTTGCTCGCGGCTGGTGATGGGCGGGCTGTCGCGGAACAAACACATCAACAGCAGCACATCGGCAAACGTGCCTTGCTCCGGCGCAATGCCGATGTCGATGAACGGGTTCAGGTCAAACAGGCGCACCTCGACGTATTCAACACCGTAGGTTTGCAGGGCTTTGGCCGGGCGCTCGCCGTGTTTTCCAATGCGCTTGGGGCGGATGCCGGCATAAAACTCGTTTTCAATCTGCAGCAGATTGGCGTTGAGCTGCTTCCAGTGGGGGCCGTCGCGCACGCCGATTTCTTCGTAAAACGGGTCCGGCGTGCGGATGGCGGCTTCCAGGGCCTGGGTGTACTCCGCCAGCGAGTTGAAACTTACCTGAAGGCCCGCCTGGGCCCGGTTGTGGTAACCCAGATCGCTCATGCGCAAGCTGGTGGCATAGGGCGCGTACAGGGTGCCGGGCACCAGTTCCAGCAAGTCCGATTTGCGGCCCTGCAGGAAGGACTCGCAGATGGCCGGGGAGGCGCCAAACAGGTAGGGAATCAACCAGCCAAAACGCAGAAAATTGCGGATCAAACCGAAATAGCGATCGCTCACAAATTCATGGGCATTGCCGCGGGCCGCGCAACACTCTTTCAGTGCCAGCCAGAATTCGCTGGGCAAAGACCAGTTGTAATGCGCGCCGGCAATCGTCTGCATGGTGCGGCCATAGCGCAAGCCCAGGCCTTCGCGGTACACGGTCTTGAAGCGGGCCGCGTTGGACTTGCCGTAGTCGGCGATCGGGATGTCTTTGTCCTCCCCCAGCACGCAGGGCATGGAGCCGGCCCACAGGTACTCGCCGTGCAGGTGCTGTGCGCTGTAGCGATGGATGTCATGCAAAAAACGCAGCGGAAAGTCCGGGTCTTGCGAGGGCGGCGTGATGAATTCCAGCAGCGCCTCGGAGTAGTCGGTGGTGATCCAGGGATGCGTCAGCTTGGAGCCCAGGTCATGCGGGTGCGGGCTGGCTGACATCTTGCCACCGGCGTCGACGCGCAGGCATTCGCGCTCATAGCCGCGGGTAATGCCGCGCAGAATCTGCGCTTGCCCGCTCCTGGAAAATTGCTGGACCGCATCGCAGCAGGTGAACTTCAACATGGACTCTGGCTTTCTGAAACTTTGCGGGACAGTCCGCAGCTACACGAAGTGAGCCAGCCCTGTCCCCAACACTTTGAAATGGGCTGGCAGTATGGCAGTTTTTGGGCTTGGCCGTCCGGGGCAGGGCAGGGAACCGGATTCCTGGTTAACCTCAGCCTGTCCGGTAATTAACGTTTGCGAGAACCCCATGACTTCATTTGATTGTGACCTGTTCGTGATTGGCGGCGGCAGTGGCGGCGTGCGCGCGGCGCGCATGGCCGCGCAGCGTGGTGCGCGCGTCGCCCTGGCCGAAGCGGGCGGCACCGACGGGCTGGGCGGCACCTGCGTCAACGTCGGCTGCATTCCCAAAAAACTGTACAGCTATGCCGCCCACTTTGCCGAAAGCTTTGAGGAGTCGCACGGTTTTGGCTGGGAGGGTGAGGCACCGCGACTGAACTGGGCCAGCCTCAAAGCCAACCGCCAGCGCGAGATCACCCGGCTCAACGGCATCTATCTGCAATTGCTCTCGGGCGCGGGTGTGACGGTGCTCAACGGTTATGCGCGGCTGCTGGATGCCCACACGGTGGAGGTGGATGTGGCGTCGGTTGACGGCGGCATAGCCCAGCAGCGTTTCACTGCGAAACACATCCTGATCGCGACCGGTGGTACCCCCCACGTGCCGCACATGACGGGTCGAGAGCATGTACTCACTTCCAACGACATGTTTGACCTGGAGCCGTTCCCGGCGCGCTTGCTGGTGGTGGGCGGCGGCTACATCGCGTGCGAGTTTGCCTCCATCTTCAACGGTCTGGGGGCCCGGGTGACGCAGTTGTACCGGGGCGAGCAGGTGCTGCGCGGCTTTGATGAGGAGGTGCGCCACTTCTGTGCCGCTGAAATGCGCAAGGCCGGGGTGGACCTGCATCTGAACGCCGGGGTGCTGGCCATTCACCGCACGCCGCAGGGGTTGGAAGTGAGCCTGGAAGGTGGCGGCGCGCTGATGGTGGACGCCGTGCTGTACGCCACGGGTCGCGTTCCCAACGTGCAGGGTTTGGGGCTGGAACGGGTGGGCGTGGCCCAAAGTGCGCAGGGCGCCGTGCTGGTGAATGACGACTATCAGACCAATGTGCCGTCCATCCATGCGCTGGGTGACGTCACCGCGCGCGTGCAACTGACGCCGGTGGCGCTGGGCGAGGCGATGGTGCTGGTGGACCAGCTGTTCGGTCCGGCGGCGGGCAAGGCCGCGCGCAACATGAGCTACCAGTTCATCCCGACGGCGGTGTTCACGCACCCCAATATCGGGACCGTCGGCTACACCGAGGCGGATGCGCGCCAGCGCTTTGGCCGGGTGACGGTCTATCGCAGTGAATTCAAGGCACTCAAGCACACGCTCAGCGGCAGCACGGAGCGTACGCTGATGAAGTTGCTGGTGGAAGACGCGACCGACCGCGTGGTCGGCCTGCACATGGTCGGGCCGGACGCCGGCGAGGTGGTGCAGGGCTTTGCCGTGGCCATGAAAGCCGGGGCGACCAAGGCGGTCTTTGACAGCACGATTGGCATCCATCCGACGGCGGCGGAAGAGTTTGTGACGATGCGCGAGCCGGTGGCCTCGGCCATCAAGCCCTGAGTCGACCCACCCTCCGCGCCATCCCTCTACCAGACCAAGCACAATAGCGCCATGCCCTACCTTCCTGCCTTCATCGCCCCCTCCCGTTTCACCGACCCGGCGGCCGCACTGGCCAAGGTGCGTGAAATCTACGACACCAACATCGCCCACCTGCGCGAGGCCATGCAGCGCTTTGTGGCCGGCGACACCTTGCCCGGCCATGTGCGCGCCTGCTACCCATTTGTGCGGGTGCAGACCGACACCGTGGCGCGCCTGAAATCATCGCAAAGTGCGCACCTGAGCTACGGCTTTGTGGCCGGTCCCGGCCGCTTTGAGACCACCTTGAGCCGCCCTGATCTGTATGCCGACTACTACCTGGAGCAATTCACCCTGCTGCTGCAGAATCACCAGGTCGAGCTGGAAGTGGGCACCAGCACGCAGCCGATCCCGGTGCACTTTTCGTTCGCGGAGCACGACCATATCGAGGGCAGTCTGAGCCCGGAGCGTCGCCAGTTGATGCGCGACGTATTTGATTTGCCCGATCTGGCCGCCATGGACGACGGTATCTCCAATGGCACTTATGTGCCGCGCCCCGGCGAGCCGCAGCCGCTCTCCTTGTTCACGGCGCCGCGGGTCGACTATTCGCTGCACCGCTTGCGCCACTACACCGGCACCGCGCCCGAGCATTTCCAGAACTTTGTGCTTTTCACCAATTACCAGTTTTACATTGATGAGTTTGTGCGCCTGGGGCATGAGGCCATGGCCAACCCGAACAGCGAGTACGTCGCGTTTGTGGAGCCCGGCAATGTGGTGACGCGCCGCGTCGGCACCCTGGTGCTGGCGGGCGACGAGCTCGGCAAAGTGCCGCCACGCCTGCCGCAAATGCCGGGCTACCACCTGGTGCGCGCCGACCGCGGCGGCATCACCATGGTCAACATCGGCGTCGGGCCCGCCAATGCCAAAACCATCACCGACCACATTGCCGTGTTGCGCCCGCACGCCTGGATCATGCTGGGCCACTGCGCCGGTCTGCGCAACACCCAGCAGCTGGGCGACTACGTGCTGGCGCATGGCTATGTGCGTGAAGACCATGTGCTGGACGAAGAGCTGCCGCTGTGGGTGCCGATCCCCGCGCTGGCCGAAATTCAGCTGGCGCTGGAGGCCGCGGTGTCGCAGGTGACCCAGCTCAAAGGGCCGGAGCTCAAGCGCATCATGCGCACCGGCACCGTCGCCAGCACCGACAACCGCAACTGGGAGCTGTTGCCCGACAACGGCCCGCAGCGCCGTTTCAGCCAGAGCCGCGCCGTCGCCCTGGACATGGAAAGCGCCACCATCGCCGCCAACGGTTTTCGTTTCCGGGTGCCTTACGGCACGCTCTTGTGCGTGAGCGACAAGCCCCTGCATGGCGAGATCAAGCTGCCCGGCATGGCGAATCACTTCTACCGCGAACGGGTGGACCAGCATCTGCGCATCGGCATTCGCGCCATCGAGCTGCTGCGGGCCGAAGGCGTGGACCAGCTGCACAGCCGCAAGCTGCGCAGCTTTGCGGAGGTGGCGTTTCAGTAGTTTTGAGCCAAACCAGGCTCTAGCGCGCGCCCCTTGTGCGCCAAACGCTACTTTTTGGATAGCAAAATTTAGACTATACGTCGCTTCACTTTGGACGCCGCAAACGCTCAAGGCTGACGTATTGCTCGTCCGGGGACAAATTGCCTGCAAGTAGCAGCTGTTGTTCAAAGTTGGGATGCGAATTTCAGCTTGAGACACGTTCCTGACATAGCGTGTGCCGAACTGCCTTCTCCAGAGCCGACATTGACATTAACAACTCGAACGTCGGAAATGTGGCGTCGATTTCGATGTCGCTGCACCCGCACCCGACCAGCAGCTAACTTTCAAATCGTGCCCGCTATGAACGGGTCAAGCATTGACGGTGAACTATCAGCTAGGAGTCTGGGCGGCAGAAGAAAAGGCACCCAAAAAGTGACGTTTTCGGGGGTACCTGACCCCTTGGCTTCATCGAGATAATGCAGCCAGCGCCGTTCTGAGAGGTTGAAAATTCTCTGAAGATTTTCATTTCCTTCTGCCGCCCAGACTCCTAGGGGTAAGTCCAATCGAGCCCTTGAGCGCGACAGATCGCATGTATGAATGGGCCTCAGGAATGCGAATGCCGATGGTGAATATCAGGGAAATGCGCATGGTGATGCTTCAACTTCACATGCTGGTGCCCATGGGTATGCGGCTCCATGCCATTCCAGTCGAAATCATGGGTGTGCAGGTGGTGCGCATCGTGCCGGTGTCTATGCCCATGAGAGAACTCCGTGTGCTCATGATCAGGCGCATGGTGCTCGGTGAGATGCAGCCAGACGCCTGCCGCCATCAAAGCCGCAGCAATCCAAAAGACGGCGCTGGTGGGCTCTGCGAACACGGCAATTGACAGGGCTGCACCTACGAATGGCGCGGTGGAGAAATACGCACCCGTGCGCGCCGTTCCCAAGCCACGCAAGGCAAGAACAAACAACACCAGACTCAAGCCATAACCCAAAAAGCCAATCAACAGGGCAGATGACAATAATCCCGTTGCGGGCCACGTGGCACCCAGTGCAAATCCAAGACCTGTATTGACGCATCCAGCTACCAGGCCTTTGCTGCCAGCGATGAACAGGGCATCAGATGCAGACACCTTGCGTGTGAGGTTGTTATCAATAGCCCAAGCCAGGCATGCCCCTGCCAAAGCCAAGTGGCCGATACCGACAGCAGACGCATCGCCTGTTGGCCAAGCCAGCACGCCCCCGCCCGCGACAATCAACACCATTCCCAGCACGATGCGCCGGTCTGTGTTCTCCCGAAACACCAGCCAGGCAAGTACCGCTGTTAGCACCGATTCAAGGTTGAGAAAGAGCGAAGCCGTGGCGGCCGTGGTGTGAGCGAGTCCAACCATCAGCAGCAGCGGTCCCAGCACACCGCCGAAGGCAATGGCGCCCAACAACCAGGGCCATTCATGTTTCGGCAGACCTGTCGCTTGCCAGCCCTTGTCGCGTAGCAGCCGAATCAAGGTCAGACCGAGTCCACTTCCGAAATAGAGCAGTCCTGCCAACAAAAATGGGGACGACGTGGAAAATCCATCCCCAACAAGTTGCTTGGCAAACGGCGTACTGGCCCCGAACAGGATGGCCGCGCCCAGCGCGGGCAAGGCGGCGCGGTGTAACGAACTCATGTCGTCATCTTTCGGCACATGCAGTAAATGAATTGCTGATCAGTACCAAAAGGCGTGTGATGCAACTGCTCTTCATGGGTCAGCATGGTGAACGCCTCGCCGAACTCGGCGTGCAGTTCGTCCGGCGCGTAGTGCATGACTGGCAGACCACTGCACTGTGTTGGGCCATTGGTGCCGAAGGTAGCCATGATGACGTGTCCACCGGGCTTGAGGGCTCGCAAAACCTGTTTCACATAGGCAGCGCGATCTTCCTCGGAAGTTAGAAAGTGAAAGACCGCGCGGTCATGCCAGAGGTCAAGACTGTAGGGTTCGAACTGCACACGGGTGATGTCAGCCTCCATCCAGCGCACGCCGTCCCCGCGTACGCCCAGGCGACGATGACTCTCAGCCAAGGCGGCCCCGGACAGGTCAAGCACCGTGATGTTGCGAAAACCATCTGCCAGCAAATCATCGACCAGTGTGGACGCTCCACCTCCTACGTCGATGATGGCGGCGTCCCGGCTGAGGCCACTGTCGCGAATCAGGCGCATCGACATATCGGCATGCGGCTGAAACCAGCTCACGCCATCGGGGGCCTTGGTGGAATAGACCTTTTCCCAGTGATCCTTGTTTTGCATGATGCGCTCCTTCAATTTTTTAACCCAAATGGGTATGGCGTTCCGGTTTTTGTTCAGTTTCCATCGCCGCCAGCCCGTGCAGGATGCCGCAGGCGTCAACCGCTTGTTCAGTTTGACAGCGCTGGCGCAACGCAGCCAGTTGCATCTTGAGCTGCGCCAATTCCCGTATGCGTTCCTCGACATGGGCAATGTGCTGATCGAACACCGCATTAATGGCGCCACAACCTTCGGCGGGGTGGTCGGTCAGGCCCAGCAGCTTGTGAATTTCATCATGGCTCATGTCCAGCGCACGGCAGTTGCGAATGAAGCGCAAACGCTCCAAATGCTCAGGGCCGTACACCCGGAAATTCCCAGGCGTGCGCCCCGGTTCGGCAAGCAGACCCTCTTTCTCGTAGTAGCGCACGGTCTCGACCGTGCATTGCGCCACCTGCGCCAATTCGCCGATTCTCATAAAAGCTCCAGAAACCCATTGACTCTATAGTAACTTCAGGTTGTGTAATGGATTGAATTAGTTTTCAGAACACGCCATGTCCACCCACCACAAGCACCATTCGCACGATCACGATCACGA
>NZ_DHXT01000005.1:7740-11982 GCF_002413825.1 Rhodoferax sp. UBA5149
CACGATCACGATCACGACCATTCCCATACTTACGCTGAAGGTTCGTGCTGCGCGGCTCCTGCACCCCCCATTTCGTCCTGCGGCACGGCGGGTTGCGGCCATGATGTCAGTCTGGTGCCGCCAACGCTTGGCAAACCGGTTCTGACCGGCTCCGGGACCCAAACATCGATCCGCATCATGCAGATGGATTGCCCCACTGAAGAGGCGCTGTTGCGCAAGAAACTGGGAACCATGGTGGGGGTGGTTGGCATGGAGTTCAACCTAATGCAACGCGTACTGACGGTGACACATGCCCCCCAACTCATCGAGCCGATTCTGGCCGCGATCCGTTCATTGGGCTTCACGCCCGAGATGGCCAGTGACACGTCGGCCCACGCCGAACCCACGCCCGAGCCCGCCAAGCCTTGGTGGCCGCTGGCATTGGCCGGTGCCGCTGCCATGGGCTCCGAGGTCGTGCATTGGGTGGGTTTGCCCACCTGGATTGCCGCCGTGCTGGCGCTCGTGGCCGTTCTGGCCTGCGGCATCACCACTTATAAAAAAGGCTGGATTGCCATTCGCAATGGCAATCTCAACATCAATGCCCTGATGAGCATTGCCGTAACGGGGGCGCTGTTGCTGGGCCAATGGCCCGAAGCGGCCATGGTGATGGTGCTGTTCACAATTGCGGAGTTGATTGAGGCCAAGTCGCTTGACCGGGCGCGCCATGCCATTCGAGGCTTGATGCAGTTGGCCCCGGAACGCGCCACCGTCTTGCAAGACAACGGTGCTTGGCTTGAGGTCGCCGCAAGGTCGGTTGCTGTCAACGCGCGTGTGCGTATCAAACCCGGCGAGCGCATCGCACTGGACGGGAAAATTCTCAGCGGACGCTCAACCGTCAATCAGGCCCCCATCACGGGAGAAAGCCTGCCGGTGGACAAGGTTGAAGGTGACGCCGTCTTTGCCGGGACGATCAACGAATCAGGCTCTTTCGAATACCGGGTGACAGCCGCTGCGGACAACAGCACCCTGGCGCGCATCATCCATGCGGTCGAAGCAGCGCAAGGTGCGCGAGCACCAACGCAACGGTTCGTCGATCGCTTCGCGCAGATCTATACCCCGGTGGTCTTCGCCATGGCGTTGGCCGTTGCTGTTTTGCCGCCTTTGCTGCTGGACACAGACTGGTTCACCTGGATCTACAAGGCGCTCGTCCTGCTGGTGATTGCCTGCCCATGTGCGCTGGTGATTTCAACGCCTGTCACCATCGTCAGTGGTCTGGCTGCCGCTGCGCGTCATGGCATTCTCGTCAAGGGTGGCGTCTATCTGGAAGAGGGCCGCAAGTTAAAGTGGCTGGCACTCGACAAAACAGGCACTCTGACCCATGGCAAACCTGCACAGACTGATTTTTGTGTGTTGAATGACTGGAATGAATTGGACGTTCGCAGCCTGGCTGCCAGTCTGGCCAGTCGCTCGGATCACCCGGTGTCACGCGCCTTGGCTGAAGCGGCCCAGCGCGATGGCATTGCGTTGCGCGATGTGACGGCGTTTGAAGCGCTGCCCGGACGCGGCACCAGGGGAATCATTGACGGCAAGCTCTACCACTTGGGCAATCACCACCTGATTCATGAACAAGGCCGCTGCTCTGACGAACTGGAAACCCGCTTGTCGGCCCTGGAAGAGCAAGGCAAAACAGTCATCCTGCTGACCGATGAGCAGAGTGTCCATGGCTTGTTCGCCGTGGCCGACACGGTCAAGGACAGTAGCCGCCAGGCCATTGCCGAACTGCACGCCCTGGGGATCAAGACGGTCATGCTAACGGGCGACAACTCGCATACGGCCAAGGCCATCGCGGCTCAGGTCGGCATCGACGAAGCCCGTGGCGATTTGCTGCCCGAGGACAAGCTCAAGGCCATTGAAAGCATGGTCGGAAAAGAAGGTGCGGTGGGCATGGTCGGTGACGGCATCAATGACGCCCCCGCGCTGGCACGCTCCGATATTGGTTTCGCCATGGGTGCAGCAGGCACCGGCACGGCTATCGAGACCGCCGATGTGGCCTTGATGGATGACGACCTGCGCAAGCTACCGCGCTTCATTCGCTTGTCGCGCGACACCCATGCGCTGCTGATTCAAAACATTGTGCTGGCATTGGGCATCAAGGCGGTGTTTCTGGTCCTGACGCTGACCGGTAGTGGCACGATGTGGATGGCTGTGTTTGCGGATGTGGGTGCCAGCCTGCTGGTGGTTGGCAATGGCCTGCGCTTGTTACGGAAGTAATCAGACCGCTGAATTCAGTCCCTGCCTTCATCTGCATTGTTGACGGCAGGGAGAAAAATTAATCTCGTAGCCGAAGTCACTGCTTTGACCCCCCAGGCCACCTCCGCGAATGACCGCCACTCTTTTCAGTGATTCCTATGGGCACGATGCCGAATGCGACGAACGACTTCTGACTGGAAGGAAATTGAGCTGCCAGTAAGCAGCCGTTGGCGAATACCCGCTATCGCTGCCCTCCAGCCATTCAAAAAATCAATGCCGCCGCCTGGTATGTGACGAATAAGCTCCATCACCAGAAACAAAAATACTACTAAATCAATAGCTACCTGCGCATATTCCAAAAGGGCTAGCGGCTGATTTAATGCGAAAAAACCGCCGCGCCTGCCGCCGCTCAGCCTCCTCACCTCAACAGCTTGCGTGCTGTGTCCATCTGCTCATGCTCGAAGGCAGGGGCGAAGTCGTCCAACTCATGGCTCTGCAGGCCCACGGTCGCATGGCGGGCCACCGTCCGCCAGTCGGACACCGACTTGACCACGTCAGCCAACGCCGCCAGGGCCAGGGCAGGCGTCAGGGAAAAGTAGGCGCAGTGGGTCATCAAGGGGGCCAGCTCCATGACAGGCCCCACGTCAGCGGACAACCACGTTTTGGACTCGCGGTCCTTGTCCGGAAACGGGTTGAGGTCAAAGGCCGGGGCCAGCCGCCACTGCGCGTTGCTCACATGCAGAAAGCCAAGGTTCTGCAGGTGGTCGTCCACGTTCGTGATCAAGAGGTTGAACACGATGCGGCGCCACAGTTGCCGGGCATCCGCTGTAGGCTGCGGTGAGTTGGCGCGGATGGCGTCGGCAATTTCGGTGTAGCTGTGCTCGTGTTGCCGGGAGGCCTGCAGCATCGAGGCGGCCGACAGATAAGGGATGCGCGCGCTGTCTGGCGTGCGGTCAAAGCGCTCGATGATGGCAACGGCCACGCCGTTGATCTCGACGATGCGCGCAGGCGCCGCATCGATACCAGCGAGCCGCGCCAGGCGAAGCGCGAGCACTTCGCCGCGCGTGACGCTGCGGGTGTCGTCAACGCTGGGAAACTTGCCAATGGCCAGCAGCCCGTTGTCGTCGATGACGGTGCATTTGGGCCGCATGCCGCCCAGTGACGTGCCCTTGCCGACGAGGTAACGCAAGTCGTCGGCGCTCTCGGTGCCGGTTTCGACCGCGCGACTGGCCTCAAACATGTGTTGCAGTTCAAGCATCGCAGGCGTCGTGCGCTGGCCTTGCTCGACGGTTCGGAGGTAGGTTCCCGCGCGGTCCTGAAGCCGCAGCGCGCCGATTCGACTGAAGTCGTCCACCGCCAGCAAAAAGTCGAGCTCGGTGAGCTCGCGCAAGCTCGCATCCACTTTGCGGCGCTTGGCGTGCTCGCGCAGGATGACCCGGCGACCCCACGCATCCGGTGCCGTGTCGGCGATGGCGAAGTGAAAGCAGGAGTCTGAGGCGGAAGGCGCCTTGCGGATCTGATGACCTGAAATCAAGGCAAGGTCCGGCGACACACTAAAAGCATCCGGGTTGGCGAGCCACGCCGGGGCATAGGCGAACGCGGTGTTTTCGCGCTTGCCTTGCTTGACGTAGGTCAGGTCGCCGATGTGGGTGCCGGCCCGCCCAAGGCAAACATCGACTTGCTGTTTGATGTTGACGGGCGATTTCACAGCGCCCCCGTTGGCGTGATTTTCCTGGCGCGAACCCGCTTGGGCAGCTGCTCATCCATGAGGGTCAGACCAATGTCGTCCTGGGCGGTGTCAAGCAGATTGGCGAGTCTCTCAACTTCGCCGAAGATATGCAATGCACGCGCAAAAAAGTGCAGGGGCACCCGCAGGTCGCCCTGTTCCATGCGCCGAACCGTGGACAGCGACGCGCCAATCCGCTCGGCCAGCGATGCCTGTGTGATATGGCGCCTGCGCCGGGCCAAACCCAGGTCACTGCCAAGTTTGGCTATCGCACGCTCGACCGGCAA
>NZ_DHXT01000005.1:12222-27380 GCF_002413825.1 Rhodoferax sp. UBA5149
GCTACTACGAAGACCGGCGCATTCGCAATCTGAATCCGGCGTTGATTTTTTGAAGAAAAATCAGCCTCTGGCCCCTGTCCACTATGCGCTAGCAGCTATTAATTAAATAGCAAATAAGGTCAAACAGCGCGGGGTTTGACCTTGGACGCCGCCGTAGATCACGGCGCCGGCGCCCTGGACATGGAAAGCGCCAGCATCTACGCATCGGCATTCGCGCCATTGAGCTGCTGCGTGCCGAAGGCGTGGACCAACTGCACAGCCGCAAGCTGCGCAGCTTTGCGGAGGTGGCGTTTCAGTAGACGTGACGGCGCAGCCCGTCCCGCGACGGGTTGCCCGCCTTATCCATGATATTTTCGAGGTTATTGGCCATCCGGAAATATGATGGTCATCATAAATTGATACAGTACGCCCCATGCATTCCAAACCCACTCGCCGCGAAACTACCCACGAACGCATCGTCGAGGTCGCGGCGCGCACGCTGCGGCGTAATGGCTATGGCGGCGTCGGTGTCGCTGACGTGATGAAACAAGCGGGGCTGACGCACGGCGGCTTCTATGCCCACTTCGAATCTCGCGACGCCCTTCTGGCCGAGGCGATCGAGCGGGCCGGCCGCGACAGCGCTGCGGTGATGAACCGGCGTATCGATACCAGCCGTGCGCGCGGCCAGAGCCCATTGCGGGCGCTTGTCGAAGGCTATCTATCCGAGACACATCTCCGTGGCGTCGAGGGCGGCTGCGTGGTCGCAGCCCTTAGTTCCGAGATGCCCCGCCAGTCGCCCGCGCTGCTCGCACCCTCGACCGACCGTGTGCGCAGTCTCATCGAGATGGTCCAGCGCGCGTTGCCCGAAGGCGGAACCTCGGAGCAAGCGATGGTCATTGCCGGCACCCTGGTCGGTACCTTGCAGCTGGCCCGCACGCTGGGCGCCAACGCGCAAGGCAAGGCCATGCTCGCGGCGGCCCGCAGTGCACTGCTGTCGCAGTACGACCCTGCCTGAACGCGCACAACACGCCGTGCTTCTGGCTCTTTTTTTTGCCCATTAATATGATCATCATCATATTTGTTCACTGTTTTTACCAAGGAGAAACCCATGAAATTAGCTAACGCTACCGTCCTGATCACCGGCGCCAACCGCGGCCTCGGTCTGGCTTTTGCCCGCGAGGCGCTGGCCCGCGGCGCACGCAAAGTCTATGCTGCGGCGCGCGATCCATCCAGCGTGACACTGCCGGGCGTGGTGCCCATCCAGCTCGATGTGACCAAGCCAGAGGACATCGCCGCTGCCGCGCGCGACTACCCCGACGTGACGCTGCTCATCAACAACGCCGGCATCGCAGCGACCGGTGGTTTTCTGAGTGACAGCAGCGTCGCCTCGGCACAAGCCCACTTCGACACCAACGTCTTCGGCCCGCTGCGCCTGACGCAAGCCTTTGCGCCGGTGCTCGCGGCGCATGGCGGCGGTGCCATCCTGAATGTGCTGTCGATCGCCAGCTGGATCAACGGGCCGCTGCTCGGCGTCTACGGCATGAGCAAGTCGGCGGCATGGGCCATGACGAACGGCACGCGCATCGAGTTGCACGACCAGCACACGCAGGTTCTGGCGCTGCACGTCGGTTTTATCGATACCGATCTGACGCGCGGCCTGGATGTGCCCAAGCTGGCCCCCGAGGCCGTGGTGTGCACGGCGCTGGACGCACTGGAGGCGGGTGCCAGCGAGGTGCTGGCCGACGATGTGACGCGACGTGTGCACGCCGGACTGTCGGCCGACCCCGCAGTCTACCTGCAAGCGCTGGACCGGTGAGCACGCCATGACCGCCACCGCCACCACTACCACCCATGCGACGGTGATCGTCGCTCCTCAGCCACAGGCGTCTCCCTGGCCTGTCTTCTGGATCGCCAGCGTTGCCGTGTTCCTGGTCTCGCTCGACACGACGATGCTGTTCGCCGCGTTTCGGGCCGTACGCGCCAGCTTCCCCGGCACGTCGGCGGCCGACATGTCCTGGGTTCTGAACGCTTACACCGTCGTCTACGCGGCGATGCTGATTCCGGCCGGCGGATTGGCCGACACCCATGGCCGCAAGAAGGTGTTCATGCTCGGCGTCACCCTGTTTCTTGCGGCCTCGGCCGCGTGCGGACTGTCCGGCACGGTCGGCTGGCTGATCGCGGCGCGTGTCGTGCAGGCCGTCGGCGCAGCGATGCTGACACCCGCCTCGCTGTCCATCGTGCTCGACGCTTTTCCGCACGGCAAACGGGCGGTGGCGGTGAGTTTGTGGGGCGCCGTCGGCGGCCTCGCGGCGGCGATCGGGCCCAGCGTGGGGTCGTTTATTGTCGATGCGGTGGGCTGGCAGTGGGCCTTCTATCTGAACCTGCCGCTGGGCGCGCTGTCCCTGTGGCGCGGTGCCGCGCTGCTGAAAGAGGCGAAGAAGCCCGAGAGCCGGCGCCCGGTCGATGCGGTCGGCATGGGCTTGCTAATCGTCGGCGTCGGCGCGCTCGCATTGAGCATTGTGCAGTCGGAATCGCCGAACTGGAGCTCAACCGAACTGATCGTCGCCGCCAGCATTGGCGTCATCGCGCTGATCGGCTTCGTGATTTGGGCCCGTGTCGCGCACGCACCCCTGGTCGACCTACGGCTCTTCAAGCAACGTACCTACACCTTTGTGAATCTGGCAACCCTGGCCTTCGGCATCGCCTTCTCGATGATGTTCTTCGGGTTCTTCTTCTACATGACCGAGATCTGGCATTACACGCTGCCGCAGGCTGGCCTCGCGATCACGCCGGGGCCTTTACTCGTGATTCCATTTGCGATCATGTCCGGGCGCCTTGCGGCCCGCCTCGGGCACCGGCCGTTCCTCGTCGGCGGCGGGCTGATCTATGCCTGCAGCGGCTTGTGGTTTCTTCTCGTGCCCGGCGCGCAGCCTGCCTACCTGACCCACTGGCTACCTGGATTGATCTTGAGCGGCATGGGCGTCGGGCTGGTGTTGCCCTCGCTATCGGCTGCGGCAGTTAACCGCTTGCCAGTTGACCAATACGCCGTTGGCAGCGCGGTGAACCAGGCCACACGACAGATCGGCTCGGTGATGGGCGTGGCGATCACGGTGCTGCTGCTCGGTCACGCGGGGTTGACGCACGAGAGCTTCGTCCCGCTGTACGTGTGCCACGCGTCGCTGGCGCTGTTGACGGCCCTGCTGTGCTTGCCGGTGAACACCAAGCCGCAAAAGATCGCCAAAATCTGAATGACGCCTGTCGCTGAAAACAGCAGCAAGTCCTAGCCTGCCAAGCCCACAAACACATTCTGTACATCGTCATGCGCATCAATGGCGGCCAGGAAGGCTTCCACTTCTTCCAGATGCGCGGCGCTCAAGCTCGCTGGGTCGATCGGGTTCTTGGCCTTGTAACCCAGCTTGGCGGACAGGACGCTGAAGCCTTGGGCTGGCAGCGCGCGGCTCACCAGGTCGAGATCGGCGGGATCGGTCAGGAACAGCGTGGTGCCGTCTTCCTCGCCCGGCTCCAAGTCCTGAGCGCCGGCTTCGATGGCGGCCAGTTCCGCGTCGGCGCCCTTGGCTGACGGCTCGGCTTCGATCATGCCCACATGGTCGAAATCCCAGGCCACCGAGCCGGAGGTCCCGAGCTGCCCCTTGCGGAACAACACGCGCATTTCGGGTGCGGTGCGGTTCACGTTGTCGGTCAGGCATTCGACCATGACGGCCACGCGGTGCGGCGCAAAGCCTTCGTAAATCACATATTCAAAATGAACCGCCTCGCCGGTGAGGCCAGCCCCTTTCTTGATGGCACGGTCCAGGGTCTCCTTGGGCATGGAGACTTTGCGGGCCTGCTCCACCACCAGCCGCAGGCGCGAGTTCGAAGCGGGGTCG
This sequence comes from Rhodoferax sp. UBA5149, assembly GCF_002413825.1. Taxonomy (GTDB): domain Bacteria; phylum Pseudomonadota; class Gammaproteobacteria; order Burkholderiales; family Burkholderiaceae_C; genus Rhodoferax. The sequence goes on from NZ_DHXT01000005.1 coordinate 16,089, forward strand.
GCCCCGCTACGCGCCGCGATCATGATGTCTTTGGCCAATCTGCCAAACAGTTTGCCTTTGGCATTTGCAGCCAGTTCCTTACCTTTTGCTTTCCACTGCGCGCCCATGTCTGATATTCCTTGCTGTTGTAGCGCTTACATGCGCTTGGCTTATTCGGAGGGGTGGGGCATGCGCGCTACTCGCCAAGACGTGGCACATGTCCGAAGGGGACTAGGTTATACACCCATACGCCCGCCGCACGCGCGTGTCACCCGGGTGACTTTCAGTCACCAGAGCGCCTACTAGACTGACTCTCCCACATAACAAAGGAGACAACCATGATTCGACCCTTGGCCGCTGGCCTGCTTGCGGCATCCCTGATTCTCAGTGCCTGCACTTCCATGGCACCTTCCCGACCGGCCGCCTGGGCGGCGCCGGAGGTGCTGGTGGCACCCTCGTCGTTCACTGGCGTTCATGGCTTGGCTGTGGATACCAAGGGCCGCTTGCTGGCCGGCTCGGTCGTGGGCAGTGCGTTGTGGGAGGTGGATCGCAAGACCGGTGCCGCCCGTATCATGGTGCCCGCCCCTGAAGGACAAGCGGATGACATCGCCGTGGGCCCCAAGGGTGAGCTGGCCTGGACCAACTACATGATGGGCATGATCCGTTACCGCGAAAACGACGCAGCCCCGCTGCGCGTGCTGGCCAAGGACCTGCCCGGTATCAATTCTCTGGACTTTGACCGTCGCAACGGCAAGCTCTACGCGTCGCAGGTGTTCCTGGGTGACGCGCTGTGGGAAATTGATGTGGCTGGCAAAGTACCGCCTCGATTGATCAAAAAAGATTTGGGTGGCCTCAATGGTTTTGAGGTCGGGCCGGACGGCATGATTTATGGCCCATTGTGGTTCAAGGGTCAGGTCGTCAAAATCAACCCAGCCAATGGGGATATGGCGGTCATCAACAGCGAGTTCAAGACACCCGCTGCCGCCAATCTGGATGGCAAGGGCAACCTGTGGGTGGTGGACACCAAGACCGGCGAATTGTCTCGTGTCGAGCTGGCAACAGGTCGCAAGACGGTGGCCAAGCAGCTCAAGCCCGCGCTGGACAATCTGGCGATTGCGCCCGATGGCACGATCTATGTGTCCAACATGGCGGACAACTCGATTGAAGCCTACAACCCGGCCACTGGCGTGTTGAGCCTGGTGACAGGTGGCAAGCTGGCGGTGCCGGCGGGCCTCAAGGTGGATGGCGATGACCTGTGGGTGGCCGACGTGTTCGGCTTTCGCCACGTCAGCACCAAAACCGGCGAGGTGAAGGACATTTTCCGCATGCAGGCCTCCGATATGGAATACCCGTTTGCCGTGGGCGTGTCCGCCACCCACTTTGCCCTGACCTCCTGGTTTACCGGCACCGTCCAGATGGTGGAGCGCAGCACGCTCAAGACCAGCGCCATGCTGCATGGCCTGAAGGCCCCGTTTGATGCGATCCCGATGGCCGACGGCAGCGTGATTTACGCCGAAATTGCCACCGGCAGCATCACCCGTGCCAGTGGCGACAAGTTTGCCGACAAGAAGGTCATCGCCCAAGGTTTGGCGGGTCCGGTGCAGATGGTGCTGGGCAAAGACGGCGCCTTGTATGTGACCGAGGCAGCAGGCAAACTCACCCGAGTCAGCCTGGCCGATGGTGCCAAGACCACCGTGGCCGAAGGATTGGCGCTGCCTGAAGGGGTGGCCCAGACGCCTTGGGGTACCTTCATCGTGGCGGAGAGCGCTGCAAAACGCCTGGTGGAAATTGACCCTGCCAACGGCACCCGCCGCACGGTGGCAGAACATCTGCCAATCGGCATGCGTGGTGGGCCCGGCATGCCGCCGCCCTATATCGTGACGGGCGTTGCGGTCGGCGCAGACGGCAGCATCTACATGTCTGCGGATCTCAACAACGCGATATATCGCATTCGTCCACAGCGCTAGCCCTCGTCCAGCGGGCATGGCCCGCTATTGATTTGAGAGTAAACCGTCAAGCCACGCGTGGCTTGACTTTGGAGGCCGCCAGCTTGGCGTTCTGGCGTGCCACCTCCACATCGGCATCAAACGCCAGCGCCACGCCCATGCGGCGCTTCATGAAGCTCTCGGGCTTGCCAAACAGACGCAAGTCGGTGTTGGGCACCCGCAGGGCCTCGTCCACACCGTCAAATACGATGCCCTTGGCCTCGACGCCACCGTAGATCACGGCACTGGCCCCGGGGCTGCGCAAGGCGGTGTTGACCGGCAGGCCCAGGATGGCACGGGCATGCAGTTCGAACTCGCTCTGGACTTGAGTGGTGAGCGTCACCAGGCCGGTATCGTGCGGACGCGGTGACACTTCGCTGAACCAGACCTGATCGCCCTTGACGAACAGTTCCACGCCATACAAACCCAGCCCGGAGGGCTTGCCGTCCAAGCCCACGCCCAGGTTGTCGGTCACGGTTTTGGCGATCTGGCGTGATCGCTCCAGCGCCGCCGCGGGCATGCGGTGCGGCTGCCAGCTCTCGACATAGTCGCCGCTGACCTGGATGTGGCCAATCGGCTCGCAGAAATGGGTTTCGATCTGGCCGTCGGCACCATCCTTCGACGACATGGCCCGCACGGTCAACAGGGTGATTTCATAGTCGAAGTCGATGAAGCCTTCGACGATGACACGCCCAGCGCCGACACGGCCGCCGGCCATGGCGTAGTCCCAGGCTTTTTGCACGTCGGCCGGGCCGTCTAGTCTGCTTTGGCCCTTGCCGGAGGAGCTCATCACCGGTTTGATCACGCAGGGGTAGCCAATGCCAGCGTCGATGGCGGCCTGCAGCTCGGCCAGCGAGTCGCAGAATTTGTAGGGACTGGTCGGCAGTGCCAAGGTCTCGGCCGCCAGTCGCCGGATGCCTTCGCGGTCCATGGTTAGGCGCGCGGCGCGGGCGGTGGGAATGACGCGCACTACGCCAGCAGCTTCGAGTTCTTCGAGCATGGACGTGGCGATGGCCTCGATCTCGGGCACCACCAAGTGCGGCCGCTCGGCTTCGATCAGGGCCTTGAGTTGCGCGGGATCGCTCATGGTGATGGTGCGCGCATGGTGCGCCACCTGCTGGCCCGGCGCATTGTCGTAGCGGTCCACCGCGATGGTTTCCACGCCCAGGCGCTGCAGCGCAATGAGAACTTCCTTGCCGAGTTCACCGGAGCCCAGCAGCATCACTTTGGTGGCGTGGGGGGAGAGAGGCGTGCCGAGTGTAGTCATATAAAAACGCGTTGCCGCGTCCGGGAAAGGGATGAAAAAGGTGAAGGATCCATGGCCCCTGGGTTGCGGCCTGGGTCACAATCAAACCATGGAAACGTCAATTTTATCTGTGCAAGGTTTGAGCAAGCGTTATGGCAACAGCACGGTGGTCGATGACGTGTCGTTCGAGATTGCAGCGGGCGAATGCCTCGGCGTGATTGGCCCCAACGGCGCGGGCAAAACCACCACCATCCGCATGTGCCTGGGCTTAAGCGTGCCGGACGCTGGCAGCATCACCGCCTTCGATTTGGAGATGCCGCGTGACGCGCTGGCGATCAAGGCCCAGCTCGGGGTGGTGAGCCAGATGGACACGCTGGACCCCGACTTCACCTGCGCCGAGAACCTGCTGGTGTATGGCCGCTACTTCCGGCTCAAGGACGCGCAGATTCGCGCGCGAATTCCGGAGTTGCTGGAGTTCGCGTCGCTCACGCACAAGGCGAACGCCAAGCCAGGCGAGCTGTCGGGCGGCATGAAGCGCCGCCTCAGCTTGGCCCGCGCGCTGGTGAACAATCCCCGGCTCTTGCTGCTGGACGAGCCCACCACCGGGCTCGATCCGCAGGCGCGCCACCTGATGTGGGAGCGCCTGCAGTTGTTGCTTCAGCAGGGCAAGTCGATCCTGCTGACCACCCACTTCATGGACGAGGCCGAACGCCTGTGTTCGCGCTTGCTGGTGCTGGACCATGGCAAGAAGATTGCCGAGGGCCGGCCGCGTGACCTGATCGCCCAGCATCTGGAGCCCGATGTGGTGGAGGTCTATGGCAACGGTGCGCAGACGCTTCAGGACGGGCCGCTTAAAGCGCTGGCGGCGCGCGTGGAAGTGAGTGGCGAGACCGTGTTTTTTTACACGCAGGACGCCGAGCCGCTGCTCAAGGCGCTGAGCGCCTACCCGCAGCTGCGCACACTGCACCGGCCGGCCAATCTGGAAGATCTGTTCCTCAAGCTCACTGGCCGCCAAATCAGGGAGGATGCCTAACATGCAGACCCGTACATTGACTACAGTACCCGCGCAAAGTGTGTGGCGCGCACCCCAGTTGTCCTTGCGCTTTTGGCCGGTGTTTTTGCGCAACCTGCTGGTCTGGCGCAAGCTGGCGCTCCCGAGCCTGGTGGGCAATATTGCCGAGCCGCTGATGTGGCTGGTGGCCTTTGGCTACGGCATGGGCGCGCTGGTCGGGCAGGTCAGCATGCCGGGCCCGGCGGGTGACGTGAAGGTTCCGTATATCCTCTTTTTGGCCAGCGGCTCGATCTGCATGAGCGCCATGCAGGCGGCCTCGTTCGAGGCCTTGTACTCCACGTTTTCGCGCATGCACGTGCAAAAAACATGGGACGGCATCATGAATGCGCCCGTCAATCTGGACGACATCGTGCTGGCCGAAATGCTGTGGGCCGCGTTCAAGTCGCTGTTCACCGTGACCGCCATTCTGGGCGTGATGCTGGCCCTGGGCATCAGTTACAGCCCGAAGCTGCTGGTGGCCTGGCCGGTGTTGCTGGGGGTCGGTATCACCTTCAGTTGCATTGCGCTGATTTTCAATGCGCTGGCCAAAGGCTATGACTTTTTCACCTACTACTTCACGTTGTTTCTGACGCCCATGATGTTCCTCAGCGGCATCTTCTTCCCGCTGGAGCAACTGCCGGCGGTGGTGCGTACGGTATCGGGCTGGCTGCCGCTGACCAATGCCGTCGAACTGGTACGCCCTTTGTTCATGGACCGGTGGCCCGCGCATCCAGGCAAGCATGTGCTGGTGCTGGTCGCGTATGCGGTGGGCGGCTTCTGGCTGGCGCTGGCGCTGACGCGAAAACGGTTTCGAGGGTGAATCTATTGAAAACAGGCCCGAAGTGGCCCCTGTATTGGCGCCAATAGCTATAACAAAAATAGCAAATGGATCCAGCAGAAGGACACGCTCAAATCACCCGGACCCGAATCACGTGCTCAATGGCTTGAATCGCGGTGGTGACCGTTTCACCCGGTGGCGTTTCGACGTCGATGATGCTGAAGGCCAGTTCGCCGCGGCTCTTGTTCACCATGTCAATCACGTTGACTTTGTTGTCCGCCAACACCGACAGCACATGGCCCAGCACGCCCGAGACGTTGTCGTTGGAGAAGGTGATGCGCGTGGTGCCGGGCGTGCGACCCATGCTGACGCCGGGGAAGTTGACCGAGTTCGTGATGTTGCCGTTTTCCAGGTAGTCGATCAGCTGGTTGGCCGCCATCACGGCACAGTTTTCTTCTGATTCTTCGGTGCTGGCGCCAATGTGCGGCATCGCGATGACCTTGGCATGGCCGAGCAGGGCCGGCTCGGGGAAGTCGCACACGTAGCGGCCCAGTTTGCCGCTCTCCAGGCTAAGCAGCACGGCGGCTGAGTCCACGATCGTTTCGCGGGCAAAGTTGAGCAGCACGGCGCCTGGCTTGACACCGGCCAAGGTGTCGGCGTTGATCATGTGGCGCGTGGCGTCCATGGCCGGTACGTGCAGCGAGATGTAGTCCGACCGGGCCAGCAGCGCGGCCAGATTTTCCATGCGCGTGACCTCGTTGGACAGGCGCCAGGCCGCGTCAATCGACAAGGCCGGATCGAAGCCCACCACCTTCATGCCCAAGGCCAGGGCCATGTCGGCAACCATCGAGCCAATGGCGCCCAGGCCGACGATACCCAGTGTCTTGCCCTTGATTTCGCCACCGGCAAAACGGGCTTTTTCCTTCTCCAGCAGCTGTGCCATCTCGGCCGCGTCGGTCATGTGGGTGAGGGACTGCACATAGTCAATGCCGGCCAGGATGCCGCGCGTGGCCAGCAGCATGCCGGCCATGACCAGCTCTTTCACGGCGTTCGCGTTGGCGCCCGGGGTGTTGAAGACCACGATGCCTAGCTTGCCATAGTCGGCGACCGGCACGTTGTTGACGCCGGCACCGGCGCGCGCCACCGCCAGCAGGGACGGCGGCACCGGCTCGGCGTGCAGCTTCTGGCTGCGCAGCAGGAACGCGTCCGGCTGATCCAGGCCACTGCCGACTTGATACGATTGTCGTGAAAACCGGTCCAGGCCTTTGACCGAGAGCTGGTTGTAAGTTCTAACCTTGTACATGGGCGGTGGCTTCCAGAAGTGTGTGGGGGAGGGTCTGAAAAAACGTCGGTCAGTTGCTGACCTTGTGGTAGGCCCAGCCCAGCCAGGGCATCAGCGCCTGCAGGTCAGACGACTCCACGGTGGCGCCGCACCAGATGCGAATGCCCGCGGGCGCATCCTTGTAGGCGCCAATGTCATAGGCCACCCCTTCGGCCTCCAGCAATTTCACAACCTTCTTGACCTGTTCGTCGCTCAGCTTCAAGGTCAGGCAGACGCTGGTATTGGAGCGCGTGCTTGGGTCCTTGGCCAGGAAGGAGATCCAGTCGTTGGCCGCCACGAAGTCCGAGATCACCTTCAAATTGGCTTCGCTGCGCGCCATGGTGGCCTGGACGCCACCGATGCGCTCGACCCAGGCCAACGCGTCCAGGTAATCGGACACGCACAGCATGGACGGGGTGTTGATGGTCTCGCCCTTGAACAGCCCTTCGGTCAGTTTGCCGCCGGAGGTCATGCGAAACAGCTTGGGCAGGGGCCAAGGGGGGGTGTAGCTCTCCAGACGCTGCACGGCGCGCGGGCCGAGAATCAGCATGCCGTGCGCGCCTTCGCCGCCCAGCACTTTTTGCCAGGAGTAGGTGATGACGTCCAGCTTGTCCCAGGGCAGTTCCATGGCAAACACGGCCGAGGTCGCGTCGCAGATGGTCAGGCCGGCGCGATCGTCGGGAATCCAGTCGCCACTGGGGACTTTGACGCCGGACGTGGTGCCGTTCCAGGTGAACACGACGTCGTGTTCAAAGTTGACTTTCGAGAAATCGGTGATGTCGCCGTACGCCGCTTCCAGCTTGGTCACATGGGGCAGCTTGAGTTGCTTGACGATGTCCGTCACCCAGCCCGAACCGAACGACTCCCAGGCCAGCACGTCCACAGCGCGCGGCCCGAGCAAGGACCACATCGCCATTTCGACCGCGCCGGTGTCGGACCCCGCCACCACCGCGACCCGGTAGCCTTCGGGCAAACCCAGAATGCGCGCCGATTCGGAACAGGCCAGGCCCAGTGCCTTCTTGCCCAGCGCCGAGCGGTGTGAGCGCCCCAGGGTGTCGAGCTGCAAGTCGGCCACGTTGTAGCCGGGGCGTTTGCTGCAGGGGCCGGATGAGAAATTGGGATTCTTGGGTTTGACCGTGGGTTGCATGGTGATCGTTTCCAGGGAACAGAGACGCGGGACTGGACGCTCTCTTGCGCAAGGCAGCTGAGCAACGTCCAAACGAAAAATCATTGTAGCAACCCGATTTCCGGCCGCCTTCACGTTGCCGCGCTCAATTCCGCGCTGCTGACCGATATTGTTTTAGTAGTTGTCTGCCCATGGAAAAGTGGTTATTCTTAATTTGTATTAAGTTAAAAGAATATCCTGGCGAGCTTTACTGAATTGACGCCATAGAATTTCCAGCTATCTATTCGAAATATAAGGAAGCATCATGATGGGAAGCGTTCGATCTCCAGCGCAGTTGCTTTGGGCACTGCTCTGCCTCTTGGCGATGGTATTTGCAAGCCCGGCATTTGCGGCCGATCAGTTGACCAAAAAAGTGGCTGTCGATCGCATGAACAAGAAGTCGCCCGCCGATGCGGCGATGGGGAAAAAATGCATCAGCTGCCACGGTCCGGCGGACGATCCCGGCATCTACGGCGAATGGAAGAAGAGCTCGCACGCCGCCAAGAATGTCGATTGTTACGACTGCCATAAAGCGAAACAGGGCGAGAAAGCGGGCTTCGAGCACCATGGTGCCTTGATTCAGGTGATCGTCACCCCCAAAACCTGCGCCAATTGCCACGAAGCCGAGGTGGCACAGCAGCAGCGTTCACACCACGCCAAGGCAGGAAATATTCTGGCCTCTCTGGACAATCTGCTGGGCGAGGTCATCGGTGGGCCAGCCGCGGTCAATGCCGGTTGTCTCCAGTGCCATGGCAGTACCGTGGTACTCAATGAAAAGGGTCGGCCGACACCGCAAACCTGGCCCAATACCGGTATCGGTCGCATCAATACCGATGGCTCGCTCGGTTCCTGTTCCGCCTGCCATGTGCGGCATAGTTTCTCGTCCGCGCAAGCGCGTACACCGGACACCTGCGGCAAGTGCCACATGGGTCCCGATCATCCTCAGATCGAGATCTATAACGAGTCCAAGCACGGCATCACCTACCGCGCCAAGATCGATGAAATGAACCTGAAGTCGAAGAAATGGGTGGTGGGCGACGACTACACCGCCGCCCCGACGTGTGCCACCTGCCACATGAGCGCCACGCGAGATCAGAAGGTCACGCACGACGTCGGCGAGCGGATTTCCTGGACCCTGCGGCCGGCAGTTTCCACCAAGCTCAACATGATTCGCCTCAGCAGCGGTGACGAGTTCGATCAACCCGAAGGCAAACCCTTGCCGAAGGTGGGCGACGAAGTCAACGGCGCCAAGGTCGTGGAAATCCTGACCTGGGAAAAGCGAAGAGACAAAATGAAAGATGTCTGCGTCGCCTGCCACAGCGCCAATACGGTGGAAGGCCACTACAAGCAGTTTGATGACCTGGTGGAGCTCTACAACGACAAATATGCCAAACCCATCGCGGCGGTGATGAAGGATCTTGAGGACAAGGGCTACCTGACGCACGAGCCGATGGATGCAAAAATCAAATGGACCTGGTTCGAGATCTGGCATCACGAGGGTCGTCGCGCCCGCCACGGTGCATCGATGAGCGGACCCGACTACACCTGGTGGCAAGGCATTTACGAGGTCAGCCAGCACACTTATTTCAAGTGGATTCCCGAGCTTAAAGAAGTGGTGCGCAAGAAAGATGGCAACGAAGATTACGCCAATGCGCTATTGGATAAATATTTCAAGCCCATCAGCGGACACGACTGGTTCTTCAACGGCATGGGCAAAGATGCCATCGATAAAGTGCGCAAAGGTTATGAGGATCGCTACGGCAAAGGCGCCTTGAAGTAAGCGTAAGGACCGATCGACGAACGGATCTTCTGCCCATGAAGATCCGTTTTTTTTGACCCCGAAGACACGAGATAAAAGAGAATCCATGCGTGCAAATTTTCGACTGCGATTTTTGGCCAGCTGCGTTGCGCTGATTGCCGGGTTAACTAGTCTGCCGTCATACGCTGATGCGCCGAGTGCCTTGCTGGAGCAAGGTGATCAGCAGTGGGCCGCGGGCAAACTGGAGCTAGCGCAAAAAGCCTTTGAGCAGGCGGTTGTCAATGCGCCGCGCTCGGTGGGTGCCCACATGAAGCTGGCTGGATTGCAGCTTTACCGGCAAGACTTCAAGGCCTGCATCGAGACCTACCAGCGCACGATCGGGCTGGATGCAAATAACGCCAAGGCATGGATGGGCTTGGGGTTCGCGTATCTGCATACGGGCAAGAATGATTTGTCCCTCGCCGCATTCAACGAGTCGATCCGCGTGGAGCCGGGCAACAAGGAAAAACTGGCCTCCGTTCTGGCCAAGCTTGGCGCGCCTTAGCGCGAGTCGCAGAAGCAATCAGTGCGACCCGTAGCTGGCGAGTCGTTGCACGTCAAGAATACGGATCTCGCGCTTGTCGATTTCAATCAGGCTTTCTGCTTCGAGTTCATGCAAAACGCGAGAAAAATATTCCGGGGTCAATGACAGACGCGAGGCAATGGTTGCCTTGCTGAACGGCAAGGACACGGTGAGGGCGCCTTTGTTGACGATGTCGTCATGTTGAACATCCCGCAGCAAGTAGCCTATCAGTCGTTGCATGCCGCTGTGCAAGGCATAGCCCTCGACGTCTCGAACCAGCCCGTGCAAGCGGCGTGAAATGCCGGCCAGCATGTTCATCGAGAAGCGTGGATCGCGTTCTATTTCGCCGAATACGACTTTCTTGCTGACCCGCAAGAGCAGGGAATCCGCCAGCGCCTGGCCGTTCAAAATACAAGGCAAGTTGAGAAACATCATGGCTTCTGCAAAGCTATGGCTCGGGCCTATGAGTTCAATGACTTTCTCCTGGCCGGAGGGCGAGGCCACGTACAGTTTGACCTTTCCCGTGACGACCACGTAGAAGGCGCTGCATTCCTCCCCCACCCGAAAAACCATGTCCCCCCGGGCCAGTCGCTGCAGTTGGCAACCTTGAACCAAGCGCTCGCGTTCCAGTTGCGACAGATCACTAAACAGGGGCAGAATCGCCAAATAACGAGGTAAATCGAATTTGTCGATGTCCATTTCGTTTTTTCTTTCTGCGGCGCATGGAAGTGGTTCGCCAATTGTAGTGGGGGCATCTGCACGGCCTGGGGTATTCATTGCCAGTATGTGCGTTAGCGCACATACTGGCGTGTGCGTTTCGCGCACGCTGGGTGGCCTGAATCTGGAAAGAGTCCATAGATTCAAGAAGTTTCAAGAAGTGAGAAAAAACAGTTTTTGACCCGTCAACAGCAAGGAGAAATCATGCGATTGGATATCTACCGCAGAGCCGAACGTGGAGGTCTGTTTTCCTACCTGGCCGTTCCTGAGGGAAAGCGTATTCCCGAAGAAGCGACCAATACGGATTGGGAAACAGAGGCGCGAGGCATCGTCTTCAATGACGATGAAAACGAACTGCCGCACTTTTCAATCGAGAACCCGGTACAGCAGATTAATGCCAAAGGCTACGCCATCACCAGCAGCAAGATCACCGGCGACGCGTATCGCAGTGTTCGCTGATGCTGAAGGCGCTCCCCTGCATCGGCTATGACAGCGGCTATGAGCCAAGCGGCGGCAGAGTGCAGGTTGGTTTTTGGTAACAAATTGTCGCTATCAATTTAATAGTGTTAGGCGCTTATCTGGCGAGGGCTGGAGGCCGAATTGCCTCATATCGTTGGTGTTTCTCTGATCCCGCCAGCCGCCTTTTCTGTGATGGGCGCGTGGCTCAAATCCTTCCCGGACCGTTGTAGACGAGGGCTTGCGGAGTGACGAAGCGGTTGGTCGAAGCAG
>NZ_DHXT01000004.1:0-4104 GCF_002413825.1 Rhodoferax sp. UBA5149
TGAGCATGCTTGATAGTCAGGTGTTCTTTTTGCGCGAGTCCTAACACTTGAGCTGCGCCTCCAGGTTCATCTTCTTATCCTGCGCCGGTAAGGCAAAGCCCGGATCGCTGCACTCTGTCAGGTGTTTTTCCCGCCAGCTTCAGGTATCGGCCTGATTTTTCTGGAGGCCAGAACCTCCTAGAGTCATGGCTCATGAGCCAAACCAGCGAACACCACCGCTTCAGCGCCACAGCGCGCTGTCCATTGTCACGTCCTGCAGCCAGCCTGGATAAGCCATGACGATCAAGATTCTGCTGGCCGACGACAGCCAGACCTTTGTTACCGCGGTGCGCAAATTCCTCGACATGTTGCCGGGCACAGAGGTCGTTGGACAGGCGCATGACGGCCGCGAGGCATTGAGCAAGGCCGGGCAATTGGCGCCAGACCTGGTGTTACTCGACATCAGCATGCCCGAGCTGAACGGCCTGGAGGTCGCACGCCACATGCGGTCGTGGCCGCAACCGCCACACGTCGTATTTCTATCCATGCACGACAGCGTGGACTACCGGGCTGCCGCGCAGGAGCTTGGCGCGGCGGGTTTTGTCGGCAAGACCGACTTCGTCGTCGACTTGCCACCGATCATCGAACGCCTGTTCTTGACAAAACTGGAGCCATTCCAAAATGTCTAAAGGTATCGCCAAGAATTTGACGCATTGTTTTGGCGCCGCCTTTCGACTGGAGAGCCAGGTTCTCTCTGTCGTGCTGCTGTTCCTTGCGGCGCAGGTCTTGCTCGGTGCAGGCTGGGGCATAGGCTTCTTTGCATCAGACCCCATGCCAACACCGTTGTTCGGTCTTGGGCGCGGGCTGCTGGTATTGGCATTCGCCGGCATGGCTTTGGCCTACTTCATCGCCAGCCGCAGCCGCCGCGCGGCGAACAAGTTTATGCAGCGCACCGCCAACATGCGCGCTCGCACCCTGGACACGCTGCAAGAAGGCGTCACGCTGGCCAACCTCAAGTGCGAGCTGGTCTACGTCAACGAAGCCTACTCGCGCATGACCGGCTATAGCCGCGAGGAACTGCTAGGCAGGCCTTGCGGCAAGAGGCTCCAGGGCCCCGGCCCCAACGCCGCCACGGTCGAACTGATACGCGCGGCCGTGAAAGCTCACAAACCGTTTCACGGCGAAATCCTGACCTACCGCAAGGACGGCACAGCGTTCTGGAATGAACTCTCGATCACCCCCCTTTTTGACGAAGAGGGCGTGTTGCTTGAGTATTTCGGCGTGCAGCGCGACGTCACCGACCGCAAAGAGGCGGAGCTGGCGCTGAAGAAGTCGCAAGAACAATTCAAGCAGGTTCTCAAGAGCTCCGACGATGGCATTTGGGCCTGGAACCTCGACGACGACCAGGTCGAACGCTCTCTGAGCTGGTACCAGATGCTCGGCTACGAGGGGCAAGATGGGCAGTCCCGTTCCGATTTCTGGGCAGAAATCATCCATGCCGATGACCTGGCGTTCGTCCAACAGGAGATCGAGCGCTTGCGCGCTGGCGATCAGGAACGCTACAGCATGCAGCTGCGCCTGCGGCACAAGGAAGGTCACTACGTCCCGGTGCTCTCGCGTGGCTACATTCATCGCAATGCCAACGGACGGGCGATGCGCGTCTACGGCAGCATCACCGACCTCACCGATCAAAAAGCAAGAGAAGCCAAGCTCAGCCTGGCAGCGGCCGCGTTCCTGCAAAGCCGCGAAGGTATCGCCATGACAGATGCCTACTGCAACATCATCATGGTGAACAAGGCTTTCAGCGCCATCACCGGCTACACCGAGGCCGAGGTTCTGGGCCAGAATCTGCGCGTCCTGGCCTCTGGGCGGCACTGCCCTGAGTTCTACGCTGCCTTGTGGGATGAGGTCAACACCACCAACCACTGGGCCGGCGAAATATGGGATCGCCGCAAGGACGGCACGGAGTACCCCCAGTGGATGGCGATCACGGCGGTTCGCGACCAGCATGAGCAGATCACGCACTACCTCAGCAACTTTAGCGACCTGAGCGCTGCCAAGGCTGCCGAAAACCGCATTCAGTTGCTGGCCCATTTTGATGCGCTCACCGGCCTGCCCAACCGTGCACTGCTGCAGGACCGCACTGGGCACTCCATCAGCATGGTGCAGCGCGCCAGCGAACCCCTGACGATGATGCTGTTGGGCATTGACCATTTCAAAAGAATCACCGACACGCTGGGCTACCAGGTCCGCGATGAACTGCTGGTGGCCATGGCCAGACGGCTCAGTGACCTGGTGCGCAACCAGGACACCGTGGCACGCCTGGAGGGCAAGGACTTCGTCCTGGTGCTGCCCGGCACCGCGGCCGGCGGCGCCGTGCACCTGGCCACTGAACTGCTGAGGAAACTGGCACAGCCCTTCCAACTGGCGGGTCACGAGCTCAGTGTCACCGTTTCCATCGGCATCGCCAGTTACCCCGACAACGGATGTGACTTTGACTCACTGTTCAAGGCCGTGGAAATTGCCATGCACCGGGTGCAGCTCAATGGGCGTGACACCTTCGAGTTCTACAGCGCAGACATGTACCAACAGGTGCGCACGCGCAACCTCATGAGCCAGGCCTTGCGCAATGCGGCCGCACTCGAACAGCTGCACCTGGTCTACCAGCCGCTGGTGGATTTGCAGACCGGGCAGATCAGCGGCCTGGAGGCGCTGCTGCGCTGGCAGCATCCCGAGTTGGGTGCCGTCTCCCCGGCGCAGTTCATTCCATTGGCCGAAGAGTCGGGCTTGATCAAGGGCATTGGCGAATGGGTTTTCCGTCGCGTCTGCCGCAACATTCGCACCTGGCAGGACCAGGGGCTCCACGTCCCGCGCGTGGCCATCAACGTCTCGCCCCTGCAATTTCACGATCTCGATTTGATTGCGCAAGTGAAAAATATCTTCTCCTTGCACCAGGTCGATCCCAAGCTGATTTGCATCGAAGTGACCGAGGGTGCGCTGATGGACGATGTGCAACGCAGCGAGGCCATGCTCAAAGAGCTCAAAGACCTTGGCATCCAGCTCTCGCTGGACGACTTTGGCACGGGTTACTCATCGCTGAGTTACCTCAAGCGTTTCCCCTTTGACAAGATCAAGATCGACCAGTCCTTTGTGCACGACATCACCACCAGCCAGAGCGACAACGTGCTCGTGAAAGTGATCGTCTCCATGGCGCATGGCCTGGGTCTGAAGGTCACCGCCGAGGGCGTCGAAACCGAAGCCCAGTGCGAGATCTTGCGCACTCATATGTGTGACGAAATTCAGGGCTACTTCTTCTCCAAACCCGTTTCCGCCCAGGCCATCGAAGATCTCTTCAACGAAGGCCGGCAGTTACCGCCCCATCTGCTGCGCCTGCCGCATCGCCACCTGCTGCTCCACGATGAGCCCGATAGCGCGGGCTCGCTCATGTCGCTTCAGTAGCCCAAGTTCTCGGTTGCCGCGAAGCACCTTGATTGTTCCCATCCCCCTCACCGTTCATCAACCAAAGGAAAAACTCCATGGCTCTCATCAAGAAATTCACTGCTAAAGTCGCCACCCCGTCTGAAAATGAAAGCGGCAAACCTACCGGCGCGTCCGCTCGCGACGCAGAGGTGCAGCGCAAGAGGGCGCGNNTTAAATGGAGCTCATGATGGCCCTAGTCAAGAAATTATCCCCCGTAGCCCGTGCCACTACTTCTGAAGATGGTAAGTCATCCACCGCATCCACTCGCGACGCAGAGGCCCAGCGCAAGAGGGCGCGCACGCTCGGCAAGCAACAGCAGGCGGCGGAGCGCATCGCCGCCGCCACCGGGCAGTTGTCTTCCGGCATCAACCAGGCGGCCTCCGCCGCGGAGCAATTAAAGCGCGCTGCCGACCTGATCGCCTCCGGCGCCGAAGTGGCCTCCGGCGCGGCGCAGGAATCAATGACAGCCTTCACGCAGGTCATCGGCGCCATCGCCCTCCAGTTGCGCAATGCGGACATCAGCCAGACCAAAATGGAGGGCGCTCAGACCCTGGTTGCCAAAACCTCTGCGGACGTCGCCAACCTCATTACCAACGTCGCCGTGGCCGGGCAACGCCAGATTGCCTCGGTGGCGATGGTGGTGGA
>NZ_DHXT01000004.1:4373-4699 GCF_002413825.1 Rhodoferax sp. UBA5149
GCCGCCCGCGCCGGCAAGCACGGCAAGGGTTTTGCCGTGGTGGCCGACGAGGTGCGCACGCTGGCTGAAACCTCGGAGACGAGCGCCAAGCAGATTCAGGACCTGGTGGGCCAGATCCAGCAAGATGTCAAGGCCATCGCCGACGGCATCAACAACTCGGCCAAGGCCATCGAAGGTGAAGTCGAAAAAGGCAAGGTCATCACCGTGCAGCTTGAGGCGATTCGCACAGACGTGATCGAAGTGGTGCGCGGCATCACGGAAATCGCCACCGGCGCCAAGCAGTCCGACGCCGCCGCCGCCCAAGCGCTCAAGGGCTCGGAAGAAAT
>NZ_DHXT01000004.1:4918-5937 GCF_002413825.1 Rhodoferax sp. UBA5149
GAGCAGGCGACGCAAGCCATGTCCGAACTGGCAGAGGACCTGAAAAATTCCACCGACGTGGCCAAGAGTGCCGAAGAGGTGGCGTCTTCGGCCGAGGAGCTTTCCTCCGCCGTGCAGGAAATCAACAGCGCCAGCGCCCAGATCATGGCGGCCATCGAACAGATCCGCAAGGGCGCGCAGACGTCCGCAGCGGCATGCGAACAATCCTCGGCGGCAGTCAACCAGATCGAAAAAGGCGTGGAGGTGGCGCAGCAGCGTGCCACGGATGGCGGCGAGAAGGTGAAGGCGGTACTGGCAACACTCGGCGTCAACAAGGTCTCGGTGGATGAGCTGATCAACGGGATTACCTCATCGGTCAGGGGCACGCAGGACAGTATCAAACAGGTGAAAGATCTGGAGCAGGTGTCGCGGCGCATCAACAAGATTGTCGAAGCCATCACCACGGTGTCCATCCAGACCAACATGCTGGCGGTCAACGGCTCCATCGAGGCGGCGCGCGCCGGCGAGTTCGGCAAGGGCTTCGTCGTGGTGTCCACCGACATCCGTAACCTGGCCCGCGACTCGGCCGAAAACGCCGACCGCATCAAGGACCTGGTGAAAGCGGTGCAGGATCAGATTGTTGCCGTTAGCACCGATCTTGATGACATCGTCAAATCCGCCCTCAGCGAGGTGGAAGGGGCCAAGGCCTCGACCGCCAACCTCAACCTGATCGAATCCGACATCATCGTGGTTGAGCAGGGTACGCGCGAAATTCTGGCGGCATCCATGGAAATTGCCACGGCCATCGGTCAGGCGAAGAGGGGAATCGAGCAGATTTCCACTGCATCTCAGGAAGCCGAGAAAGCGGCCAACGAAGCGGCCAGTGCTGCCGCGCAGCAATCCAAGGGCGCCGAGGAGTTGGCCTCCGCCATCGAAGAGATATCTTCTCTTGCCGACGAACTGCAAAGCGCAGCATAAAGGGAGACCATCATGACAACAGAAACAACACTGGAACAACGGGCGGACGAGGTGCGCCCCGG
>NZ_DHXT01000004.1:6221-6463 GCF_002413825.1 Rhodoferax sp. UBA5149
GACGATGGTCTCGAAGAACTGGTCTCCGAAACGCGGCAGTTTGTCACCTTCATTGCCGGTGGCGAAGTCTTCGCCGTGGACATGGCGCCGGTGCAGGAAATCATCCGCCTCCCCGAGGTGGTACGGGTGCCGCTGGCGCCGGCCACGCTCGATGGCTTGGCCAATCTGCGCGGCAAGGTGCTGCCCATCATCTCCCTGCGCCGCATGTTCGGTTTTCCCGAACAGGAACCTGACGACGCCAC
>NZ_DHXT01000137.1 GCF_002413825.1 Rhodoferax sp. UBA5149
TGACATGAATGGAGAAGTGGCCAGCGCGGCGGTCTGCAAAGTAGTGTTCCAGCGTTTCCTTGACGGTTCGGAACGCGATCTCGTCCCAGGGTATTTCGTCTTCGGCAAACAGGCGGGCTTCGATGGTCTCAAAGCCGGGGTCGAATGTGTCGCTGAGCAGGCGAGCCCGGTAAAACATGTGGACCTGCCCGACGCGGGCGACGTTCAGAAGCGTGAAAAAATCTTCCAGCTCAAACTGGGCGCCGGCTTCTTCCAGCGTTTCACGCGCGGCGCCTTCGGCCACGGTTTCGTTCAATTCCATAAAACCGGCGGGCAGCGTCCACTTGCCCCGACGCGGCTCGATATTGCGCTTGCACAGCAGCACCTTGTCACCCCAATAGGGTACGGTGCCCACCACGTTGAGAGGATTCTCGTAGTGGATGGTCTGACAGGCGGAGCAGACAGCGCGTTCTTTGGTGTCGCCATCGTCCGGAATTCGGTAAACCACGGCCGTGCCGCAGTTTTTGCAGTGTTTGATGGGGGAGCGAAGCATGAGGGCAGTGTAATGTGGCCTTAATCGACTGTGACCTTGATGGGTTCCAGCCCGGTCACGGCAGCCGTCATGGTGTCGCCAGCCACCACGGCGGCCACGCCCTCGGGGGTTCCGGTGTAAATCAGGTCGCCGGGCTGCAGTTCCCATGCGGCTGACAGGTGCTCGATCGTCTCAGCGATGTTCCAGATCAGTTTGGACACATGGCTGCGTTGGCGATCCTGGCCGTTGACCTGCAGGTAGATCTCGGCGTTGGCGATATCGCCTGCCTGGTCAACTGGGGTGATGGGGCCGATCGGCGCCGAATGATCAAAGGCTTTGCCAATGCACCAGGGACGGCCCTGTTTTTTCATCTCGTTTTGCAGGTCACGGCGCGTCATGTCCAGGCCCACGGCGTAGCCAAAAATGTGTTTGTGGGCGTCGCCCGCCTGGATATTTTTGCCGCCCGTGCCAATGGCCACCACCAGTTCGATTTCGTGATGCAGGTTCTTGGTAAGGCTGGGGTAAGGCATGGCGGCTGATTCGCCGGCGTTGACCACGACCAGCGCGTCGGTCGGTTTCAGAAAGAAGAAGGGTGGCTCGCGGCCGGTAAAGCCCATCTCTTTGGCGTGTTCTTCGTAGTTGCGCCCCACGCAGTAAATGCGGTGAACCGGAAAATGTGAAGCGGTGCCAAGCACGGGCACCGACACGGTGGGGGCGGGATTGAAAACGTAGCGCATGGGAAGCTTTTCTTCTTTCAGGTTTACTTTGCCACCAGGTCAAAGTGCTCAACGACCGGGACGCCTGCAAAAAACGGACCGACGATGGCACGCCATTGGGTAAACGCCGGCGACTGGCGAAAGCCCACCGTGTGGTCTTCCAGCGTGTCCCAGAAAATTTGAAGAATATAGCGCTCGGTATTTTCAATACCCCGGTTGACCTTGTAGCCCTGAAACCCCTTGGCCTCATGGATGACGCTTTTCAAACCGCGCTGGATGGCCTCTTCAAAAGCGGCGTTCTGACCGGGGTGAATGCGGATGTCAGCGAGTTCGAGAATCATGAAAGTCTCCGGGGTGTCGGTTAATGTTGATGGTCGCTTGAGTCTACCGTCAGGGCAATCGTTACAGTCTGCGGATTGGTTTTTTCCGCCAAACCAGCCGGTAATAGCTTGTTTGCATGGCCAGCATGGACAAAAACGCCACGGGGTAGGCCGCCCAAATGCCATTCAAGCCGTAGGTGCTGCTCAAGACCCAAGCCACCGGAATTTCAATGCATGCAATGGCAAACATCGCAATAGCGGTAGGCGCAAATACCGAGCCGCTGGCCCGCATCAAGCCTGACAGCACCATGGACATGCCCATGATGACGCTGCTCCACAGCATGATGTGCAACAGCGTTTGTGCCATGTTCACGACGGCCGCGTCAGTGATAAACAGCCCGATGATGCTGCGCGAAAACAGATAGCCCAGCAACACCAGTGAGCCCGTCAGCATCACGTTCATGATGATGCCGGTGCGGGCAATCTTGCCCAGGGTGTGAGCCCGCCCGCCGCCAATGGCTTGTGCGCCCAGGATGGAGGCGGTGATGGCGATGGAAATGGCGGGGAACTGCACGTACGACACGATCTGGTTGACCGCGCCATAGGCCGCCGTGGCTTGCGAGCCATAGCGGTTGACCAAAAACAGCACGGCAATTTCGGCCACCGAGATCGTGATCATCGACAAGGCCGTGGGCAGGCCGACGAGCAAGACTTTTTTCAGAATGCCGCGGTCGATGCGAAGGTGCTTCATGAACGCGGCGTCAGGCGCCAGGACATGCTTTTTTCGCAGCAAATACCAGGCGGTCCAGCTCAGCGCGATGAGGTAAGACACCACGGCAGCGTAAGCACCACTGGCCACACCCATGCGCGGCAAACCGGCCCAGCCGCGGATCAGTGCCGGGGTCAGCAACAGACCGACAGCGGTGGAGATCAGCAGCGTCTTCAGCGGTGTGGTGGTGTCGCCGACGCCGCGCAGCATCGAGGTGACCAGCAAAAAGACAAAGACGCCGGGTGTTGCCAGCAACATGATGCGGGCGTAGGCGGTCGCGTCCGGCAATATGTCAGCGGGCGTGCCCAGGGCGCGTAGCATCATTTCCGTGAACGCACCGCCAAAGAGGGCCACGGTCAATCCTGCGCACAGGCCCACCATCAGTGTGGTGCCGGCAATGGCCTTGACGCGGCCAATTTCTCTGGCGCCCCAGGCCTGACCAATCAGGACGGCGGCGCCCGAGCCCATGCCAATCATGAAGGCGATCAGGAAGAACAGCACCGGAAAGAACGCCGAGACCGCCGCCATGGCGCTCACGCCCAGCATTTGACCCAGATAGATGTTGTTCACCGTGCCCGAGAGCGCCTGCAGGATGTTGCTGATGATCATGGGCACCAGAAATGCCATATAGACCTTCCACAAAACGGGCGGCGGTGCGGGGTGGTCCGAGGGGTTCATGGCGCTGCTTCTGGCGGTCGTCGTCGTGTTCATGGGGATTCCGTGGTTCATGCCCAGAAGGCGTCAGTGAGTATTTTTTTCAGATGCGTTTGCACATCCACTGGCCAAGTGGCGATCTGCGCTTCAAAACC
>NZ_DHXT01000192.1 GCF_002413825.1 Rhodoferax sp. UBA5149
GCGAACGCTTTAGCAGATTTGTCAAAATTGACAAGGCACAATGGCGGCTCCTTCAAGCTGACCTCTGTGTGTCGCCCTGCAAGTAGTTCCGTAACTCAGCGACCAGAGCATTTTACCCGAGTGATGATCACCCTTTTTAAATTGTTGTCCGTACTGCCTTTGTGGTTGGCGCATGGCGCGGGATGGGGATTGGGCTGGCTGGTATTCGCAGGATCCGCGGTGTATCGCAAGCGTTTTCTGGCCAATGCGCGGCAGGCTGGCATGGGTTGGCGGCAATGGGCGGGCGCCGTCGGTGAGAGCGGCAAACTGGTGGCAGAATTGCCGCGCCTGTGGCTGGGGCGGCCGGCACCGGTGCAGTGGGATGGCGCCGAGCATGTGGAAGCGGCGCTGGCGCTGGGGCGAGGGGTGGTGTTCTTGACCCCCCATCTGGGTTGCTTTGAGATCACGGCCCAGGCCTATGCGCAACGTTACGGCCAGGTGCAGCAACCGATGACGGTGCTGTTTCGCCCGCCGCGCCAGCCCTGGTTGCGGGCGGTGGTGACGACGGCCCGCGCCCGACCCGGTTTGCACACCGCCCCCACCACGCTGGCAGGGGTGAAGCAAATGATCAAGGCGTTGAAGCAGGGCCAGTGCCTGGGCCTGCTGCCGGATCAGGTGCCGCCACTGGGTATGGGGCTGTGGCTGCCGTTTTTTGGTCGCGAGGCCTACACCATGACCCTCTCCGTGCGGCTGGCGCAACAGACCGGCGCCACGGTCCTGATGGCCTGGGGCGAGCGTTTGTCCTGGGGGCGGGGATTCAGGGTGCACGTGCAGCCTTTATTGGCAACCTTGCCATTGGACGTTACGCAGGCCGTAGCGGTCATCAATTTGGCGATGGAGGAATTGATTCGCAGTTGCCCGCAACAGTACCTGTGGGGCTACGCGCGCTATAAACAGCCGCGGCAGGAGATTTGATGTTGAGTCGCTGGTTCAGTCAGTTTGGCATTGGGGTGATGCACCTGTTGGGGCGTTTGCCACTGGCCTGGGTGCGTGCGCTGGGCTGCTTGCTGGGCTGCGTGCTTTATGTCCTGGCCGTACCGCGGCGCCGGGTGGCCGGTACCAACTTGCGCTTGTGTTTTCCGGAACTGTCCGCGCAACAAATCCGGACGCTGACGATCCGGACATTTGTTCATTTTGCCCAGGCCTGGCTGGATCGGGGCTGGCTCTGGCAAGGCTCGCCTGAAGTCGTTCGACAGCGCCTGACGCTGTCGGGGGCCGTGGACGAATTGCAGGGCCATGATCCAGTCGTCATTTTTGCGCCGCATTTCGTCGGGCTGGACGCGGGCTGGACGGCCTTGACCCAACAACTTGCTCGACAGTTCACCACCATTTACACCAACCAGGCGAACAAAGTCATCGACAGCTGGATGCTGGCGGGTCGCAAACGGTTTGGAGCTGCGCGGCTTTTCGGTCGTATCGATGGCGTCAAAACGATTGTGGCGACGCTGCGGGCGGGCGCCCCCCTGTATCTGTTGCCCGATATGAACTTCGGTCCGGAAGAGTCCGTTTTTGTGCCGTTTTATGGCGTTCAGGCCGCGACCGTGCCTAGCTTGTCGCGCTTTGCCAAACTGGGTCGCGCCAAGGTGGTGCCCGTGGTAACGCGCATGACACGCCACGGTTATGAGGTTCAAATCATGCCGTCCTGGCAGGGGTTTCCGTCCGACGATGTGGTCGCGGACACGGCACTCATGAACCAGCGCTTGCAGACTTACATAGACACCATGCCGGACCAGTATTTCTGGGTTCACAAGCGTTTCAAGGACCGCCCGCCCGGTGTGTCGTCAGCTTACTGAGCGTTTTGATAAAACTGAGCTCTAGCCCGCGTCCAATAAGCGCAAGATGCTATTAATTTGATAGTAATGACGGGCGCAAAAAGGAGGCGATATATTGCGCCACCAGTTGCGGCTTTTCATGCACGATCCAGTGGGTGGCATCCGGCACGGTGTGAAGCGTCAGGTGCTCCACATACTTATCAAGTCCTTCGATCAACACCGGCGGCAGCGCAATATCGTCCAGCGCCCAAATGACCAAAGTCGGCAGCTTCACGGTCAGCATGTCGTGCGGCAAATCAACCGCGGCGGCGGCGGGGTCCTCCGGCCGAGGTGGGCGCAGCGGTGAGGCACGGTACAGATTGCAGCCACCGGTCAGTCCCGCGTCCCACACCTTGCGGTATTGGGCCTTGACCTCGTCAGTGAGCCAGCTGGCGGGGTGAGCACCATCTTTCGTGTTGGTCAGAAATTCCCAGAGTCGGCGGTAGTCGTCCTGCGCCAGCAATTTTTCTGCATCCGGACGGATCAGGAAGTTCATATAAGCGCTGGAAGCCTGCTGCGCCGGGTTTGTCTTGAGTTCGCGCAAAAACGTGCCGGGATGCGGTGAATTGATGATGACCAACTGCCGGGCCAGATGGGGCAACTGGTTGGCCAGATTCCATGCCGCGGCGCCGCCCCAGTCGTGCGCCACCAGGCAGGCAAGTTGCCCGCCCTGGTCTTTTGTTTCGACCGCAATCAGGGCGGCGATGTCTTGCACCAGATGTTTGGGCCGATAGGCGCTGACCTCTGTGGGTGCGCTGGACTGCTCAAAACCGCGCAGATTGGGCGCAATGCAGCGGTAGCCACCGTTCTCGGCCCGTGCAAAATGTTCCAGCAAGAAGTCCCACACAAAAGCCGCTTCCGGAAAGCCATGCAAAAACATCAGAACTGGTCGCCCGCGGTCGCCCGCAGCGCGGCAGCTCAGGGTGATGCCATGCGGCAATGGCTGGAAATAAGTCTCGATCATGGTGGGTATCCGTGCGGCAAAGTCAAAACGGGTTTGAGCTTACGAGCTCGCACGATCTGCCGCAGTCGCCTGTGGGACCGCGGCGGATGACGCGCCGGTTGATGCGGCGAATCAGGCGTTGGCTTGGTTCGCAGCGGGGTGCGCCCACTGCCACAGCAGCGTGGCGACTTCATCAATGCCCTGGCGTTTTGTGGCCGAAAACAAGCGCACTTCACCGCCCCCGGCTTGCAGCTTCATGATGGACAGTGCCTTGTTTTGCTCGACGCGGGTCAGTTTGTCGGCTTTGGTGAGAACGACTAAAAATTTGAGACCCTCTTCCACCCGCGGGCGCACGATGTCCAGCAGGATTTCATCGAGTTCGGTGAGTCCGTGACGCGGATCGCACATCAGCACAATGGCCTTGAGGTTTTCACGCGTGACAAGGTAATTGGCCATCACTTGCTGCCAGCGAATTTTGTCCGATTTGGGCACTGCCGCGTAACCGTAGCCTGGCAAGTCGGTCAGGATGGCATCGGTCACGCCCTGTTTGCCCAGCGAGAACAGGTTGATGTGCTGGGTGCGGCCCGGCTTCTTGGAGGCAAAGGCCAACTGCTTTTGCTGCGTCAGCGTGTTGATGCAGGTCGACTTGCCCGCGTTGGAGCGTCCGACAAATGCAATTTCGGGTACCTCCAGGGCGGGTAGAAAGTGCAGCTGGGGCGCCGTCGTCAGAAATTTGGCGGTGTGAAGCCAGCCCAAAGCAATGGCCGCAGCGGCCTTGTCGGCGGCGTCCGTTGAGGTTGACGGGAGGGCTGAAGCCGGTGGGTTTGAATTGGTAGTCATTGATTAAAGGGAGGAAACCCGAAGCCGCATTGTAGAATCACGCAGTTTTGCATACCTGATACGACATCCCCTATGAAGTTGCTTGCCTCCTATTTGTTCGCTGCCGCATTGGTAGCCCCCGCTTTTTCCACCTTGGCACAAGAGACGCAGCCCGCTGCGCCGCATGCAGAGGCCAAGGCGGAGCCCGTCAAAGCGGTCAAACCTGACCTGGCCAAGGGTGAAGCCAGCTTTGCCGCTGTGTGTGCCGCCTGCCATGCGCCAGACGGCAACTCGCTGATTCCGGTCAACCCCAAACTGGCACAGCAACACCCGGAGTACCTGGTGAAGCAGTTGCAAGATTTCAAATCAGGCAAGCGCGTCAACCCCATCATGTCGGCGATGGCGGCAACGCTAAGCGATGAAGACGTGAAGAACGTCGCCTACTGGTTAACTTCCAAGACTGGCAAACCCGGTTTCGCCAAGGACAAGGAGCTGGTGACTTTGGGTGAACGTATTTACCGCGGTGGCATTGCCGACCGTCAGATTGCCGCCTGTGCCGGTTGCCATAGCCCCAACGGCGCTGGTATTCCTTCCCAGTTCCCCCGTCTGAGCGGTCAACATGCTGATTACGCGGTGGCCCAACTGACTAACTTTCGTGACGGCGTTCGGAAAAACAGCGTGCAGATGACACAGATCGCGGCCAAGATGAATGATCGCGAAATCAGGGCGGTGGCCGACTACATCGCCGGTCTGCGTTAATCGCAAGACGGTGTCGCTGCTCAGCGCGTTGGGTTCATATTTGAACTAAACGCCTGCAACAAACCCTAAAAGGGGCGGGTCCATTCTGAAATGGCCCGCCTCTTTTTTTTGAGTTAACGACAATCGGGCACAGATTCATGTAAGAACGGGCGCCGTCTCATGACTAAGCTTGAAACGAGGATTTCATCATGCTCATCAAAACCAGTCACGACGGCTTTTGCCACCCCGTCTCCAGCGAGATCACGAGCCAGCGCGTCTATGCGGGGCGACGCGATCTCATCAAACTCATGGCCAGCGGTGTTGCCGGTGCGGCACTCACTTCATGGGCGTCACGCGAGGCCGAGGCGCTGACGCCACGGCCGGGCAAACTGGCCGCGTTGCCGGGCGCGCGGTCGAGTCTGGCGGGCGCCGTCACCATGGAAAAGCTGACCGAGTACAAGGACGCCAGCACGTACAACAATTTTTATGAGTTCGGCACCGACAAGGCCGACCCGGCAGTTAATGCCCATACGCTGAAAACCAGTCCGTGGACGGTGGAGATCGAGGGCCTGGTCAAAAAGCCCGCCCGCTATGCGCTGGAAGACCTGCTCAAACTCAGCGCCCAGGAGGAGCGGATTTATCGCTTGCGCTGTGTGGAAGGCTGGTCCATGGTGATCCCGTGGGTCGGCTATTCGCTGAGCGAGTTGATCAAGCGCGTCGAGCCGCTGGGCAACGCGAAATACGTCGAATTCGTGACCCAGGCGGACCCCAAGACCATGCCTTTTGTAGGCTCCCGCGTGCTGGACTGGCCCTATGTTGAAGGCTTGCGCATGGACGAGGCCATGCACCCGCTGACGCTACTGAGCTTCGGCATGTACGGCGAGGTCTTGCCCAACCAGAACGGCGCGCCGGTGCGCTTGGTGGTGCCGTGGAAGTATGGTTTCAAGAGTGGAAAGAGCCTGGTCAAAATCCGATTTACCGACAAGCAGCCTGGCACTGCCTGGAACAAGGCGGCAGCCAATGAATACGGTTTTTTCTCCAACGTCAACCCCACGGTGGACCACCCGCGCTGGAGTCAGGCCACGGAGCGGCGCATTGGTGAGGACGGCTTGTTTGCCAAGAAGCGCAAAACCCTGATGTTCAATGGCTATGAGGCGCAAGTGGGGCAGCTTTACGCCGGCATGGACCTCAAGAAGTTGTTTTGATGGTCGCGCTCGCCATGCCACGGACAACGGTGCGGGTGAACACGCTGCTCCTGCACCGATTTGCCAAGCCGCTCGTGTTTGGCTTGTCACTGTTGCCGTTTTTCTGGCTGCTTTTTGCGGCCATCACCAACCAGTTGGGCGCCAATCCGGCCGAGGCCTTGAGCCGGTCCACCGGCGACTGGACTTTGCGTTTTCTGTGTGGGGTGTTGGCGGTGACGCCGTTGCGGGTCATCAGCGGCACACCGGCGCTGGCCCGCTTTCGCCGCATGCTGGGGCTGTTCGTCTATTTCTACGTGGTGCTCCACTTGCTGAGTTACAGCTGGTTTGACATGGGTTTTGACGTGGCCGATATCGCCAAAGACATTGCCAAACGCCCGTTCATTCTGGTCGGGTTTTCAGCTTTCTTGCTGCTCACGCCGCTGGCGCTGACGTCCTTCAA
>NZ_DHXT01000035.1 GCF_002413825.1 Rhodoferax sp. UBA5149
GTAGAAAACTTGGCCTCGCAGACATGCGCATAAGCCCGATTCAGCGCCTCGCGCCCGCGTGGGCTGGCGTAAGGCATGCGCAGCACCCGGCCCAGCAACTGCTCGACGGCAGTCGCACTGGACAGCTTTTGCAGTGAACACAAAACGTAAGCAAACGGGCAATCCCAGCCCTCGCGCAGCGCCTGCACCGTGATGACATAACGCACCGGGCAGTCGCGCGAGGCCAGGTCCAGCCCCTCCAGTTCGCGTGTGTCCCCGGTGGCGACCTTGATCTGCTCTTTGGGAATATGCAGCTCATCTTCCAGATGTTTGCGCAGGGCGGCCGGCGGCACCTCGTCGTTCTCGTTTTGCGCCTGAAACAGCACGATAGGCCGTACATAGCCGTGGCCCGTCGCCTCATCTTTCAGCGCTTCACCTTCGAGTTCGCGCTGGTTTTGCACGGCGGCAAACACCGCCTGCTGCCAGCCCTGCGGATGTTCGGCCAGCGCAATCGGCAGCTTGATCATGCTTTCCGCTGCCAGCTCCTGGGCGCTGACGTGGTACAGCACATTGGTTTTGGAGGGGATGGGCGTGGCAGTCAGCTCCAGAATGGCGCTGGGGTTCAGGCGCTTGAGTGCGGTAAAGCTCTTGTCGGTTTTGGTGTTGTGCGCCTCGTCCACAATCAGCAGCGGCTCGTGCAAGGCCAGCCAGTTGGTCAGGCTCCAGCGTGGCTGGCCGACAAAGCCACTCAGCACGCCGCTTCTATCCGCTGCAGCTTCTTCAGCGGTCACCACCGCATCCGGCAAATCGCGCAGCACCCGCAAGCGCTGCGCGTCTGAGCCTTTGAAATGCCGCTCAAAGTTTTCCGAGAAGCTGTACACGTTGCGCTTGTCGGTGTCGTCAATCCGAAAGCTCTGAATGGTCGCCACCACGACCACGGCGCGCTGGCCCCAGTCCGATGGAGCGATGTTCGCCAGGTCTTCCAGCACACAAATCCGCACGCCCGCACCATAGCTGGCTTCCAGCGCTTCGCGGTACGGGTGGCTCGCCGTTTGCAGGGCTTTAAGCGTCTGGCTGCGAATCGTGTCGCTGGGCACCAGCCACACCGCCACCGGCGCATCGGTCGCGCGCCACGCCTGGGCCAACACGTTGACGGCATGCGCCGCCATCAGTGTTTTGCCGCCGCCCGTGGGAATGCGCAGGCAAATGCAGGGCACCTCGCCAAACGGATCGGGGTTGTAAGGCCGTCCCACCTGTTCGCCAAAAGCCATCGCCGGGCCCTTGAGCTGGGCAGCGCGGGCAAAACTCTTGAGCGCGTCAAGGGCAGCTTGTTGGTAGGACTTGAGGGCGAGGGTGGTCATTGGGTTGGCTAAATAGGGTTAATGCAAAATTACTTTTAACCGTTAAACAATGCTAAGTTATTGAATACATTGGTAATTTTCATGGGAATTGTTTAGAAAGTTGTTTAATTCAAACTTTTAAAGCAGCCGTTAAACAACTGTTAATTAACTGTTAAACACCTTCTACGCCTTGATACGCCATATAGCGCCCGCGCCACGGGATGGCCCCGAGGTGGCTACTTCAATAAAAACGCCCTCCAGGCCACGCAAGCGTAAGGCTGTGCGCAGGTTTTTGACCTTTGTTTCCTTCTCTTTTGCTGAGAGCACGGCGGGCAACTTGTCAAGCACAAGCTGGCGTAGCTGGTCTCCCGTAGCTGGGCCAAGCTTGAGCCGTTTGAGAATGGTGCGTTTGTAATGGTCATCGTCAAAACCCTTGTTCAAAACATATTGGTTTTGGGTATTGGTGACCTTGGCAACAACGGCGGACACAAAGAAATTGGGTTTGCGCCCCTCGATTAACTGCGCTCTGCGCAACAGGGCGGCCTGATCATCAGCAATCTTGAGTTTCTTTTGTACCCTGTCCAGCCAGATCACCTGCTCCAGCGGCAGGTCGGAGCGCTCCATTAGCAGGCGGCTGTAGTTCTCGTCAATTTGCTGGCCGTAGATGTTGAACAGCGTTTCTATGGGCGTGGACCCCTCATAGTCCGGCAACGGCAAGTAGCGCTTGCGTTGGCTGGTCACCATGTCGCGAATACCGTAGCCGCCCTTGTCGATCATGCCGATGTTGTTCATGGCAATCGCCAGCCAATGATTGCGGTACACGCTGGGCGTGCGATCGCCGGTGAAATAGTCTTCGGGTTTGCCATCGACAAACCCGCCCAGGTTGCTCAAGCGCAGCCGCCCCACCGTCTCAAGCACCACAATGCGCCCGGCCTGTTCGTAGTCTTGATGGGCGATGCAGTTGTGCAGGCCTTCCAGGATGACTTTGATGTCGTAGCGGGGCAGCTCAATCGCCAGCAACTCTGTCGCCGGGAACAGCTTGATGTTGGGGTTGCGGATGTGCTGCCCCACCTCGGTGGTGGTGAGTAAAAACGGTGGGCCGAAGTGCTTGGCGATGCGCTCGTCTGGCACTTTCCAGGTAATTTCTGCGGTGCTATTTGGCAGCAGCCCCACGCTCTGCGGCAGGCCGAGCAACAGCAAGGCAGTGCGGGTGATGTTGCCGTGCAGGGTGATCTTGGCGCGGTCTAGAAACTCTTCAGTGCTCCAGCCGGAGATTTCCGCAGCCCAGCGCTCCTGCTGGTGCTTGGCGGCAAACTTTTCGCGCGCCTTGGCAATCGCAGCAGCGTCGAGATCGGCCAGAGTTGCACGCGGCACGATCTCGGCGCTCCAATCAAGACCTGCGATCAGCTCCGTCAAAATGCCGCGCAGGCGGTCCGGGCGCAACTCGACCAGACTGTCGCCATCGCGCTGCCACGCCTTGTCGTGCGCTTGCACGGGTTGCCTGGGCGCATGACGCGGCACATGCACCAGCCAGACGATGGCGCCGGTATCGCTGGCGTGCCGCGCTTCGATGTGCAGCCCCAGGGATGGCAGGCCGGGGGTTTTCCCCAGAATACGGTGGGCGACGTCCTCTAGCGTGTAGGTCGCAAAGTCCTGGATACCCGTCACTGCCAGTGTCTTGTCCTGCACACCAATGACGACGCAGCCGCCATCCATGTTGGCCAGCGCCGAGACATAAGACACCAGGTCTTCACCCTTGCGACCTGAAATGTTGGACTTCAAGCTGGCCCATTCCTTCCACTCGTGGCGCTCGTTCTCTTTTGGGAAACGCGCCTTGAGAAAGGCTTGCAACTCTTTGGCTGTCATGCTGCTGTCCATAGTCACCGTGCCTTCACGTCATACGGAATGTGCTTGAACGTCACGTTCGCCAGTCTCAAGCGCTCCGCCCCCAGTCGGCAGGCTTCGCCGTACACCAGCAGCGGGGCTGCTGGGGCGGGCGCTAAACCGTGAACTTCGGCGTGCAGCGCCAGCAGGGCGTCCAGCACCGCTTGCGTCAGCACATTGCCGCTGGCCGGGCGCTTGTCTCCCAGAATGCCGTTGTACAGCAGATAGCAGGCAAACTGCGGCTGTTTTATAGACGAAATTGGCTCCAAGCCCTCGTCCGTTGTGCGTAAGCAGCTATCAAAAACATAGTGAGTGCCGAGATAGGGCGTGCCGGGTTTGGCAATTGCGGGGTGCGTGGGCGACGGCTCGTAGCCCGGCCAGGCGCTGCCGGTTTCCTGCTGCCAGACAAAGGCCGCCAATGTGGCAAAGCGCACGGCCGGGTTGATGCGGCCACTCTCATCAAACACTGTTTCACCCAGCCGCATGAAGCGGAAACCACCGCCACCCGTCCACGCACCGCCGTCCGTGGCGGTATTTCCAGCGCCCCCTGCGGTAGGCCCCCAGCCGACCGCCTTGCTGATGCCACCCTGCTCGCCGTCGATGACTTTTTGCAGGCGCGGCAGACAGTGCGTGGCGGCATGCTCGCCCATCTCGATGCCGATCCAGCGGCGGCCCATTTTGTGGGCGACAGCAGCGGTGGTGCCGGAGCCGAGGAAGCTGTCGAGGACGAGGTCGCCTTCGTCGGTTGCGAGTTCCAGAACGCGCAGGATGAGTCGTTCTGGCTTGGGGGTTGAGAAAATTCCGACGGCTGATTCGCCCAACAGTTCTTTGGCTTCGCGCGTCGCCTCTCGGTTATCGCCGGTTTCCTCATAGGGCCACCAAGTCCATGGCACAACGGTTTGCGCTGACTCCAGCCAAAACTTCTTTCGTTGGGCCATCCCATTACCATCGCGCCCAAAATAGACGCGTCCATCGGCACGCAACTCTTCGTACTTTTCTTTCGTCGTACTCCAGCACCTTCCCGCCGGGGGCATTAATACCCGCCCACCGGGCGTCGTGATCGGGAAGGTAAGGTTTGGTCGGATGTTTGGTGCGTGAAACGGGATTGCAAGCCAGTCACCCCTGGGGTCCTTGTCGCGGTTCGTGTATGTCGCACGCTGGCGCTCACCGCTGACTTGGCGGTTCAAACCCATGTGCCCGGAATTGCGCGCATACAAAAGCACATGGTCATGCGCTTCTGACACCACTTTTGCGTCGTTACGGCGAGTAAGGGTTTTTTGCCACTCGAACGATGTAACAAAATTCCCCCGCCCAAACACCTCATCCATCAGCACCTTGAGGTAATGCCC
>NZ_DHXT01000131.1:0-4823 GCF_002413825.1 Rhodoferax sp. UBA5149
AAACAACAAGCATGGAATGCTAGGGTCAATTTGGGGACATGAGGGCGCGGCAATATTGAACCTCAGCCTCTTATCGTTTTCCACGGTAATGGGTTGAACTGATAGCCAACTCGGCAACCGATTTTCCTCGGATTTTCCATTCGTGGACCAATTAGGAAGATCGATACGCATAGTGCATCAAGGCGTTTATTCTGGCGTTACAGATGCGTTTGGTGATTTCATCAGGAATCTCACGGAGGCCTGCAGTCAGGTATTCCGATATTTCCCCCCCCCGTATTCCTCATCGCTGCGGACTTGCGTTCTCGCAGCCCCTGGTTGAGCAGGGATTTCCTTCCGCCGCATCAAAGACTACGATCAACGCCAACACCAGATAAAGAAATTGTTTCAACTGAATGACACCTTCAAGAGTGGCTCCTATTTTTGCAGGACCATACAGGTGAAAAAATCTACATCAAGGGCTCAAAAAAAACGATGGCAGCGCCTGTAAATTTTCTTAGCTTTGATGCGAGCTGCAGACACATTTTTGCCAACCAATGCGCGAGCTCCTGCAATTGCTGAGTTCTGCTAAGAATTTGGGTTGAATTTTCAAAAAAATTACCTCGGCTTAGTTTGATTTTGAACTTTGTGCTTCAGGAGTAAGTTAGGGTAATTCCTTGATATCCTAAACACATGTGTTCAAATATAATAAGCCAACTGTACCAGTTTAAGCGGCCGGTACAGCCAACTCGAGCTTGGGGCCCTTCGGGGCTCCTTTTTTTGTCCGGCGCATTGGCAAGCGCTGCAACGGTAATTCAGCCTGTGATGGATGCAGGGGCATGCTATTCAGATTCCATGCGTCTTTACTTGCCGATCTTTTTTGCACATGGCAAACACATCACTCAAGAAACTCAAGGCGTGAATCTGCCATCGGTGGAGCGTATCTTTCATCGGCGTCACTTGCGGTTTTCGATGCCGATGTAGTGTCGCAGCGTTTTCACGCGTATATCGGGCTGACACGTGCCCCACGCAAGTTCAATCGCACCCGCCCCGCGCTCAGTGGAGACGCCATTGGGCGCCAGGGCAGCACTCAGAAAGCCTGGTCCCAGCGAATCGACAACCGGATCGCGGCGTTGATCAAGCCCACCATGCTGTAGGTCTGCACAAAGTTGCCCCACTGCTCGCCGCTGCGCAGATCGATGTGTTCGGCCAGCAAGCCGTGACGGTTGCGACACGCCAATAGTTTCTCGAGCAGCTCACGCGCCTCCTGCCGGCGCTCCAGCGTGGCCAGGGCGTTGACATACCAGAACGTGCAGACCAGAAAGGCGTTCTCCGGTTCGCCAAAATCGTCGGTTTCAATGTAGCGAAAAATGAAGTCACCGCGGCGCAAGTCCTGCTCCACGGCGCTGACGGTGCCGGCAAAGCGCGGGTCGTTCGCATCGAGAAATCCGACCTCGACCAGCAGCAGCAGGCTGGCATCCATCGCCTCGCCCTCGAAGGTGGAGACGAAGGCGCCGCGCGCTTCGTTCCAGGCGCGTCGGCTGATGGTTGCGTGAATCTGGTGCGACTGATCCAGCCAGTAGTCGGTGCGCTCGGCCAGCCCCAGTTGACGGGCAATCTTGGCCAAGCGGTCGCAGGCCACCCAGCACATCACGGCGGAGAAGGTATGCACGCGCGCGCTGCCGCGCAGCTCCCACAGACCCGCATCCGGCTGGTCATGGCAGCGCCTGGCCTGTTCACCCAGCGGCTCCAGGCGACGGAACAAGGCTTCGTCACCGCGCCGGGTCAGACGCTGGTCAAAGAAAATATGGGCGGCGGCGAGGATCGCCGAGCCATAGACGTCGTGCTGCACCTGGCGGTAGGCCAGGTTGCCAATGCGCACCGGCCCCATGCCACGATAGCCGGCCAGCGCCGGGACCTCCCGTTCCTCCAACTCGGCGCGGCCATCGATACCGTAGACCGGTTGTAGCGGGCCGCCATCGGCGTGGGCGGCAATGTTGACGATGTACGCAATATAGCGTTCCATGGTGCGGGTTGCGCCCAGGCGGTTCAGAGCGTTGACGACAAAATAGCTGTCGCGCAACCAGCAGAAACGGTAGTCCCAGTTGCGGCTGCTGCCCGCCGCTTCGGGGATGGAGGTGGTCATGGCGGCGATGATGGCGCCGGTATCGTCGAAGGTGTTCAGTTTGAGCGTGATGGCGGCGCGGATTACAGCCGCCTGCCACTCAAAGGGAATGCCGAGATTGCGCACCCACTCGCCCCAATACTGCGTAGTTTCCTCCAGGAAGCGGCGGCCGACCTCGCCCGGCGCCTCGGTGACGGTTTCGTCAGCGCCCAGCAGCAGGGTGACGGTGTCCTCCAGGAAGAACGACGTTTCCTGCATGATGGCGGTCAACGAGGCATCGGTGGTGAGACGCAGCGTGAGCGTCGGCGCCACGTAGCGGACATGGTTGCTGCCCCAGGTCATTACCGGGCGTGCCGCGCCGTTGTCGCAGGCCGGGCGCAGGCGCAGCGTCAAACGCGGGCTGCCACTCAGCCGACGGATGCGGCGTACCAGCATCATGGGGCGAAATGTGCGGCCATGCTGGCCGAAGCGGGGGCAGAAGTCGCTGACCTCGACGGCGCCTCCCTGACGGTCGTAAAGCCGCGTTACCAGAATCGCTGTGTTCTCAAGATAGTGCTGCTCGGTGCGTTCGCAATCCGCGAGTTCGACGGCGAAAAATCCATAGTCGTCGGACTCCTTGAGCAGGGCGCAGAACACCGGGTCGCCATCGAAACGGGGAAAGCAGCCCCAGGTGATATTGGCTCGCGCATCGACCAGCGCGCCTACGGTGCAATTGCCGATCAGGGCCAAATCAAGAGTTTTCATTCAGTACCTTTCAGTGCGTTGCCCAGCCAGTGCCTTACTGCTGCGACGTCGGGCAGGCGAAAGCGCGCGCAACTGGCGCCCCGGCCCACCTTGATCGAAATCCCGTTCAGCTTGTTGACCTCGGCAAAGCCATGCTCGTCGTTGAGGTCGTCGCCGATGAACACCGCACGCCGTCCCAGAAAGGGCGGCTCCGTCAGGTATTCGGCCACCGCGGTGCCCTTGTCGATGCCGGCCGGTTTGATCTCGACCACGCGTTTGCCGGGTTGCAGCTCCAGGTCTTGCCCCTGCGAACTGGCCAAACGGCCCATGATCTGGTGTACGTAGGCGGCCAGTTGGGGGGCCATGCGATAGTGCAGCGCCAGTGTCAGGCCCTTGTCTTCCAGCAACAGGCCGGGATGGCGCGCCAGCACCGGTGCCAGCGCGTCCTTGATCGCGCCTTTGGCCGCCGGGGGGGCGGCGTGAATCCATAGCCGTCCGGCGCTATCGCGCCGCTCCAGCCCGTGCAGTCCGGCCAGCGGCAGCTGTGCCATCCCAAGGCGACTTTGCAGATCGGAAATCATGCGGCCGCTGACCAATGCGACGGCGCCACCACTCGTGCGATACAGATTCTCGATCAGGTCGAGCAGCGTCTTGTCCACCAGAACGGCATCCGGCGTGTCGGCGATGTTGATCAAGGTGCCGTCGACATCGAGGAAATAGGCCCAGGTCAGGTGGGGCGCTGGAGGAAGGCGAGCGCGCGCTGTCTTCATACGGTCGAAGTGCCTGGCTTGTCGGTCAGCCGGCTGCGCCGGCGCATGGCGGCCGCGTCCAGCAGCATGCGACCGGCCCAGCGAAAGACGTTGAACTCCGCCACCAGGCCGCGCATCAAACGCATGCGGTCGCGCTGCTCGGTCGTCGGCATGGTCAGTGCCAGGTGCAAGGCGGCAGCGCACTGGTCGGCATCGTAGGGATTCACGATCAAGGCCTCCGGCAATTCCCGGGCGGCACCCGTGAACTCGGAGAGAATGAGGACGCCGCGCTCGTCGTCGCGGGCCGCGACAAATTCCTTGGCCACCAGGTTCATGCCGTCGTGCAGGCTGCTGACGAAACAGAGATCGGCGGCGCGGAAATACTCATACACGGCGCGCGGCTCATGGTGCTCGATCTTGAGCACGATCGGCGGCGGCCCTTGGCGCGCAAAGCGGGCGTTGATGCGCGCGGCCATGGCCCGCACCTGCGCTTCGTGATGCTGGTATTCGTCGATGCCGGAACGGGTCGGTGCGGCGATCTGGACGAAGGTGAAGCGGCCAACCCAGTCCGGATTCAACTCCAGCAGACGCTCAATCGCCCGCAAGCGTTCCACGATGCCCTTGGTGTAGTCCAGGCGGTCGACGCCGACGCCGAGCTTGTGCTCGGGCGGCAGGTCGTTCAGCTGGCGGATGCTGCTGCGACAGTCCGCCACGGTCTTTTGCACCATCTCCGCTTCCGGCGGCCAGGCGATCGAAATCGGGTAACGACGCACCGCCGTGAGCTTGCCGCCGAAGGAGACGTTGAAGGATTCCCGGTCGACCCGGGCTTCCAAAAAGCGATCCACCGTATCGACAAAATTGTTGCAGTGAAATTGGGTATGAAAACCCAAAAT
Organism: Rhodoferax sp. UBA5149; assembly: GCF_002413825.1. Taxonomy (GTDB): domain Bacteria; phylum Pseudomonadota; class Gammaproteobacteria; order Burkholderiales; family Burkholderiaceae_C; genus Rhodoferax. The sequence goes on from NZ_DHXT01000131.1 coordinate 4,467, forward strand.
ACTGCTGCCCAGCAGTCCGGCCAAAATCTCTTCGCGCCAGGGACAGATGGCGAAGGACTCAGGATTGGGCCACGGAATGTGCCAGAAGGTGATGATCGTGGCATCCGGCAGTTCGTCGCGGATCATCTTCGGCAAAAGTGCCAGGTGGTAATCCTGTACCAGCACGATAGGTGCCTTGGTCTTGGCCTCGCTCACCACGGCCTTGGCAAACTTGTGGTTGACTGCGACGTACTGGGCCCAGTCGCTGGAGCGGAAGGTGGGTCGCACATGGGCGATATGGCACAGGGGCCAGAGTCCCTCGTTGGCGAAACCGTAGTAGTACCCGGCTTCTTCCTCGGCGCTCAGCCAGACGCGGCG
>NZ_DHXT01000131.1:5073-34275 GCF_002413825.1 Rhodoferax sp. UBA5149
CTCCGGCGTCCAGGTGATCTGGCTCTCGTCGCGCGTGCGCGTCTCCGCCTCCAGCTCACGAACCAGCCGCTGCAGGTCGCGGGCAATGGGCTTGAACCCCGGCGGGCTGGGTTGCGCATCGAACTCCGGTCGCCGCAGCAGGCCCTCGCCGCGCAGCAGGGAGCGCATGCCGGTCATCCAGCCACGCCACGAAAGCTGGGCGACGATCACCGTGATCAGTGAGACTACCGCCGCCAGCCCCATAAAGACGTAGAACAGGTAGCGCTTGGTTTCCTCGCTACGGCGGGTGATGAAACTCATATCATGCACCAGGACCAACTGGCCGGCTGGCGCCGCCTCGCTGACCATTTCCTTCGCGACAATGTGCAAGGGTCCCTTGCTGCTCGGCAACAGGTGATCAGCGGATCCTTCCCAGCGATTGAGATTGGAACAACGGATATCCACCGGCAACGAGCGGCTGGCCAATATGGCGCCTGTGGGCGAAGCACAATAGCCCACGGCAAAGAGCCGCTCGTCTTGCGTGATGCGGTTGAAGAATTCCCTGATTTTGGCCTTCTTGCCAGCGGCAAGCTGTTCCTGCAAGGGCTCCTGGATAGTGTTGACGATCAGCGAGGACCGGAGGTCGAGATCGCGCACGAACCAGCCCAGAGTCAATTTGTCGACCAAGGGCGCGATGACATAGGCCATGCCTGCCAGAACCAGCAACAGGGGCAGAACGAAGCGTAGAGACAGTCTCATTGCGTTACCTTTCCGGGCAAATTGACCTCAAGATATAGGCATCTGCGAATTTACCAGCTGATCGGCGCCAGTACCACGACTCCGACGCTTCATCTGAGTGCCGTGCCGGTTTTCATTCGGTACTGAGCGCCACGATTATGGATGACCCAAGCCATCAGGAAAATCCCTTGTGACTACATTGTATTTGATCAAATATACTTGTGACGTTGTTCTTGTTCATGCAGCGAGATCAGCACCTTTAGCTTGGAGCCCCGTGGGGCTCCTTTTTTATGTCTGGCGCATTGGCAAGCGTTGCAGCTGCAATTCAGCCAATGATGGATACAGAGGCACGCTGATCAGGCGCGATATGCCGCTGGCCACCAACGCGCTGGCCATCAGACTGAGCACCAGCGTATGCCCGTCAACCATCTCCATGACAATGATGAAGGCGGTCAGTGGGGCCTGTGTGACAGCTGCCAGGAAACCTGCCATGCCCAAGGCGATGAGTGTGGGGGTATTCACGTAAGCGGTCAGTTGAGCGATGTCGTTGCCCAGGGCTCCGCCAATCGCCAGGGCTGGGGCAAATAGTCCGCCAGGCACTCCCGCCCAAGCCGTAATCCAGGTAGCCATGAATTTGAACAGCACGTATAAGGAAGAAGAATCACCGGTTCCTTCCAGCATATCGCGCGTATGGTTGTAGCCACTGCCATAAGTGTCCCCGTGACTGACCACACCCAAGATCGCCACCACCAACCCGCAAGCCGCCGCAAATAACGCAGGCGCTTTTTTGCGAAACTTACTGAATCGGTCGGCTGACTTGCCTGACAACGAAAGCATCAGTATTCGGGAAAATAAACCACCCGCTGCACCGCTGCACACGGCAACCAGCAAGCCTGGCAACAGCAATGCCACACTCAAATTTTCGATCCGGATCACGCCGAAGTAGGTGGAATTTCCGTACACGGAAATTGCCATAAAACCAGCCAGCACAATGGCGGCCAACAGCAGGCCATTGCTGCGCTGTTCGGGCTTTCGAGACAACTCTTCGATGGCAAACATCACGCCACCTAAAGGCGTATTAAAAGCCGCCGCAATACCGGCGGCGCCCCCGGCGAGCAACAAACCGTGCTCTGACACCTTGGACTGTGACGGTAACCACCGACGGGCATGGTGCATCACACCAGCGGCTATCTGCACTGACGGCCCTTCGCGTCCCAGGGACAGTCCGGCCAACAAACCCCAAGTTGTCAGCAGCATTTTGGAGGCCGTCAACCTGAAGGACACATAGATTCGACGATAAACGGGAGGCACTTCATGCGTCAGTGCTGCCATGACCTGCGGTATCCCCGAACCAGCCGCACCAGGCGCGTATCTTTGGGTCAGCCAGACAATTGCCGCCGTCGAAGCGGGGGTCCAGAGCAAGGGTGCCCACCAGTAGCTTCTTTGCAGCGAAAAGAATTGCGCCAGTGCATGCTCAGTCAACCAAGTGAAGGCAACCACCGTCAGGCCCGCCAGCGCGGCAAACGCCAGCACTATCCCACGGCCGGTTCACAGACGCCAGTCGTAAAGCTCTTGGCGCAGAGCAGAAAAAACAGGGGGTTGAAGTTTCATGAGTCACTTTCGTGGTGAGCTTTTTGGGAGACGAATGCCGCGCTTTGTGGCAACTTAACTGTATTTTAACAAATGCATTTAAATACATTCACACGAATGTATTTAAATCCAATAGGTAATCCCCCGGCTTTGCCGGGGGATGGTTATTTTTGCGTAAAAAAAGCCCGCCGAAGCGGGCTCTGAGGCAACGTGAACTGATCAGCCGCCGTGAATCTTCATCATCACCGGCACGATCAGCAAGGCCACGATGTTGATGATCTTGATGAGCGGGTTGATTGCCGGGCCGGCCGTGTCCTTGTAGGGGTCGCCCACGGTGTCACCGGTGACGGCCGCTTTGTGCGCTTCGGAACCTTTGCCGCCGAAATGGCCGTCTTCGATGTACTTCTTGGCATTGTCCCAGGCGCCGCCGCCGGTGCACATCGAGATGGCCACAAACAGGCCGGTCACGATAGTGCCCATCAGCAAGCCACCCAAAGCAGCAGGGCCGAGTACCAGACCCACCAGAATCGGCACCACCACGGGCAGCAGCGACGGAATCATCATTTCCTTGATGGCAGCGGTGGTCAGCATGTCCACGGCGCGGCCGTATTCGGGCTTGGCCGTGCCTTCCATGATGCCCTTGATTTCGCGAAATTGGCGGCGCACTTCAACCACCACGGCACCGGCCGCACGGCCCACCGCTTCCATCGCCATGGCGCCGAACAGGTAGGGAATCAGGCCACCGATGAACAGACCGATGATGACCATCGGGTTGCTCAGGTCGAAGGTGATGACCTTGCCGTAGGCTTCCAGCTTGTGGGTGTAGTCGGCAAACAGCACCAGCGCGGCCAGACCGGCGGAACCGATGGCATAGCCTTTGGTCACGGCCTTGGTGGTGTTGCCCACCGCGTCCAGCGGGTCGGTGACGTCGCGCACGCTCTTGGGCATTTCAGCCATTTCGGCAATGCCGCCGGCGTTGTCCGTGATGGGGCCATAGGCGTCCAGCGCCACCACAATACCGGCCATGCTCAGCATGGAGGTGGCGGCAATGGCGATGCCGTAAAGACCGGCCAGGGCATAGGCGGTCCAGATGGCGACGCAGACAAAAATCACCGGCCAGGCGGTGGAGCGCATCGATACACCCAGACCGGCAATGATGTTGGTGCCGTGGCCGGTGGTGGAGGCTTCAGCGATGTGCTTGACCGGTGCGTATTGGGTGCCGGTGTAGTACTCGGTGACCCACACCAAAGCGGCGGTCAGCACCAAGCCAACAGCGCAGGCGCCGAACAGAGCCATCTGGCTACCGACGGCCTTGATGGCGTTGTCGGGGATCAGCCATTGCGTGACGAAGTAGAAGGCGATCAGTGACAAGATACCGGCCACGGCCAGACCCTTGTACAGGGCCGGCATCACGTTCTTCATGCCAGGCGAGGCCTTGACAAAGAAGCAGCCGATGATGGAGGCCACGATCGACACGGCGCCCAGTGCCAGCGGATAGACCACGGCGCTCGTTCCCGCGCCGCTGATCAACAGGGCGCCGAGCACCATGGTGGCGATGAGCGTGACGGCATAGGTTTCAAACAAGTCGGCGGCCATGCCGGCGCAATCGCCCACGTTGTCGCCCACGTTGTCGGCGATCACGGCCGGGTTGCGTGGGTCATCCTCGGGGATGCCCGCTTCCACCTTGCCCACCAGGTCGGCACCGACGTCCGCGCCTTTGGTGAAAATGCCACCGCCCAGACGGGCAAAGATGGAAATCAGCGAGGAGCCGAAGGCAAAGCCGATCAGCGGGTTGAGCAGCTTGGGCAGGTTCATGTCAGGCGTCAGGTTGCCGTTGCCCACCAGGAACCAGTAAAAACCGGTGACGCCCAGTAGGCCCAGTCCAACCACCAGCATGCCGGTGATGGCGCCGCCGCGAAAGGCCACGTCCAGTGCCGGGCCAATGCCTTTGGTGGCAGCCTGAGCCGTGCGGACATTGGCGCGAACGGAAACATTCATGCCGATGAAGCCGCAGGCGCCTGACAGCGTCGCCCCAATCACGAAGCCAATGGCGCTCAAGGGATCCAGAAAGAGAAAGATCAGAATCGCCAGCACCACGCCGACGATGGCAATGGTTTTGTACTGCCGTGCCAGATAGGCGGCGGCGCCGGTTTGAATGGCGGCTGCAATTTCCTGCATCCGCGAATTGCCAGCATCCTGGGAAAGAATCCAGCTGCGGGCCCAAAAGCCGTAAGCCACGGCAATAAAGCCACAAACGAGCGCCAAAATCAGCGCGTAGTTGCCTGTCATATAAAAATCTCCTGTTGTTTCGCTGAGTAGGGGTGCAACGCTAGCGGCACCACCGCTGCGTTGCTTCCTCGTCGCGAAACATCAATCAAGGATTGATGCAGACGATTGGCCAACCGGCGGACTTTACCGGGAAAAAAGCCCGTTTCGGAAACCGGCAAGGAGTGAGTAAGTAAAATCAGGGTTAATCCTTAGACTTTACTGATTTAACTCAAACCAAAAGCCCACCATGTCCCTTGACAACGTTACCCCTGGCAAAAATGCCCCCGAGTCTTTTAACGTGATCATCGAAATCCCGATGAACGCCGACCCTGTGAAATACGAGGTGGACAAGGCCACGGGCGCGATCTTCGTGGACCGCTTCATGAGCACCGCCATGCACTACCCGACCAATTACGGTTATGTGCCGAAAACGATTTCAGGGGATGGCGACCCGGTGGACGTGCTGGTGATCACGCCCGTGCCCCTGATCCCCGGCGTGGTCGTGACCTGCCGCGCCATTGGCATCTTGAAGATGGAAGACGAAGCCGGGCAAGACGGCAAGGTGCTGGCTGTCCCCATTGACAAGATTTTGTCGCTCTACACCCGTTGGCAAAAACCTGAAGACTTGAGCCCCGTGCGCCTGAAGACTATTGCCCACTTCTTTGAGCATTACAAAGATCTTGAAGAAGGCAAGTGGGTCAAGATCTTGGGCTGGGAAGATGCTGAATCGGCCAGGCAAGAAATCGTGGATGGCATGGCCAGCTACAACAAAGAACACCCATAAAATATGATTTTTTAGCCTCTAGCCCCCGTGGAATGGTCGTGAGTAGCTATCAAAAATGAAGCGCCTGCTGGTGGCAACACCGCCGGCGCTTCTTGTTGGGAGGCCGAAAATCAGCGCGTGGGGTCCGGAAAAATCATCCCGTGCACGCCACCCTTGCGCTCGAAGCGTTTCCAATGGCCTTCGGCTTGCGAGAGTCGGTCTGCCACGGCCCACCAGGCGCTGGGGTTCATCCCCAGCCCCAAGTGACTGGCAAAAACTTCCAGGTTTTCGGTCTGTGGATTGACCGGGCAAGGCGCCTGAATGCTGGCGGGCCATGCGACCACACCATCGCTGCGGGAAAATATGGACGTGGTGGGTACGGGGGGTGCGACCGCCAGATCGAACTGATCGACCTCGCGGTGGATGTCACGCCCGCTGATGAGTTCGTACAGACGCCAGGCGTTGGTGCTTTCGTGTGTGCCTGCGAAGGGCGTGCCCATGGTGATGACGCCACGCACGCAGTCAGGCAGTTCTTTGGCCAGTTCCCGTGCATAGATGCCGCCCAGGCTCCAGCCAATCAGACTTACTTTTTTACCCGTGACCCGACAGGTGTCGATGATTTGTTGCTTGGCCGCCTGCAAAACGCCGGCCCGCGGGCCAAAGTTGAAACCCTGGTTCCAACCCGATACGTCGTAGCCCAGATTTTCCAGGAAACCGCGCAGCGGCAGGGTCGAGCCGTCGCTGGCCGACAGGCCGGGAAACACAATCACCGAATGGCCGTCACCGACGGGGGCTAGGCGCAATACCGGCCAAGTGGCGATGATGGAGCCGAGTTCCCAAGGGGCTCGACATTCCATGGCGATCAGCCAGGGGCTGGGTGCGGGAGGTGGGGCGCTGGTGTTGCGTTTCTGCTTGGGTGCCATGTTGTCGCTGGTTGTTGCCTGAAGTATCAAGTTCGGGAAGACTTTCGAACCTGAGTTAACACGGCTTTAACCGTAGCAGTTTTTGATTTAACAGGACTTACTCGCGGGCCTGCTTTTGAGGCCGGCCTCTTCGTGGGAGTCACATGGGCGACTTTCTTCGCCTGATTGACCCGGGTTTTTCCGGGGTTTGCGAGAGCTATTTTTGGTTTGACCGTGGCGGCTGCGGCTGCGGCTTGCGCCTGGGCCATCAGCTGGCGCCCCTCCTCAAACGCCTGCATCAGCGCATCGGTCAAATCATGCACCTGCGGCATCGCCTTTTTGTCGGCAATCACGCCAAAGTCCACATAACCGGCGTAGGTCTGGATCGTGATGTTGAGCGCGACGCCGTGCACCACAATCGACATGGGATAGTAGGTGAGCATTCTCGCGCCCGCCAAATAAAGAGAAACTTGCGGGCCGGGGACGTTGCTGATGACCAGATTGGCCAACATCGGCAAACGATGCGACAGGCCGGTGGCGCTGTAGGTCTTGAAGGCGGCTTTGGCCACGCCGCCGACGATCCACGGGGCGAGCAAAGACGGGTAATCGGTGGGGAGAAGTCCTTTCAGATCAACCATCGCGTTCTTGACCTTGGCGGTGGACGTCATGATGACTTTGAGGCGTTTCATCGGATTTGCGAACTGCGTACCGAGTTCCACCACGGTCATCGACGCCTGGGTGTTGAAGTCCTTGTTGCCTTCTTCCCTCAGACTGATGGGCATGGCGGCCAGCATCGATTTTTTCGGGATGCTGCCGTGTTGGCTCACATAGGTGCGTAGCGCGGTGGCGCAAAGCCACAACAGGATGTCGTTGAACGAGCCGTTCACCGCCTTGGCCATGGCGCGACAGTCCGCAAATGGCAGGCGCGCCGTGCCGAATGTGCGCTCGGTCGTGACCGCCACGTTGAAATCCGTCATGGGGGCCAGATGGAGTGGGGATTTGATCCCTGTCTTATGGCCGGGCCCGCCGAACGATTGTTTCAGCACCGTGCTGCCCAAGGCCTGGGCGGCTTGTGGCAGGGCCTTGATCAGCTTGACGTATTGCGCCAGTGAGCTGGAAAACACCGCGCCAATCATTTCACCCATCTTGAGATCGTGTTGTTCGCTACCTTGGCGCTGCTTGCCAGGGGGCGGCACTTCGCGTGGCGTGGCGCTGAGGTCCATGATGGCATTGGTCAGGACGGTGCCGCCCTTGCCGTCCAGCGTGGCGTGGTGGACCTTCGAATACAGACCCGCGCACAGGCTGCCATCGGGGCGTTCGATGCGCTCAAAAACATGGAGTTCCCACAAGGGTTGTCGACGATCCATCAGTTGACTGTGCAGCACGGCGCATATTTCTTCGGCCTGGCGGAACGTCAAGGTTTTTCCCTTGACGCGTCGAATATGAAAGTCCAGGTCAATATCTTCGACCTGGATCCATACCGGGTGTCCCAGATCCAGCGGCATGAACTCAAGTTTGCGGCTGAAGACCGGCGCCAGATGCTGACGTCGTGCGATGTGCGCCTGTACCGCCTTGTGAAAACTGCCTTTGAAGTCCGGTGGCAGCTCATAAAGGCAAAACGACCCGATATGCATGGGCATCTCTGCCGTCTCAAGATAGAGGAATGTGGCGTCCAGGCCGCTGAGTGTGTCCATGATTTGATCTCCTGGCGCGAGGTTAACCTCTCGCACCCCGGCGCGCTACTGGGGTTTTGCCTTGCCCGTGTATCATGCGCCGACGGACCCACCCGCAGCAAAGGAACCGAAGCCATGGAAACGACGCAGAAAAAAATCTCAAGCAGCTTTCAATCCGGCGCACCGGCAGCGCAAACCGTGGCGCATGGCGGTCAATATCTCACTTTGCGGCTCGGCAGCGAAGAATACGCGATCGATATCTTGCGCGTGCAGGAGATCCGCTCTTATGAAGAGCCGACCCGCATGGTGAATGCGCCGGTGTTCATCAAGGGCGTGATCAATTTGCGCGGTGTCATCGTGCCGATTGTGGATCTGCGCCTCAAGCTCAATATCGCCAAGGTGGAGTACAACGAGTTCACGGTCGTCATCATTCTGAACGTGCGTGGCACGGTCATCGGTGCGGTGGTGGACGCGGTATCGGATGTGGTCACCCTGACGACGCAGTCCATCAAACCGGCGCCGCAGTTCGAAACCGCCATTGACTCCCGCTTCATCACCGGTTTGGCCAACGTGGGCGAACGCATGCTGATCGTGATGAACATGGAAGCCTTGATGAGCAACGCTGAAATGGGCATGGTGGCAGCCGCGGCGCATGCGTGAAGGGGTGTTCTGATCCTTTGCGGGACAGGCCCCGCAGCTACGCGCCACGAGCCAGCGCTGCCTCAACTGATTAAACGTGGGCCTTGAAGGGGCTGCGCTGACCCAGGTCGTCAAGGTACTGGCCAATGCCTTGACCTTCGCGTTCCAGAAACCGTTCCACCGCATCGGCAAACGCCGGATGCGCCAGCCAGTGGGCGCTGCTGATTTTGACGGGCAGCAGGGCTCGTGCCATTTTGTGCTCACCCTGCGCGCCGCCCTCAAACCGTTGGTAGCCGTGCGCAATGCACCAGGCCAGCGGCTGGTAGTAACAGGCCTCAAAGTGCAGGCAGTCCACCCGCTCCAGCGCTCCCCAGTAGCGCCCGTAGGCGACGGCCTCTACTTCTTCTAAGCTATTTAGACCTCCAGCCCCCGTGGACTTTGCGCTGACAGCTATTAAACTTGTAGCAATGGCGTGTCCTTGACGCTCCGCCACAAACAGCAGCCAGTTCTCAGGCATGGTGCTGGCCATACGCCGGAAAAAGTCACGAGGCAGATAAGGTGCGTTGCCGTGCTCCAGATAGGTGCGCTCGTAGCAGCGGTAGAAAAAATCCCAGTCCTGCCGGGTAATGGCTTGACCCAGCGACCAGCGGAAGGTGACGCCTGCGTCAGCTACTTTGCGTCGTTCCTGGCGAATCTTTTTGCGTTTTTCCTGAGACAGGGACGCCAGAAAACCGTCGAAGTCAGCGTAGGCCGGGTTTGTGTTGGTCCAGTGAAATTGCACCGTGTGGCGCTGCATCATGCCGGCATCGGCACAGGCCGGGAGATCGTCGTCGCCGGCGAACAGCACGTGCAGGGAAGACAGTCCTTGCGCTTCGCACCACTGAATGATGGCCTTGGCCAGCACGGCCCGATCAGCGGCGCTGCGTGCCATCAAGCGGGTACCGGGCACGGGTGTGAAGGGGACCGACACCACCGCTTTGGGGTAATAGGCCAGGCCATGCTGTGCATAGGCGTTGGCCCAGGCGTGGTCAAACACATACTCGCCGTAGGAGTGGGCTTTGAGGTAAAGAGCGCAGGCGCCCACCAGGGTACCGTTGCGTTCCAGCAGGATGAAGCGCGGCGTCCAGCCGGTCTCGGGTGTGGCACTGCCGCTGGCGTGGAGCGCCGCCAGGTACTCGTGTCGCATGAAGGGCGTGGGCGCGGCCTGCCAACTCAATAGTTCGTTCCAGTCTGCGCTATTCACTTCATCGGGTGAGTTCAGTACCCGGATGACATAATCGTTCGACTCGTGCTTCACTTGTTTCCCATTCTTTTCACACCTGCGCTCCATGACACTCAAACTCTGCGTTGCCCAACTCAATTTCGTGGTGGGCGACTTGGCTGGCAACTCGCAAAAAATCATCGACGCAGCGCGCTCGGCCTACGCTGACGGGGTCCGCCTGTTGCTGACGCCGGAACTCTCCATTTGCGGCTACGCGGCGGAAGACCTGTTTTTGCGCCCCGCTTTCATCACCGCCTGTGATGATGCCGTGAAAACAGTGGCCCGCGAGCTGGCTGGGTTAAAAGACATGACCGTGGTGGTCGGGCACCCGACGGGGGGCGACAGCCGAACCCGCTCGGTGGCGGTGCAAAGCCGTCACAACGCCGCCAGCGTGTTGTGCGAGGGCGCGGTGCTGGCCACCTACGCCAAGCGGGAATTGCCCAACTACCAGGTGTTCGACGAGCGACGCTATTTCACGCCGGGCCAGGGCGTGTGCGTGTTTGAAGCCGGTGCAGCGGGCAACAAGATCAAGGTGGGTCTATTGATCTGCGAGGACGCCTGGTTTGAAGAGCCCGCGAGGTTAAGCAAAGAGGCCGGTGCCGAGCTGCTGGCCGTCATCAACGCGTCGCCGTTTCATGTGGGCAAGGGCGATGAGCGCGAGCAAATGATGCGCATCCGGGTCCAGGCCTGTGGCTTGCCGCTGGTGTATGCGCATCTGGTGGGGGGGCAGGACGAAGTGGTGTTTGAAGGCCACTCGTTTGCCCTCAACGCCGACGGCGCGGTCGCCGGGCGCGCCCCAAGTTTTATAGAAAATATGTTTGTAGCCCTCGTCCATCGGGCACAAGCCGCTATTCATTTGGTAGCAAACGTGGCGCCTGAGCGGTCTCCCGAAGCCGACCTGTGGGACGCGCTGGTGCTGGGTGTGCGCGACTACATCGGAAAAAACGGCTTCCCCAGCGTGATTCTGGGCTTGTCGGGCGGCATTGACTCGGCCCTGGTACTGGCCGTGGCGGTCGACGCCTTGGGCAAGGACCGGGTTCGCACCGTCATGATGCCCTCGCCCTATACCGCTGACATCAGCTGGATTGACGCGCGTGACATGGCGGAGCGCCTGGGCGTGCGTTACGACGAAATTTCGATCGTGCCGGAGTTCGAAGCCTTCAAAAAATCTTTGGCGGGTGAGTTCAAGGGCCTGGCGGAAGACGCGACGGAAGAGAATATTCAGGCCCGCATTCGGGGCACGCTGCTGATGGCGCTTTCCAACAAATTTGGCAGCATCGTGCTGACGACCGGCAACAAGTCCGAGATGGCCACCGGTTATTGCACGCTCTACGGCGACATGGCGGGGGGCTTTGCCGTGATCAAGGACCTGGCCAAAACCACGGTGTTCCGGCTGGCACGCTGGCGCAACGCCAACGATCCGTACGGCACCGGGCGCGAGCCGATTCCGGAGCGCATCATCACCCGCCCGCCCAGCGCCGAATTGCGCCCTGACCAGACGGACCAGGACAGTTTGCCGGCCTATGAGGTACTCGATGCGATTCTGGAACGGTATATGGAGAATGACCAAAGCATCGAGGGCATCATCGCGGCGGGGTTTGCCCGAGCTGATGTGGAAAAGGTGACGCGCCTGATCAAGATCAACGAATACAAGCGGCGTCAGGCGCCGGTGGGGATTCGTGTGACCCACCGCAGCTTCGGCAAGGATTGGCGTTATCCTATTACCAATCGCTTTCGCGCTTGAAAATGAAACATTGCGGGACAGACCATGGCTACGCATAGCGAGCCAGCGCTGTCCCGAACTGATTAACGGAGTTAAATATGAAACAGATCACCGCCATAGTTAAACCATTCAAACTCGAAGAAGTGCGCGAAGCACTGGCCGAGTGTGGTGTCACCGGACTCACCGTGACCGAGGTCAAGGGTTTTGGGCGCCAGAAAGGCCATACCGAGCTCTACCGCGGTGCCGAGTATGTGGTTGACTTCCTGCCCAAGGTCAAGGTGGAAGTGGTGGTGAAGACCGACGATGTGGATCGTTGCGTGGACGCGATCGTGAAGGCGGCCCACACTGGCAAGATCGGTGACGGCAAGATATTTGTGACCAGCGTGGAGCGCGTGGTGCGAATCCGTACCGGCGAGGAAGATGAGTCGGCTATTTAAACCTCATCAAGCCGAGGCGCGGGCGAGAGACCTGCCGCCTGCACCAGTTCCTTGAGCAGGGACGCCGGGACGGCGTCCGAGCGGATTTATTCCGTTTGCCAATCGCCCAGGAACGGCTGTTCAACCGACGTTTCCAGAAAATCCAGTAGCCCGTTGTAGTAGCCAGCGGTGTTCAAAAGTCCTATCGGTTCTATCGACCCACGCGAGGGGTTGAAACGAGCCGGGTGCCCGCCAGTTCGTCGTGCCAAAACTGCTGTTGCGGATGAAAGCGACTCAGGATAGCCCATACGGCCACCCAACCGACGACGATGACGATAGATTCAGCGCCCGACAGTTTCAAGAGTGCGGACACCGCCAGCGCCGGCAGAAACCAGAGCCAACTCATTAAATAGCGAAGCAACGCGCGGGCTTGTGTGATGGGTTGACCAGAGCGATTCACAACCCGGATGTCCCAGGTTTTCATGGCCAGGGTTTGCCCCTTGGCCCACAGCCACACGAAATAGATGCCGAAAATAACGAATAAAAATGCTTGAAGGGCATGGCGGTTCTCCATGGCGTTGCGCGTTTGGCTCAGGGTACCAAACAGATAGCCAGCAATGAAAGCCACGCCAAACATCAACATGCCTTCATACAGCCAGCAGGCCATACGGCGGGCAAGACCGGGGGTCTTCAACTCGGGGTTCATCCAGCCAACACCTGTGTCATTCAGTTTTTCTGCGCGGGTGCAGGTTCAACCGGCGGCTGTGGATGCGGCAGCAGTGTGTTGTGATTCAGCGCTTGGCTGGCGGTAGATATTCTTGACGTTGGCGTTGATGTCTGCCTGGTCATGGGGACTACCGTCAATTTTTGAGGCGGGACAGGTTTCGCAGCCGCAGCGGCACCGGCCGGTTTGGGGGGGGCCGAAATCGCCAGTTTTTTCTTTTCTTCAGGGCTGAGTGCCTGGTAGGCTTGCCAGGTGGCCGTCTTTTGGGTGGGGGAGAGTTGCTTGGACCGGGCAAAATTCAATCGTGCCTGATTACGCTGCTGCTGGCTAAGCGACACCCATTCGGTCATGCGGCTGTGCAGCTTGGCCTGCTCCATCGGCGCCAAGTTTGGATAATTCTTGGCGATGGCGATCCATTTCCGTTTTTGAGCTTCTCCCAGGGTATTCCAGTTTGCAGCCAAAGGCTTGAGTGACAATTGCTGCGAGGGCGTCAGGTATTGCCAGGCTGGTTTGGAAGAAATCTTCGGAGTGCCCGAATTGGTTGCCAAGGCGACTGAATTGGACGACTTCACGGAAGATTGCGCCAAGGCGCAGGATGCTGATGCACTTAAAGCCGCCAGAAAACAAAAAGCGAGCCCAAAAGACAGCGCATTCGCGATGAATGGATGGTTGTGTTGATCAGAGGTCCGCAGGAACATCGCCATGTCCAAGCTACTGACTCTGTCCCGCACTGATCTTGAGAAATTGTGTAAAACCCGGGTCTGTATAAGCCGCCGGAGGCAAATCATCTGTCAATAGCGCGGCATCAATTTCGGCAATCTCGCTGGCGCGATTCTCATTTTGAATGACATTGATGGCGATCAGGCCAATAACCAAGGCCAACAGGGGAATGGCCGCCGCCACGCGACCCCACCAACCGAGATCCTCATGTCCAAACGTGAGCGTTCCCGTGTCGCCAGACAGCGCCACGCTGGTGGCAGTCCGGACGACGGCAACCTTTCGTTTGCTCAATGCCTGCGCTCGAGCGGCGCGCAAACGCTCTGAAATGTCGTAGGGGAGGTCGTCCGCTGCGTCAGACAGACGCGCCGTCACCAACAACCCGAAACGGTCTTGTGCAAGTTGATTTTGATACGAATTGGTCATAGTGTTATTCCCTTCGCCCTTAATGCTTTGCCGAGGGCCTGAACTGCCCGCGAGCAGTGTGTCTTGACACTGCCTTCCGAACAACCCATGGCCGCAGCAGTCTCTGCTACGTCCAGCTCCTCCCAGTAACGCATGAGGAACGCTTCCCGTTGACGGGCCGGGAGTTCCTGAATTTCAGTCTCGATCTCACGCAAGGTTTGCGCCCGTTGCGTCGAGCTCTCCGCACTTTCTGTTTGATCTGAGTGACTTTGCACGTTTAAAGTTTCCAGAAGATCAAACTCTCCATCTTCCCCTGCGGATTCGAAATCGCTCATGTTCGAAAAAAGCGCATTTCGGGTCTTTTGGCGCCGAAACCAGTCCAGCGTGCAGTTGGACAGGATGCGTTGGAACAGCATCGGCAACTCGGCGGCAGGTTTATGCCCGTAATGTTCGGCCAACTTCATCATGCTGTCTTGCACGATGTCCAGCGCAGACTCCTCATTCCGGACGTGGTAAACCGATCGCTTGAATGCGCGTTTTTCGACGCTCTTCAGAAAATCAGAAATTTCTCGTTCAGTTGCCAAGAGGTTTTTGCCTTTGAGAGGCCGTGAAATTTGGTGGTCTCGTTTTGACGCGCTCAAAACGGATTCGCGTGCTGTCTGCCATCAATTATCGCATCCAGACGACGTTTTTCCGGTTTCCCGTTGCTGTTTCAATTGGTGCAATGCGATAATCTAACTTGCAATTCAAAAGGCAAACGGATCATGGTTCGGCGCAAGAATCAGTGCGCTCATGGCTTTGATCTTAAGTTCCGACGCGACGCCACAAGTGTTTGCGAAGGGGCACCCAAGGTCTTTCGTTAGAGAAATTCACAAAGGTTCATCATGGAAATATCAAAAGCCGAAATTGCTTCGGCCGCGGCGACAACGACCGCAGTAAAAAGTCAGACATCAACAATGGCAGGAAAAACGCTCGTAGCGGCGTCAAGTGACCAAGAGCTTCGGGGTGCCGAAATCCTCGTCAAAGCATTGCAAGCTGAAGGCGTGAAGTACGTTTGGGGCTACCCCGGTGGCGCTGTGCTTCACATTTACGACGCTTTTTACAAGCAAGACACGATCCAGCACATTTTGGTGCGGCACGAGCAGGCGGCGGTTCATGCCGCCGATGGCTATGCGCGCGCTACCGGTGACGTCGGTGTGGCCCTGGTCACGTCCGGTCCGGGTGTGACCAATGCGGTGACCGGTATTGCCACGGCCTACATGGACAGTATTCCCATGGTGATCGTGACCGGGCAGGTACCCACGCACGCTATTGGGCTCGATGCTTTCCAGGAATGCGACACAGTGGGCATCACCCGCCCTATCGTGAAACACAATTTCCTGGTCAAGGATGCGCGTGACTTGGCTGAAACCATGAAAAAGGCCTTTCACATCGCCCGTACCGGGCGGCCTGGGCCGGTGGTGGTGGATATCCCGAAAGATGTTTCCTTTAAGAAGGTCCCCTTTGCGGGCTACCCAGCGACCGTGGAAATGCGCTCTTACAACCCGGTGCGCAAAGGCCACGGCGGGCAAATTCGCAAGGCCTTGCAGCTCTTGCTCGCGGCTAAACGACCTTATATTTACACCGGTGGCGGTGTCATTTTGAGTAACGCCGCTGCGGAGCTCCGAACGCTGGTCGATATGTTGGGTTATCCCTGCACCAACACGCTGATGGGCTTGGGCGCGTATCCGGCAAGCGATCGCAAGTTTCTGGGCATGCTGGGCATGCACGGCACGGTGGAGGCGAACAACGCAATGCAACATTGCGACGTTCTGCTGGCGGTGGGCGCCCGCTTTGATGACCGGGTGATCGGCAATCCCAAGCACTTTGCCCAGAATGAACGCAAGATTATTCACATTGACATTGATCCGTCCAGCATCTCCAAGCGCGTGAGAGTGGACATCCCGATTGTTGGAGACGTCAAAGACGTGCTGTCCGAAATGATTGCGATGATCAAGGAGGGTACGGCCAAGCCGGATTCCAATGCACTGGGTGCCTGGTGGGACACCATTGAGGGTTGGCGCAAGCGCGATTGCCTCAAGTACGACCACGGCAAGAACGATGTCATCAAGCCGCAGTACGTGGTCGAGACGCTCTGGAACATGACCAAAGACGTTGATACCTACATCACCTCCGACGTCGGCCAGCACCAGATGTGGGCGGCACAGTACTATCGCTTTGACGAGCCGCGCCGCTGGATCAATTCCGGCGGCCTGGGTACCATGGGCGTTGGTATTCCGTATGCCATGGGCATCAAGCTGGCAAAACCTGACAGCGAAGTGTTTTGCATTACAGGAGAGGGTTCTGTGCAGATGTGCATCCAGGAGCTCTCAACCTGTTTGCAGTACAACACCCCGATCAAGATAGTTTCACTCAACAACCGGTATCTCGGCATGGTTCGCCAATGGCAGGAAGTTGAGTATGAAGGACGTTACAGCCACAGTTATATGGATGCGCTGCCCAATTTCGTGAAACTCGCGGAAGCCTATGGCCACGTCGGTATGCTGATTGAACGCGCGCAGGATGTGGAGCCTGCGTTGCGCGAAGCGCGCAAGCTGAAGGATCGCACCGTTTTCATGGATTTCCGCACCGATCCCACTGAAAATGTCTTCCCCATGGTAAAGGCTGGCAACGGCATTACCGAAATGTTGCTTGGCTCTGAAGATCTTTAACTAACTTTTGACGAATCTATTGTTTGCCGAGCCCTGTGGTTACCGCTGCAGGGGGAGGGCAGCGAAAAGAGGAGTCTCTTATCATGAAACATATCATTGCAGTATTGCTGGAAAATGAGCCCGGCGCTCTTTCGCGCGTTGTCGGTCTTTTTTCAGCCCGTGGCTACAACATCGAATCGCTCACGGTGGCGCCGACCGAGGATCCAAGCTTGTCTCGAATGACAATTCAGACCACCGGGTCAGATGATGTCATTGAGCAGATCACCAAGCACTTGAACCGTCTGATTGAAGTCGTGAAGGTGGTTGATCTGACCGAGGGTGCTTACATTGAGCGTGAGCTCATGATGGTGAAGGTGCGCGCCGTGGGTAAGGAACGTGAAGAAATGAAGCGCATGGCTGACATTTTTCGGGGTCGCATCATCGACGTGACCGAGAAAAGCTACACCGTTGAGTTGACCGGAGACCAGTCGAAGAATGACGCGTTTCTGGAGGCTATCGAGCATGGTGCGATTCTGGAAACCGTCCGTACCGGCTCCAGCGGTATTGGCCGCGGTGAACGTATTTTGAGAGTTTAAATTTTTACAACGGAGAGAGAAATGAAAGTTTTTTACGACAAAGACTGCGATCTGAGTCTCATCAAAGGCAAGACGGTTGCGATCATTGGCTACGGTAGCCAGGGTCATGCGCACGCCCAGAATCTTAACGACAGCGGCGTGAAAGTTGTCGTGGGTTTGCGCAAAGGCGGCGCTTCTTGGCCCAAAGTTGAAAAAGCCGGTCTCAAGGTTGCTGAAGTCGCTGAGGCGGTCAAAGCTGCCGATGTGGTCATGATTTTGTTGCCCGACGAGCAAATTGCAGCGGTTTATACCAACGATATCGAGCCTAACATCAAGCAGGGTGCGTCCCTGGTGTTCGCGCACGGCTTCAACGTTCACTACGGTTTGGTGAGCCCCCGCGCAGATCTGGATGTCTGGATGGTGGCGCCCAAGGCCCCTGGCCACACAGTGCGAGGCACTTATGCGCAGGGTGGTGGGGTGCCCCACCTGATCGCCATTCATCAAGACAAGTCTGGCCGCACACGCGACCTGGCCCTGAGCTACGCCATGGCCAACGGCGGCGGCAAGGCTGGCATCATTGAAACCAATTTCCGCGAAGAAACTGAGACCGACCTGTTCGGCGAACAGGCTGTTTTGTGCGGCGGCACCGTTGAGTTGATCAAGGCCGGTTTCGAGACCTTGGTCGAAGCCGGTTATGCCCCTGAGATGGCCTATTTCGAGTGCCTGCACGAACTCAAGTTGATTGTGGACATGATTTATGAAGGCGGTATCGCCAACATGAATTACTCCATCTCCAACAACGCCGAATATGGCGAGTACGTCACCGGTCCAAGGATTGTGACCAGCGCCACCAAAGACGCGATGCGTCAGTGTCTGAAAGACATTCAGACTGGTGAATACGCGAAGAGCTTCATCCTGGAAAACAAGGCTGGCGCACCCACTTTGCTGAGCCGTCGCCGTTTGACGTCAGAGCATCAGATTGAACAAGTCGGCGAAAAACTTCGCGCGATGATGCCCTGGATCAAAAAGAACAAGCTCGTCGATCAGACCCGCAACTGAGTCACACGACTCCCGTAACAAAGGCCACTTCGGTGGCCTTTGTTATTATGAAAGGCTGGAGGCCAATTCTATGCATGACGGGAACGAAGCAGACTTTGCCGAAGGCGATGCCGTGGTCGTGAGAAAGCGCCGAAAGGGCATTTACATATTGCCCAATCTGTTTACGCTGGCGGCACTCTTTGGTGGCTTTTATGCCATTGTCATGGCCATCAATGGCCGATTCGATCTGTCCGCTGTGGGTGTTTTTTGTGCCATGGTGCTTGACAGCCTCGATGGACGGGTCGCTCGCATGACGAACACGCAAAGTGCGTTTGGCGAACAGATGGATTCACTCTCGGACATGGTGTCTTTTGGCGCAGCCCCGGCACTCATTTCATATGTGTGGGCGCTCAAAAGTCTGGGACGCTGGGGCTGGATTGCCGCCTTCGTCTATTGTGCTTGTGCTACCTTGCGGCTGGCCCGTTTCAATGTCAACACCGGAGTCGTTGATAAACGCTATTTTCAGGGTCTTCCGTCGCCAGCTGCAGCTGCTTTGATCGCCGGGTTTATCTGGTTGCTGACCGAGTCCGGGATCAAAGGTACTGATGCATTGTGGGGAGTTTCGATTCCCTGGATCATGTTTGCATTGGCCTTGTATGCGGGGCTAACCATGGTCACCAACGTCCCGTTTTACAGCTTCAAAGATGTTCACATGAAAAAGAGTGTGCCCTTTGCCGTGATTGTGTTGATCGCATTGGTTATTGCTGTCATTAACATCGATCCGCCCATTGTCCTGTTTGGTATCTTTGTGGCCTATGGCTTCAGTGGGTACATTGTTTACGTCTGGCGCAAGGCCAAGGGTGTGCAGACCAGTGTCATCAGCATGTCGACTGAGGAGCCTGATGAACGAGGTCTTCACGAGTGAATGATGCGGGGTAGGCGAGGCCCTATTTTGCTGCCCAAAAACTTGTGGTACATTGAGATCATGAAAAAGATGTTGCTAGCGCTGCTGCTATCGCCTGACGGGCGGAGACGGTAGCGCACGCGCTCACCCAAACCAAAAGCCCGTATGCATCCGCAACGGGCTTTTTGTTTTATTGCGCCGATTTTTAGATTGCGGATTTTCAGGAACACAGGAGAAACCAGATGGCTGACAAATTGATTATTTTTGATACGACTTTGCGTGACGGCGAGCAGTCGCCTGGTGCGTCCATGAACAAAGACGAAAAGCTGCGCATTGCCCGCCAGCTGGAGCGTTTGAAGGTTGACGTCATCGAAGCCGGTTTTGCGGCGAGCTCGAACGGTGACTTCGAGGCCGTGCAGTGCATTGCCAATGCCATCAAGGATTCAACCATCTGTTCACTGTCCCGCGCCAACGACCGGGATATTTCACGCGCGGCCGAAGCACTCAAAGGAGCCAATAGCGCTCGTATCCACACCTTCATTGCAACGTCGGCATTGCATATGGAGAAAAAACTGCGCATGACGCCTGATCAGGTGTTCGAGCAGGCCAGGCTTGCCGTGCGCTTTGCGCGCAACCTGGTTGACGATGTCGAGTTCAGTCCGGAGGACGGGTACCGAAGCGATGTTGATTTCTTGTGCCGGGTCCTGGAAGCCGCGATCAGCGAGGGCGCTACTACCATCAACGTTCCTGACACGGTGGGTTACGCCGTGCCGGAGCTCTATGGTAATTTCATCAAGAACCTGCGCGAGCGGATTCCAAATTCGGACAAAGCCATCTGGTCCGTTCATTGCCACAACGATCTGGGCATGGCGGTCGCCAATTCATTGGCGGGCGTGAAAATCGGCGGTGCCCGTCAGGTGGAGTGCACCATCAACGGCTTGGGCGAACGGGCAGGTAATTGCAGCCTTGAGGAAATCGTCATGGCCGTCAAGACGCGTCGGGATTATTTCGGCTTGGATTTGAATATTGACACCAAACACATCCTGGCTGCCAGCCGCATGGTCAGCCAGACCACCGGTTTTGTGGTTCAGCCCAACAAGGCGGTGGTCGGTGCCAATGCTTTTGCCCATGCCTCTGGCATTCACCAGGACGGCGTCCTGAAGGCGCGCGACACCTATGAAATCATGCGCGCAGAGGACGTTGGCTGGACCGCTAACAAAATTGTTCTGGGCAAACTCAGCGGGCGCAACGCCTTTAAGCAACGCCTGCAGGAGTTGGGCGTGCAGATGGAAAGCGAGGCCGACATCAACTCCGCTTTCACCAGATTCAAGGAGCTGGCTGATCGTAAGAGCGAAATTTTTGACGAAGACATTTTGGCGCTGGTAAGTGACGGGAATGTGGCGCACGAGAAGGATCAGTACAGTTTTGTCTCACTGTCGCAACACAGCGAAACGGGCGAGCGTCCACAGGCGAGTATTGTTTTCACTGTTGACGGCAAGGAAGTGAAAAGCTCGTCGGATGGGGATGGTCCGGTAGACGCATCCCTCAAAGCGATCGAGGCACACGTCAAAAGCGGTGCAGAAATGGTGCTTTATTCTGTCAACGCCATCAGCGGTTCGACAGAAAGTCAGGGTGAGGTCACAGTGCGTTTGCAGAACAGCGGGCGGGTGGTTAACGGCGTCGGGGCCGACCCCGATATCATTGTGGCGTCCGCCAAAGCCTACCTGAGTGCACTTAACAAATTGCAGAGCAAAGCCGATCGGGTGGCCGCACAGGGTTAGGGTAACTACTTATTTTTAGGTTCTTGTTTAAGAAAGTCGCGCAAGTATTTGATATTGCGCGACTTTTTTGTATAAACTCGCGACATAGAGAAATAAGTCCGGAGATGGATCCATGTTCTGTTCTCATCAGATTACGTTTGGAAATATTGTGCGCCGAATACTCCTTTTCTTTGGTTTGACGGTTTTCGTTCTCGCCGTCTCGCTGCCTCCGGCCAATGCCGCCCAGAGAAAGCGCCAAGTTATCAAGGCATCCAAAAGCACGGTCGTCACCAAACGAAGAGTCTCCAAAACAGTTGGTGTTGTCAAGCGTAAATCGGTCGTTCGCGCTGAGGCTGTGTCACTCCACCCCTCGTTTGGGCAGATTGCAGGCTTACATGGTGCGCACGACGCGCTGGATTTGAAATCCAGCGTGGCACTGGTGATCGACCAGGATACCAGTGAGGTGTTGTTCAGCAAGAATGATCAGGCTGTCTTGCCTATTGCTTCTCTCACCAAGCTCATGACGGGTGTGGTCGTCAGTGAGGCCCATTTGCCCATGGATGAAGTGATCACCATTTCTCAGGCCGATGTGGATACGGAAAAAGGTAGTTCATCGCGCCTGAGGGTGGGTACCGAGCTGAGTCGAGGTGAGCTATTGCATCTGGCTTTGATGTCAAGTGAAAACCGCGCGGCGCACGCGCTTGGCCGCACTTATCCCGGTGGACTGCCGGTCTTTGTTGGCCTGATGAATGCGAAAGCGCGATTGATTGGCATGAACGACACCAATTATGTCGAGCCCACCGGACTCTCCAGCAAAAATCAGTCCAGCGCACGGGATCTGGTCAAACTGGTCAATGTTGCCTATGGGGATCCGACTTTGCGTGAGTTGTCCACGTCGCCCGGACACCAGGTGGCCGTCGGAAACCGAACGCTTCAATATAACAACACGAATCGCCTGGTGAAGAATCCGTCATGGGACATTGGTTTGCAGAAGACCGGCTATATCAACGAAGCCGGTCAGTGCCTCGTCATGCAGGCCAAAGTTGCCGGACGCAAGCTCATCATGGTTTTTCTTGATTCGGCCGGCAAGCTCAGCCGTATTGGCGACGCGGAACGTGTCCGGCACTGGGTGGAGTCGATTCCCCCTGCCGCAGTGCGTGCAGTGCCTCTGGCTAGCGCTGTAACGGCTGATAAAGTTGCCACCCTTCGCTAGTGGCGGGTGACGGATTCTCGGTTAGCGGGCCGAGTCAGGTTGATAGCCCAAAGTCGTTGAAATCTCTCGGGCGGTAGCCTGAAGCTTGGGTAGCCATTCTTCTTCCAGTCGCTCGGCGGGTGCAGAAATGGACAAGCCCGCCACCAGCGTGCCTTGGTCGTCGTAGATGCCGGCGGCCATGCAGCGCACGCCCAGTTCCAGCTCTTCGTTGTCATGCGCATTGCCGTACTGGCGCACCTTTGACAGTTCTCGTTCCAAGGCTGGCAATTGGGTCAGGCTGTTTTTGGTGTGACCGCTCAAACCCGTACGTGTGGCGTAGGCGCGAACCCGCTGCGGATCGTCCGCCGCCAGGAACAGTTTACCCACGGAAGTCAGATGCAAGGGGGCACGCCCGCCGATGGCGCGAACCACTTGCATGCCAGAGCGCTCGCTGTAAGTACGTTCGATATAGACAATCTCGTCGCCCTGACGCATGCTCAAATTGACGGGTTGCTGGGTCAATTTGTGCAGTTCCCGCATGGGCACCAGCGCTGCATCGCGTACATTGAGACGACTTTTGACCAGGTTTCCCAGCTCAAGCAGGCGCATGCCCAGCCGATAGCTGCCCGGTTGTGGCCGATCCACAAAACGCCCGGTGGCCAGATCATTCAATAAGCGATGTGTAGTCGATGGATGCAGGCCGGTTTTTTCACTGATTTCTTTAAGTGAAATCGCTTCTTCCCGGGACGCCAAAACGTCCATGAGCGCAAACATGCGTTCGATGACCTGGACGGTTGGGGTAACGGCAATGCCTGAATCGGTTTTTCGCATGGGTACTCCTGATCTGCGCGCTCGTCATTTTATCTGGTGAAATATTGAACGGCGCTGCGGGGGCGTCACTGTGGAGACCTTATGTTGGGTTGCCGGCAACCCATACCCCGGCCACATGTAATTCCAAGGGCGTGAATCTTGCTTTGTAGTTCATTTTTTGACTTTTGTTAATCCAGTAGCCCAGGTAGACATAAGGAAGCTTGAGTATCTTGGCTTGTGCAATTTGCCACAAGACGTTGTAGGTGCCGTAGCTGCTAGCAGATTCAGGCTCATAAAAAGTGTAGACCGCCGAAATGCCATCATCGAGCACGTCCAGTATCGAGATCATTTTCAATGCGCCCGGTGTGCCGTCAGCCAGCGTTTCGCGGAATTCAACCAGTCGCGAGTTCACCCGGCTTTGCAGTAGAAATTGCGTGTACTGGTCGATGCTGTCCTGGTCCATGCCGCCACCAGCGTGCCGCCGATTTTGATAGCGGAGATACAAACTGTAGTGTTCCTGCACAAAGCACAGTTTCAGCACTCTGACCTGCAGGTTGGAATGACGTGACCACGCGCGTCGCTGACTCCTGCCTGGTCGGAAATCGTTGACAAGAACCCGCAACGGTGTGCAGGCATGGCATCCGTCGCAATAGGGGCGGTAGGTAAACATGCCACTGCGTCTGAAACCTTGGCTGACGAGCTCGGAATAGGTGGCGTTGTTGATCAAATGGCTGGGCGTTGCCACTTGCGACCTGGCCTGTTTTCCTGGCAGATAGCTGCAGGGATAAGGCGCCGTTGCATAAAACTGCAGCGCCTGTAGCGGGAGGTCCTTGAGATGCGTCACGTTTGAGTTGACTTTGAAGGCAATAGTTCTCGCCAGTATAGGGGGTCAAACTGCCAGACCGGCGCCGTTTGGGAGAGACCGGACATCACTTGTTGCACAAACAGATCACGAGAGATTTCACCTGCGCCCAGGGAGGCCAGATGGCGGGTGTTTTGCTGGCAATCAATCTGCCGGATGTGGTGGTGGCGGCAAAAACCAACCAGCGCCGCGAGTGCAATTTTGGAGGCGTCGGTTGACCGGCTGAACATGGATTCGCCGAACACGGATTTTCCCAGTGCAACGCAGTACAGCCCGCCGGCGAGTTTGCCATTGACCCACGTTTCCACGCTGTGGGCAAGGCCGGCCCGGTGCAGGTCGACGTAGGCCGCGATCATGTCAGACACGATCCACGTGCCCGCCTGGCCTTCGCGCGGGCTGCTTGAGCAGGCTTGAATGACCTGTTCAAAAGCAGAGTCCATTCGAATTTCACAGCCCACCGTTTTGCGAAATTTCTGAAGTGTTTTTCTGAATGACGGGTGCAGCCGGAATTTGGAGACATCGAGCACCATTCTGGGATCGGGGCTCCACCATAGCGTGGGCTGCCCCTGGCTGAACCAGGGAAAAATGCCTTGGCTATAGGCGTGACGTAAAGTGTCAATATCCAGCACGCCACCAGCGGCCAGCAGTCCTGGAGCGGGAGAATTTTCACCCCAAGCCTGACTAACGGGAGGAAAGTCTTGACCCGGCGCAAGCCACGGAAGCGGGGGTGGTTGAGATGACATGGACAGACTGTATACCGACGGCACGGGCGCGCGGAGTCCTGTTTCTGTTGAATCTCGCTCGTTTATTCCACGTCAAATGCCCGCGCCACGCCGGAATCGGTGGTGCGAGCCGTTACAATACCAGCATGTCGGGGCGTAGCGCAGCCTGGTAGCGCATCTGGTTTGGGACCAGAGGGTCGAAGGTTCGAATCCTTTCGCCCCGACCATATAAATCAACAACTTAGCTCACTTCATGTGGGCTTTTTTGTTTCTCCGGGTAACGCCGGAGTAACACTGGTGGGATTTCCCCGGTGAAATTGCCATCAGACATGACAGTGAGTTTTTCAAGCGGAGCACATAATCTGCTGAGAAATAACATGTGCCCGTAGCTCAGTTGGATAGAGCAACGCCCTTCTAAGGCGTGGGTCGGGGGTTCGATCCCCTCCGGGCACACCAATAAATAGGCGATTTTTGCTATAAAAAATTTAGTGGATGGGCTTTATTGGTGACGCAGGGGTTACTTCGATATCAAAGTTTCTTTTCCCCACGCGCAGATTCCACGCCACCAGCCCCTGTGCCGGTGGCGGTAATCGCGCCCGCGCCTTTGACGGTCGAGCAGGCCTTGCGCCAGATGTTCGACCAGGATAACAAAATTGAAGCCAGCCAGAAGCTCCTGCTGCCGCGCCCCAACTGGCGCATCAAGGCCGCCGGCCCGTTGGGCATGGACAACTTGCTGGTCATGGTGGCGGCTGGCCCGCGCGACCTCGGCCCGCTGGCCGCCAACAAAGCCGGGCCCTTTGTCTCATCACTCAATGATGCGCAGGGACAGGCCAAATTGGTGACACTCATGAGCAGCTCGCAAACGGTAACCAGCCAGGCCTGTGCCAACTCAGGCACACGTCGTAATAATGCGTTATGTTCCGACGCTTATGGTGCTTCAATGGTGGCCATGGAGGAGATTAAATGATGTTCCGCAGAGCAAGTTTTTTTGCTATTGTTTTTATAGCTTTCTACGTAGCATTCACGGGGGCTCAAGCCGCAAACAGCACTGATGGTGAACGTGGCGCCTTGGCGCCGGTGGCCGATGGCTGGCTGGTCACGCCGGCCGAGGCCCGGGAATTCAGAGGAGAAGACGGCTTCAATGAACAACCGGCGCTACGCCCCCGCGCCGTCGTGCCGCTGATTGACATCCTCAAGCCGGAGCCGGTGTCAGACCTCAAAGTCAAAGCCCCGTTTGCCATCGCGGTGCAATTCAAAAGCCAGGCCGACGCGCCCATAGACCCGGCCACCTTCAAAGTGCTGTACGGCGCATTCAAGATTGACATTACCAGCCGCATTACCAAGTTCGTCAAAGTGACCCAGGAGGGCTTTTCACTGGAGAATGCGCAGATACCGGCTGGAAAACACCGGCTGACGATGCAGGTACAGGACGAAAAACAGCGCCTGGCGGAGCGGGAGTTGCGCCTGGAAGTGGAGTGAGCCACCGGCTTTTGGTTTGACGTGAAAGTTAGCGCAGGAAAAAAAGGGGGGACGCGACATGAGGATGGTCTTTGGTGTTTTAAGTTTATTGATCGCTGTAGCGGTGGTCGGGGTGCTGGCCAAGAAGCAACTGGGAGCGCTCTCAGTCGGGGGCATGTCGCCCGCAACCCCGGCTGGCGTTTCCTCTGCGGTGACCACGCCGCAGCAACAAAGCCAGCAGTTGCAGGATCAGGTCAAGAAGTCGGTTGAGGACGCGATGCAGAAGACGCGAACGGAGGCGGATGACAAATGATGAAACAGAATTTTTGGAACGATAAGGCTCGACTGCTGCTGCTCGGCCTGCTGCTGGCGGCCAGTGCGGGCGCGGCCATGGCGACGTTGGGACAAGCCCCCTCAGTGCTCCCGGCGGCGGTATCTGCCAACCCGGCGCCGGGCGCCAAAACGCTAGCCGCCACGCCAGTCGCGCGCTCCAGCCTTTACACGGTTCACGAGACACTGCTTGAAAATGGAACCAGCGTTCAGGAATATGCAACGCCTGCGGGGTTGGTTTTCGCCGTGGCCTGGCGCGGGCCGGTGTTGCCGGACTTGAGTGCCCTGCTGGGTGGCTATTTCACGACCTTCAAGCGTGAGACCGAGCAGGCCCGCGAGAGCGGCAGGCGTGGTGCGCCGGTGAACATGGCGCGCGATGGCCTGGTGGTCCGCTCCAACGGACGCATGCGAAACTTTTTTGGGCACGCTTATGCGCCGGGTTTGATCCCCGCTGGTGTCAATATCAATGATGTTCTTCAATAAATTTTTCAGTCGTGCCGCCATGGCGGCCTTGCTGGTGACCCTGGTCACGGCCTGCGGTGGTGGTGGCGGATCGGCGCCGACCCAGACCAGCTTGGCGGGCACGCCGCCCTTAAATAACCTGCCCAGTCCGCCTGCGGTCAGCAACCTACTCGAGGTCACTGTGGATGCGGGCCCCAAAGACACTGGCTACAACGTCAACCGCCTGTACACCACGGTCACTGTCTGCAGTCCGGGCAGCACCACGCAATGCCAGACCATTGACCATGTGCTCGTGGATACCGGCTCTTTTGGCGTGCGACTGTTGTCCAGCGCGATGGCGCCCGCCTTGAATCTGAATCGGCTGACCGGCGACAGCGGTTTTCCTCTGCTCAATTGCGCGCAGTTTCTCGACAACAGCTTTGCCTGGGGCCCGGTGGCGACGGCCGATATTGTGCTGGGCGGCAAGACTGCAGCCAGTGTGCCGATTCAAGTCATCGCCGACCCGGCATTCAATAACCCCCCATTGGGGTGTGCGGTAGGTGGCACGGCAATCACCACAGCGAAAATGCTCGGCGCGAACGGCATCATTGGGCTTGGCTTGTTCAAGGAAGACTGTGGGTCGCGGTGTACCGGCAACCCCGGCAACGATGTTTATTTCACCTGCGACAACGTTGGCTGCACCGGTTCGACCGCAGCGATTGCCCAGCAGGTGAAGAACCCGGTGCCCTTGTTTGCGGTAGACAAAAACGGCGTGCTGATCGATTTGCCAGCCGTCAGTTCGGTCGGCGCACCCAGGCTGATCGGATCGCTGATTTTCGGCATTGGCACACAGTCCAACAACCAATGGTCGGCCGGAACGGTTCTGACGGCTGACGCCTCGACTGGCTACATCACCACCCGGCTTGGGGTGCAAAGCCTTACGAAAAGCTTTATCGACTCGGGCTCCAATGGCCTGTTTTTTGATTCCACCGCGATTACCAAATGCGGCACTAGCGCCCCCGGTTTTTATTGTCCAACGTTGCCCACCACTTTGTCGGCCACGCTGGTGGGCACCAATGGGCTGACGAGTCCCGTTATTTCGTTTTCCATTGACAATGCGTTGTCGCTTTTTGCCGGTGGAGTTAATAACGTGCTTCCGACCTTGGCGGGCACTGGTAACCTGAATTCTTTTGACTGGGGCTTGCCCTTCTTTTACGGTCGCCGGGTATTTTTCGGCATCGAGGGAAAGACATCCACGCTCGGAAGTGGCTCGGTCACCGGCCCCTTTTATGCATTCTGATGGCCGGTCAGCTGCGGCCTTCAGGCGGCTGCTTCCAGACCGTTCCTGAAGTGTTCCTGCATTCGCTGCACGGTGAGCGCCGTGTCGCGCGCTGCGATGGCCGCCATCAAGGCACGATGTTCATTCAGTGATTCGTCGATGCGGCCTGATTTGAGCAGAGAGTTGTGGCGGTTGAGCTTCATGACCTTGCGCAAGTCGCCCACCATCTGGTCGCGCCAGCGGTTGTTGGCAATCTCCAGCAGCCGCATGTGAAAACGTTCGTTGAGCTCGAAAAAGAGTTCCCGGTCTTGCCGCTCCGGGTTGGCCGCCGCTTCCAGTTCAGCGTGCAGTGCCTGCAACTCTTCGATTTGGGATGCCGTGGCGTTTGTGGCGACCACGCCGGCCGCGTCAGCCTCCAGCAGGCTGAGCAAGTGGTACACGTCGGCCAGGTCGCGCTCGGACACCTCGGTTACGTAGGCGCCACGCCGCACTTTCATGGTGACCAGGCCTTCGGCCGCCAGCACTTTGAGCGCTTCACGCAGGGGGGTGCGGCTGATGCCATAGGCTTCGGCAATTTTCAGCTCGTCAATCCAGCTGCCGGGCTCCAGTTCACGTTTGAAAATCCGCTGACGCAGGAGTTCAGCCACCTCTTCATAGAGTGCGTGGGGCGATAGAGAAAGTGCGGCCATGGACTGAATTGTAAGCCGAAAATAATATTTTGAATCAATAATTATAAATAACGTAAACTAGCAGCTATTCACTGAAATACGCTCGGGGCCGCATCGGTTCGGGCCTGTTCGGTGCCAGATCATTTCGATAAACTCATTGCAAACGGCATCCGTCATGACCCAAAACAATCCTGAATTTCAGTCCGCCAGCCTCGAGGCATGGGCCAAAGCGGCCGCCAAGTCTGCCCCCGGTGGCAATGTGGATGCCCTCAACTGGCACACGCCGGACGGCATCACGGTCAAGCCGCTGTACACCGCCGCCGACACCCAGAACCTGCCCTACGCCAACACCTTGCCGGGGTTTGAGCCCTACCTGCGCGGACCACAGGCCACCATGTACGCGGTGCGGCCTTGGACCATCCGGCAATACGCGGGCTTTTCCACCGCCGAAGAGTCCAACGCGTTTTACCGCAAGGCGCTCGCCGCCGGCGGGCAGGGCGTCAGCGTGGCCTTCGACCTGGCCACGCACCGTGGCTACGACAGCGACCATCCGCGCGTCACCGGTGACGTCGGCAAGGCCGGTGTGGCGATTGACTCGGTGGAAGACATGAAGATACTGTTCAACGAAATTCCGTTGGACAAGGTGAGCGTCTCCATGACCATGAACGGCGCCGT
>NZ_DHXT01000131.1:34543-36714 GCF_002413825.1 Rhodoferax sp. UBA5149
ATTCTGAAAGAGTTCATGGTGCGCAACACCTACATCTACCCGCCCGCGCCCAGCATGCGCATCATTGGCGAC
This sequence comes from Rhodoferax sp. UBA5149, assembly GCF_002413825.1. Lineage (GTDB taxonomy): Bacteria > Pseudomonadota > Gammaproteobacteria > Burkholderiales > Burkholderiaceae_C > Rhodoferax. The sequence continues at coordinate 34,616 of NZ_DHXT01000131.1, forward strand.
ATCATCGAGTACACGGCCAAGAACATGCCAAAGTTCAACTCGATTTCCATCAGCGGCTACCACATGCAGGAAGCCGGCGCCAATCAGGCGCTGGAACTGGCCTTCACGCTGGCCGACGGCAAGGAGTATGTGAAGACGGCCATCGCCAAAGGCATGGACGTGGACGAGTTTGCCGGGCGCCTGAGCTTCTTCTGGGCCATCGGCATGAATTTCTACCTGGAAGTGGCCAAGATGCGGGCCGCGCGCCTGCTCTGGTGTCGCATCATGAAGGGCTTCGACGCCAAGTCGCCCAAGAGCCTGATGCTGCGCACCCACTGCCAGACCAGCGGCTGGAGCCTGACCGAGCAGGATCCGTACAACAACGTGGTACGCACCACCATCGAAGCCATGGCGGCCGTGTTCGGCGGCACGCAAAGCCTGCATACCAACAGCTTTGACGAAGCGATTGCCTTGCCGACTGAGTTCAGCTCGCGCATCGCCCGCAACACCCAGCTCATAATCCAGGAAGAGACCCACATCACCAACGTGATCGACCCCTGGGCCGGTTCCTACATGATGGAGAAGCTGACGCAGGACATGGCAGACGCCGCGTGGACCATCATCGAAGAAGTCGAGGCCATGGGCGGCATGACCAAGGCCGTGGACAGCGGCTGGGCCAAGCTGAAAATTGAAGCGGCGGCGGCCGAGAAGCAGGCCCGCATCGACAGCGGCAAAGATGTGATCGTCGGCGTCAACAAATACAAACTCAAGACCGAAGATGCGATTGAAACCCGCGACATCGACAACGTGGCGGTGCGCGACGGGCAGATCGAACGTCTGAAGCTTATTAGACAAAATCGTGATGTAGCCCTCGTCAATGCTGCGTTGGCTGCTATCACTTCCGCAGCAGAGTCGAATACGGGCAACTTACTCGATCTGGTGATCAAAGCCATGCGTTTGCGCGCCACCGTGGGCGAGGTGAGCGACGCGCTGGAAACAGTTTACGGGCGCCACCGCGCCGACACACAAAAGGTGACCGGCGTGTATGCAGCAGCTTATGACTCGGCGGAGGGCTGGGATGCCCTCAAAACTGAAATCAACGCCTTTGCCGAAAAAGAGGGCCGTCGCCCGCGGGTGATGATTTCCAAATTGGGCCAGGACGGCCATGACCGGGGTGCCAAAGTGGTGGCCACCGCCTTTGCCGACCTTGGCTTTGACGTGGACATGGGCCCGCTGTTCCAGACCCCTGAGGAGTGCGCGCGCCAGGCGATTGAAAACGATGTCCATGCCGTGGGCGTATCAACACTCGCAGCAGGCCACAAAACCCTGGTGCCGGCCATCATCGCCGAGCTCAAGAAGCAAGGCGCCGACGACATCATCGTCTTCGTCGGCGGCGTGATTCCGCGACAAGATTACGAAATGCTCTATGAGGCGGGCGTCAAAGGCATTTACGGCCCCGGTACGCCCATCCCGGCCAGTGCAAAAGACGTGCTGGAGCAAATCAAGAAGGCGATTGCCTGAATGAAATGGTGATTTCCGTCGCCGCCATCGTCCAGGCCACAGGTGCCCAGCAGCGCCGCGCCATCGCCAAGGCCATCACGCTGCTCGAATCGACCCGCGCCGACCACCGCGCGCAGGCCGATGAACTGCTCACAGCCCTGCTGCCGCACACCGGCAAGTCTTTCCGCTTGGGCATCAGCGGCGTGCCGGGCGTCGGCAAATCCACCTTCATCGAAGTGCTGGGCTTGTACCTGATAGCCCAAGGCCACCGCGTGGCGGTGCTGACCATCGACCCCTCCAGCACGGTTTCGGGTGGCTCCATCCTGGGCGACAAGACGCGCATGGAGAAGTTGTCGGTGCATGAGCAGGCCTACATTCGCCCCAGCCCATCAAGCGGCACGCTGGGCGGCGTCGCCGAGAAAACGCGCGAGGCCATGCTGGTCTGCGAGGCGGCAGGCTACGACATCGTGATCGTCGAGACCGTGGGCGTCGGGCAGTCGGAGACGGCGGTGGCCAATATGACCGACATGTTTGTGCTGATGCAGTTGCCCAACGCGGGCGACGACTTGCAAGCCATCAAGAAAGGCGTGATGGAGTTGGCCGACCTGGTGGTGATCAAC
>NZ_DHXT01000012.1:0-3463 GCF_002413825.1 Rhodoferax sp. UBA5149
GCCTCGGCCACGCCCGCACGCAGGCGCAGGCGCACCTCGCGCAGGTCCAGATGTTGGCCCGGCGTCTGCTCCAGATGCGCGCCCACGATGCTGGCCACCGGCCACTGGCTTGGCACCACGACACAACCCGGCGCCAGACGCAACTGCAACGCAGCGGGGTCATGCTGCAGCAGCAGGGCGAAGCTGGCGTGGTCCGGCGTTGGGTTGGCGGCACTGGCGCTGCGGTGCAAGGCCCACTCCACGCGCGCCACGTCGGCCAGATAGGGTTCGGTCGCCAGCTGTTCGCTGACCCGCACAAAATCGGCCAGTTCACCGCCCCACTGGGCCAAGTCGCCCCGAAGCGGCGGATGGGCATGCCACAAGGCGCGGGCCAGCGCGCTCAAACTCTCCACACCCAGCAATTGGGTCAGCACCGGATAGGCCGCCTGCACAGCCCGTTCGGCTGCGGCGTGCCCGTTGGCTTGATAGACTTTTAGCCCTCTAGCCCCCGTGCTATCTACGTAAAATGCTATATTATTTATAGCATCGTCGGGTGGCCACGCCCACAGTGCTTCCAGCAGTGCCTGCTGCTGGGCGGCCAAGGCGCTCATGGCGACACCCCGCTGGCGGCTTGGCTCATGGCGCTGGCACGCGCAGCCTCATCCAGCAGCACGTCCAGCGCGGGAATATCGGTGTCCCATTCAATCAGGGTGGGGATGAGCCCAAAACGCTGGACCGCGTGCTGGTAAATACGCCAGACTTCCTCGCACACCCGGCTGCCGTGGTCGTCAATCACGATCTCGCCCAAGGAAGCGTCGCCCGGCACCGCGCTCACCCGGCAGTGACCCGCCAGATGGATTTCCCCCACATCGGCGGGCGCCATGGCGTCCAGCCAGCTCAGGCAGTGTTGCACCGGGTCGCCGACCGCACCGTGGCGTTGCGCATTCAGGGCGTTGACGTAAATATTGTTCACATCCACCAGCAGGGCGCAGCCGGTGCGCCGCGCCAAGGCCGACAAAAAGTCGGGCTCGGACAGCGGCGGGGCGTCTGACAGCGTCTTCCAGCGCAGGTAGCTGGAGATGTTTTCCACCATGAAACGCCGCTGGAGGCGGTCTTGCACCCGCTGCACATTGGCGCACAACACGTCCAGCGCCTCGTGGCTGAACGGAATCGGCAGCAAATCAGCGGCGTGGACCGTGGCGCCGTTGAAACGACCGCGGGCAAAACTGGCGTGGTCGCTCACGCGCACCGGCTCCATGCGCTGCACCAGTCGGTCGAGCTGGTCCAGATGCCAGGGGTCGACACCGGCGACCGCGCCCAGCGACAAGCCGACACCGTGCAAACTGAGCGAATAGTGTGCGCGCGCCTGTTCCAGCACGGCCAACGCCGCGCCGCCCTCGGCAAAGAAGTTTTCCGAATGAACTTCGAGAAACCCCAGCGCCGGACGGCGTTCCAGCAACGCATCGTAGTGGGGATGGCGCCAGCCGATCCCCACCACCGGCGTGGCTGCGGCGCCTGGGTTGCTTAATCGATCAGGCATGGTCACGGCTTGGGCACATTCACAAGAGCGCAAAGGCCATCAGCCCTTCTTCATGGCCTTGACGTCGTCCATGGACAAGCCCTTCATGTCCTTGCAAGTGCCTTTGGCCACATATTTCCATTCACCCTTGTCCATGTCAGCTTTGGACTGTCCGGCACAGGAATGAACGCCGGAAATGCTGGCGCAGTCGTTTTGACCGGCTTTGGCAATACCAAAGCATTTTTCCTTTTCATCCGCCGCGTGGGCCGGGCCGGCGACAAAGGCGAGAGACATCAGGGAAGCTGCGGCGGCAGCGATCATGGCACGTTGATTCATTTGAAATACTCCTAGAATTGAAAAATTGAAAACCAAACCAGCCGGATCAATGCGCAGGTAGCGCGCCTTGACTGACTGGTTGTGGATTGGTCAGGGCACGAGCCGCTTTCTTACATCTTGGCGTCAGATTTTTCGGGGTCACGCGGAAAACCCTGACCTGACCCATCCCCCAGCACGCCGGGCCGCTCCAAGAAGTTGGCGGCGGCGCCCGTCGACCCCCTTAGACCCCCTTACACTGGGCGGTCCATCATGACCTATGCCGCCACACTCTCCTTTGAACAACAGCTGGTTGAACACCATGGCTATCTGCTGCGCTTCGCCCGCCTCCAGCTGCGCAACGAGACCTGGGCCGAGGACGCCGTGTCCGAGACCGTGCTGGCAGCGCTGGCCAAACCACAGGCATTCGCCAACCGTTCGCTACTGAAGACCTGGCTGGTCGGCATTTTGAAGCATAAAGTGATTGACGCCTTGCGCCATCACCGGCGCGAGGTCTGCGGCCTTGACAGTTCAGAGGATGACGATGCCGATCCGCTGGACTACCTCGGCTTCAAGGCGGACGGGCACTTCTCGCAACAACCGGCCGACTGGGGCAACCCCGAGCAGCAGATGAGCAGCCGCCAGTTCCTGGAGGTGCTGGACGCCTGCACCAACAAACTGCCAGCCACCCAGGGTCGGCTGTTTTTGATGCGGGAGTGGCTGGAACTCTCGAGCGAGGAGATTTGTAAGGAATTGAGCCTGACGCCGACCAACTTGTACGTGCAGCTGCATCGTGCCCGGCTCCGGTTGCGCGAGTGTCTGGAACTGAACTGGTTTGCCAAGCCCCACACCACATGACGCCTTTCCGTAGAACCTGCAAGGAAGTCACCGCCCTCGTGATTGCGCGGGAAGACCGCGCGCTGCCGTGGCGTGACCGGCTGGCACTGCGCCTGCACATGGCCATTTGCGCGGCCTGCCCCACGTTTGAGCGCCAGGTGTTCACGATGCGAAACGCCATGAAGCAGTGGCGAAATTACGAAGGTGCGGAGGCGCTTGCCCGCAGCGCCGACGATCAGTCGCCCCCGAAACCCTGAACCGGCGGTCTGGCGCTGCTTTCAACTTCCACCAAAAAAATTGTGAAAATATAAAACTTGACGCATAATGCACCTGTATTGCCGGAAATCGGTTGTACAAGTTTGCGGTGTTTAGTCAGTTTCGCGTCTGCTTTAAGTCTTCATTTGTTTGTTGATTGCGTGGTAATAGCGGTTTTGGACTCCATCGCGTTTTGAGTTATTTTGAGGAGTCCTTTCATGGGCAACAAACTTTACGTGGGCAACCTGCCCTACACTTTCCGTGACGAAGACCTGCAGCAAGCATTTGCCGCACACGGTACCGTCACCAGCGCCAAGGTCATGATGGAACGTGACACCGGCCGCTCCAAAGGCTTCGGCTTTGTGGAAATGGGCAGCGACGCTGAGGCACAAGCGGCTATCAGCGGCATGAACGGTCAACAATACGGTGGCCGCGGCCTCGTGGTGAACGAAGCCCGTCCGATGGAAGCACGTCCTCCCCGCACTGGCGGCGGCGGCTTCGGTGGTGGTGCTGGCGGTGGCGGCGGCTACGGCGGCGGCGCTGGCCACGGCGGCGCAGGCG
>NZ_DHXT01000012.1:3647-9107 GCF_002413825.1 Rhodoferax sp. UBA5149
GCGGCGGCGGCGGCGGTGGTGGTTACGGCGGTGGCGCTGGCGGCGGCGGCCGTAGCGGCGGCGGCGGCGGTGGTGGTTACGGCGGTGGCCGTAGCAGCTACTAAGCACTCGACTGGCTTACGCCAAGCGAAAATGAAAGGGCCCTTGTGGCCCTTTTTTCATTTCATCATCCACGACACGCTCAACACGCCCCACCCCGCTGCGGGTCAGGGCCGCTCAAGCATCCGTCGTACGACGTGGTTTTCGGGGTCGCCCGGCAAAAACCTTGTCAAACAGCCAATTGGGCAGCAGCCGCAGCACCTTGGCCACCAGCCCCATTTGCCAGGGAATCACACGGTAGCTGACGCCAGCCTCAATCGCCTTGAATGCTTTTTCAGAAAAATCATCCGGGCGCATCAGGAACGGCATGGCGTAGGCATTCTTCTGCGTCAACGGCGTATCGATATAGCCCGGGCACAGGGTCACCACTTTCACGCCGCTGCCCCGCAGCTCACCGCGCAGACACTCGCAATAACTGATCATGGCCGCCTTGCTCGGACAGTTCGCACCATGGCCGGGAAAGCCGCGGATCCCGTTCACACTGCCGATGCCCACCAGAATTCCCGAGCCGCGCTTGACCATGGCATCCAAAAAAGGGTGAAACGTGGCGACCGTGCCCATGTTGTTGGTGGCAAAGGTGCTGGCCATCACCGCCATATCGGCCCGCTGGGCCGTATCCACGCCAATGCTAATGCCAGCGCAGGCGATCACCACGTCGGGGACACCCTGCTGCTGCATGCAGGCCTGTCCCGCAGCCACAATGCTGTCAGATACAGAGACATCAGCACTATAAATTTGATAGCAATCTAGGCTTAATTGACAGGATCTGGCCCATGATTCGACCTCATGGGTGCGGCGTGCCACCAAGGCCAGCGCATAGCCTGCCTGGTAAAAGCGCCAGGCCAGTGCCTGGCCAATGCCACTGGACGCACCCGTGATAAAAACGAGTCTGGACATGGATAAGTGTCCTCCGGGCTGTCTATTTGGCGGCGTCAGGCACCAGCGTGCCCTTGACACGTCCCTTGAGCTGCATGACGCGGTCGAGATTGTCGAAATCCATCGTGTCTGCCGTGAAGTGGTCTTTACCACGTATCAGTTCCACCGGTTTGTGCGATTTGACGCGCTCGGTATTCATAAACGCATGAAGAAACTCGCCGCGAAACTCCATGCCAGGCTGCGGCTGCCCCGCCTTGTTGGTCACGGACTCGCGCACCACCCGGGCGTCGCCAAACAACTGCACTTCCGACGCATCACCATTGGTTAACGCGCGATTGGCGGATGCCGTGCTCAGGCGACCCTCTTCGTTAAATGAGCGGATGCGCACAAAATCGATTTCCAGCGTGTCCGTGTCAGGGAAGTGGCGGGCATCGCTCCCCAACACTTCACTCTTGAGGCGTCCCGCGCCATCAAAGGTCTTGACCGAAAACTTGCGCATGAAATAGTCGGGCTCGTGCCGGGCAGGCGCCTCCTGCTCGGGCGGCAGCGACAGCGGCGTGCTGCGAACCAGCCAGTAGGTTCCCAACGCCAGCACGCCCATGAGAATCACGGGCAGGTAGAGCGACAGGCGTTCCCACGCGGCACGTATCAGTTTTATCACCGCGTGCTTTCCTCCAGCAGACGGGCGTACTGGCCGCTAGCCACCAGCAGCAAATCACACAATTCTCTGACGGCGCCATCCCCGCCCCGGGCCTTGGTCACGTAATGCGAGGCCGCCTTGACCTCCTCATGGGCGTTGTGTGGCGCACAGGCCAGCGCGCAGCGCCGCATCACGGCAAGATCCGGCCAGTCGTCACCCATCGCTGCAGCCTGACCCCAGTCCAGCCCCAAGGCCTTGAGGGTTTGTTCGGCGGCTGGGCGTTTGTCCTCCGTGCCATAGTGCACATGCGCGATGCCCAGGGCTTCAAGCCGCAAACGCAGGGGTTTGGAGTCGCGCCCGGTGATGACCGCCGGGGTGATGCCGGCCCGCTGCAACAGCTTGAGGCCGTGGCCGTCCAGCGTATGAAAACGCTTGATCGTTTCGCCCGTTTCCATGAAGTACAGGCCGCCGTCGGTCAGGACGCCATCGACATCGAAGAACGCCACGCGAATGCCCTGCGCCTTGAGCAGCAACTCCGGGGGGAAATTGAGTGCGGGGGCCATCAGATTACCTTGGCCCGCATCAGATCGTTGCTGTTGAGGGCGCCGCACAGCTGACCCGCCGCATCCAGCACCAGCACGCTGGTAATGCAGTGGTGTTCCATCAATTCGGCGGCCTCCACCGCCAGGGCTGTGCTGGCGACTGTGCGCGGCTTGGGATGCATGACTTGCTGCGCGGTGGCGGCACGCAGATCAATGCCTTTCTCGACCAAGCGGCGCAGGTCGCCGTCGGTAAAAATCCCCAGCACGCTCATGTTGTCATCCACGACGGCCGTCGCGCCCAGGCCCTTGACGCTCATCTCGCGCATCAATTCGCTGAAACTGGCCTGCGGTCCGACCTTGGGTACGTCATCACCCAAGCGCATCACATCACTGACGTGGGTGAGCAGCTTGCGTCCCAGCGCGCCGCCGGGGTGGGAGCGCGCGAAATCTTCCGCCTTGAAGCCGCGCGCATCCAGCAAGGCGACGGCCAGCGCGTCGCCCAGCGCGAGCTGCGCCGTGGTGCTCGCCGTGGGCGCCAGGTTCAAGGGGCAGGCTTCTTTCTCGACGCCGCAATCCAGAAACACATCGGCATGGCGGGCCAGCGTCGATTCGGCCTTGCCCGCCATGGCAATCAGGGGCGCACCCATGCGCTTGAGCACGGGCAGGATCGCCGTCAGCTCTTCTGACTCGCCACTGTTCGAAATCGCCAGCACCAGATCGACCGGTTTGATCATGCCGAGGTCGCCGTGGCTGGCTTCGGCCGGGTGCACGAACATGGCGGGCGTCCCGGTAGAGGCCAGCGTGGCCGCTATCTTGCGCCCGATGTGGCCGCTCTTGCCCATGCCCATCACCACCACGCGACCCCGCACCAACAGCATCATCTCCACCGCACGGGCGAAAGAAGCGCCCAGGTGCTGCTTCAAACCCAGCACAGCGGCCGCCTCGATGTCCAGCGTTTCCCGTGCCAGGCGAATGGCCTGCTCCGCCTGAAAGGCCGCGGCCTGGTTTTGTTGACTAGTCATTGCCGCATTTTATCGGTCAGCGCGTCGCTGCTTGTTAGTATCTGGGAATGAGCCCGCTTGAACTGACGCTCCTCTACCTGCTGGCCGCCGTGCTGGGTGTGGTGGTGTGCCGCTCCATGAAACTGCCACCGATGCTGGGTTATCTGGCGGTGGGCGTGCTGATCGGACCCAACGCCCTGGCGCTGGCGCAAAACGCCGATGGCGTGCGCCATTTGGGCGAATTCGGGGTGGTGTTCCTGATGTTTGTCATCGGGCTGGAGTTCAACCTGCCCAAACTGCGTGCCATGCGCAAGCATGTGTTTGGACTGGGGTTTTTCCAGGTGCTGTTAACCATGCTCGGTGCCACCGCGGCCGCCCTCAGTCTGGCCGTCCTGGCGCCGACGCTTTGGGGTATGCGTTGGCAAACGGCGTTGGCCCTGTCGGGCGCACTGGCCATGAGCAGCACGGCCATTGTGGTCAAGCTGATGACCGAGCGACTGGAAATGGAATCGGAGCACGGCAAACGTGTCATGGGGGTGCTGCTGTTTCAGGACTTGGCCGTGGTCCCGCTGTTGGTCCTGATCCCGGCGCTGGGGGCTTCCGGCGAACAACTTTTCGCAACCTTGGTGATCGCGACCCTCAAGGCCACTGTTTTGATCACCTTGCTGCTGGTCGGTGGCCAGCACGTGATGCGCTGGTGGCTGACGCTGGTGGCCCGGCGCAAGAGCGAAGAGCTGTTTGTCCTGAATCTGCTGCTCATCACCCTGGGGCTGGCCTGGTTGACGGAGCTGGCGGGCCTGAGTCTGGCGCTGGGGGCTTTTATCGCGGGCATGCTGATCTCGGAGACGCAATACAAACAGCAGGTGGAGACCGATATCCGGCCGTTTCACGATGTCTTGCTAGGCCTGTTTTTCATCAGCATCGGCATGATGCTGGACTGGCGTCTACTGCTGGAACAATGGCCCCTGGTGCTCTTTCTGGTCACGCTGCCGGTGCTGTTCAAGGCCGCATTGGTGACCTTGCTGGCACGTCGGCTGGGCGCCATGACCGGCGTTTCGCTGCGCACCGGCCTGTACCTCGCGCAAGCCGGTGAATTCGGCTTTGTGCTGTTGACACTGGCACAGACCAACGCCCTGATACCGCCCGCGCTGCTGAACCCGATACTGGCGAGCATGGTGCTTTCCATGCTGGCCACGCCCTTCATCATTCTGTACAGCAACCAGATTGTGATGAAGCTGGTCAGCAGCGAATGGCTGCAGCAGTCCCTGCAAATGACCACCATTGCCCGCAAGTCGATCAACGCCAACAAGCATGTGATTATTTGTGGCTACGGCCGCTGCGGGCAGAACCTGGCCCGCATGCTGGAGCAAGAAGGCATCCCCTACATGGCGCTGGACCTCGACCCGGATCGGGTGCGCCAGGCCGCGGCCGCCGGTGACTCCGTGGTGTTTGGCGATGCCGCCCGCCTGCAGGCCCTGATGGCGGCGGGGCTGGCACGGGCCAGTGCCGTGGTCATCACCTACCTTGAGGTACCTGGCGCCATGAAGATACTGGCCCATACCCGGTCCCATGCACCCCAGGTGCCCGTCATCGTCCGCACGCAGGACGACCGTGACCTTGAAGCGCTGCAACAAGCCGGCGCCACCGAGGTGGTGCCGGAGGCGATCGAAGGCTCGCTGATGCTGGCCAGCCACGCCCTGGCACTGGTGGGCGTGCCGATGCGGCGTGTGATTCGCATCGTGCAAAACCAGCGTGATGCCCGCTACAACCTGCTTCGTGGCTACTTCCATGGGGCCGACGACGAATCGGTTGATGAACTCCATCAGGAACGACTGACGTCGCTGACCCTGCCTTTGGGCGCCAAGTCCATTGGCAGGCCAGTCAGCTATTCGGCCTTGCAGGCGCTGGATGTTCACATCGTCAGCCTGCGCCGCAGCGGCGGCAAAGTCGTGTCCATCGCGCAGGACCCGTTGATTGAAGATGGCGATACGCTGGTGCTCTCCGGCAAGGCCGAATCGCTGGCCATGGCCGAGCAGATATTGCTCAAGGGTTGAAGCGCCCTGGCCTTGCCGGATTCAGGCACGATGCACAATAGGGGTTCAAGCCCCTTTCGGTGATCCATGCAAAACCTCAGTGTCAACCAGTACCTTCGAGATCACATCCGCACCGTGCCTGACTGGCCCGCACCGGGGGTGCAGTTTCGCGACATCACACCGCTGTTGCAGGACGCCAAAGTATTCCGGATACTGATCGACGCGTTTGTCCACCGTTACATGGATCCCTCGATGCGACCCGATGTCGT
>NZ_DHXT01000012.1:9374-13999 GCF_002413825.1 Rhodoferax sp. UBA5149
CGCAAGAAAGGCAAGCTGCCGTTCACCACGGTCGAAGAAACCTACGAGCTGGAGTACGGTAGCGCCACCGTCGAGCTGCACACCGACGCCGTCAAGCCCGGTGACCGCGTGCTGCTGATTGACGACCTGATCGCCACCGGCGGCACCATGATGGCCGGCAAGAAACTGCTCGAAAAACTCGGCGCTCATGTCATGGAAGGTGCGGCCATTGTGGACCTGCCGGAGCTTGGCGGATCCGACAAACTCCGGGCCGCGGGTCTGCCGCTTTTCACCCTGATCGATTTCGCCGGGCGCTGAAACCCGGTTGCACCGTCAGTTCAAAACCCCGTATTGGGTGCCGCTTAGCGGCGAGGCGCGCTGTTCCGGATCGACCAGTTGCGTGTCTTCGAATTCGTCTGCCGGTGCCGGGTTGCGGCGGCCCGATGTCACGATTTGACCCACCGCCGACAGCGGTGTGGCAGGCGTTGCATTGGCCAGTGCCCGTTTGAACGCCGCAACTTCATCTTGTTGCAGCGGCTCATACGGGGCGCTTGGCTTGGCCAATGGTGCCGGTGTTATGGCTGTTGCCGGTGGACGAGATGCTTGTGGTTCAGGTGCCTTTCTGGGCACTGGCGGCGCCGCGACTGACTGGCTCGGCGACAGGCCCGCCGTGACATGCTCGATCACGCGCCAGTAGACGGCCGTGACCAGAATGTCATGACGCTTCTTGGCCGCCTGAGCCATCAAGGCTTCGATCTCGGCCAGACGACCGGTATCCCCGGCAGAATGGTTGATCAGATCCATCATGATGAGGTACTGGCGCCCCGGTGCATCCAGCGACAGGACCTTGAATTTGTAGCTGGAAGCCAGCACACCGGCGCGCGTCATCGAGTCACGCACGACGCTGTAGAGGAGTTCACGACGCTCGAGGCGCTCAGTTTTCTCATTCGCCGCATGCATGACGGGCGGTGGGCCACTCTTCACGCGAAGCCGGTCATGGGGCATCAGGGGAAGCGTTGCATCCGTCTGTCCCAGGCCCGAACTTTCCAGTGCATGGGCTTTAGATGTCGGCTTTTTGCTGGTAAACCAATTGAATATTGACATATTTTCTTTCAAGTCACAGCGACACGTCTGCGTCGGTCCTGCATGCGTTTACAAACAATAGCACCCAGGGCCATGGTCAAAGCCAGGGCCGCACCGGGCAGGCGATGAGACAATTCAGCGAAACGCAGCGGCGTGATACTCCACATGCGGCATTCCGTCGCTGCCTGCACGGTCGCGTTGCGCGGCATGTGCGAGAAAAACCCGCCCTCACCCAAAACCGAACCCGCGCCCACGATGGCCAGCCGTATGCGGTCGCCCGCGTCCTCAAAATGCACCGTCAAACTGCCGGTTTCGACAAAATAAAGTGTGCGGTCCTGCGAACCTTGGGTGATCAGAATCTGGCTTTGCGCCAGCGTAAAAGGCTGCATGTAGCTCGCCAGCGCCTGCCACTGGTCAGGCGTCACCGAGCGGCTGAGGGCGTCTTCGCCATGGTTATGCACAAATGCCTCGATCAAGCCTTTGATCGACTGCTTATTGGAGAACTGGGAATTTGCATTCATGACACGCTCACCTTAGCTTTAATTTTCAGTCAATGCAGCGCGTGCGGATAGCCACGTGCTTTGGCGCAAAGCCCAGCTATTTGCCGATACAGAATGCGGAGAATATCACCCCCAGAAGGTCATCTGAGCTAAATTCACCGGTTATTTCACTCAAAGCGTTTTGTGCCAGGCGCAGCTCTTCCGCCAGCAGGTCCAGCGCCTGCGCCTTGGCGGCCAAATGGGCGTCGGCCTGCATCAAATGCTCATCCACCCGGCGCAGTGCCTGCACATGCCGTTCCCGGGCAATGTAGACGCCCTCGGGGGCAGACTGCCAGCCCGCCACCTCCAGCAGCCTGCGGCGCAAGCGGTCCAGGCCAGCGCCGGTTTTGGCTGACAGGGTCAGACCCGCGTCGCGATCCGGAGCCGCCATGACATCGGCTTTGTTCCAGATATCGATGACGGGCACTCTTGCAGGCAGTTTTTGGGCCAGCGCCCCCGTGATGATTGCGTCATCAGCTATGTAATCTATAGCATTCATGCGGGTCAGGTCGTGCAGAAACAAAACCGCGTCCGCCGTCTCGATGGCATCCCAGGCGCGTGCAATACCGATTTTTTCAATCTCATCCTCACTGTCGCGCAAGCCGGCCGTGTCGATCACATGCACCGGCACGCCCTCGATCTGGATGGTTTGTTGCACCTTGTCGCGGGTGGTGCCGGCAATCGGCGTGACAATCGCCAGCTCGGCGCCCGCCAGCGCGTTGAGCAGGGACGATTTTCCGGCGTTGGGCTGCCCCGCAATCACCACCTTGATGCCTTCGCGTAACAGCGCGCCTTGCCGCGCTCTTTGCAGCACGGCGCACAGGGTTTGCTGCAGTTTTGAGAGCTGCCCGTGCGCGTCCGCCTTGCGCAGGAAGTCGATTTCTTCTTCCGGAAAGTCCAGCGTCGCCTCCACCAGCATACGCAAGTGGATCAGCGCGTCCCGCAGGGCATGGATTTCTTTGGAGAAGGCCCCCGACAAAGATCGGCTGGCGCTGCGCGCTGCGGCCTCGGTGCTGGCATCAATCAAGTCGGCAATCGCCTCGGCCTGCGCCAGATCAATCTTGTCGTTGAGAAAAGCGCGCTCTGAAAATTCGCCCGGCAACGCGACCCGCAGGCCCGCCAAATGGGGCGTACGCGTCACCGGATCAAGTTCTGCACCCGCTTCCAGGGCCCGGGCGAGCAACAGCTGCAACACCACCGGCCCGCCGTGGGCCTGCAGCTCCAGCACATCCTCGCCGGTAAACGAATGAGGTGCCGGAAAATAAAGGGCCAGACCCTGGTCAATCGCCAGTCCGGCGCGGTCAAGAAACGCGGTGTAAGTGGCCTCGCGGGCCACGAGCGGGCGGCCGCACAGGGTCTGAACCAGGGCTCCGAGATTTTTCCCGCTGACCCGCACAATGCCCACCGCGCCCCGGCCGGGGGCGGTGGCAATGGCGGCAATGGGGTCCTGATGACGCGCCAGCATGAGATTGCAGTCTGCTCAGAGCGCCATCACCAGCATTGCAGACGGTAGGTTCAAATTCAGAACTTGGGCAGGTTGAACTGCGGTGGCACACCCATGCGGGTGTTGATGATCCACTGCTGCGTGATCGACAGAATGTTATTGGTGATCCAGTAAATCACGAGACCCGCCGGGAAGAAGAAGAACATGACGCTGAACGCCAGGGGCATGAACCACATCATCTTGGCCTGCATGGGGTCCGGCGGCGCTGGGTTGAGGGCGGTCTGCAACACCGTGGTCAGTGTCATCACCAGCGGCAAGATGTAGTACGGGTCAGGCAATGAGAGGTCATGAATCCACAAAATCCAGGGTGCATTGCGCATTTCAACGCTGGATAGCAAAACGTTATACAAAGCAATGAACACCGGAATCTGGATCATGATCGGGAAACAGCCACCCATCGGGTTGACTTTTTCTTCGCGGTAGATGCGCATCATCTCCTGTTGCATCTGCTGCGGTTTGTCCTTCAGGCGTTCCCGCATTTCAGTGATTTTCGGGTTGACGGCCTTCATCTTGGCCATGCTGGCATAGGCCTTGGCATTGAGCCAATAAAAGGTAATCTTCAGCAATAGCACCAGAGCCATGATGGACCAACCCCAGTTGCCGACAAAGCTGTGTATTTTGTCGAGCAGCCAGTACAGTGGCTTGGCCATGATGGTGAGATAGCCATAGTCTTTGACCCGCTCTAACCCCGGTGATAAGACTTCCAGCATCTTTTCTTCCTCGGGGCCAGCAAAAAACGTCGCATCCACGGTCTTGCTGCTGCCTGGCGCAATATCGTTTAAGGACGTGATCATGCCCACAGCATACAAATTGGTATCTACCTTGCGCATGAACAGATCGCGTTTGATGCCGTCACCCAGCACCCAGGCGCTGGCAAAGTAGTGCTGCACCATGGCGACGTAACCGTTGTCTGCGCTTTTCTCGATATCGACTTTGTCGCTTTCGATGGTCTTGAACTCAACCTTCTGGTATTTCTTAGCCTCGGTATAAACCGCCGGGCCGGTGAAGGTGGAGTAGAAAGAAGACTCGCCCAACGGCTTGTTGCCATCGCGCACCAGCTGCAGGTACAACTGCGGCGACACCGGGAGGGTGCCCACATTGATCACTTCGTGTTTGACATCCACAGCATAGGCGCCACGGGTCAGGGTGAAGGTTTTCACCAGTTTGACCCCGCCCAGCTCAGGGGACTCAAACCGGACCACCAGCTCTTTACCGCCGTCCTGGAGCGTGCGCTCACCCGGCGCAACGCTCATCACCGTCTTGTGGGTGGGCAGGGTGCCGCCCGCCGCCCCGGCGATCAGACCCGTTTGCGCCATATAGGTGCGGTCCTTGTTGCTGTCCAGCAGAACAAACTTCCTGGTCTTGTCGGACATGTCGACGTGCTTGAGGAACTCGGTCTTTACCAGCGAACCGCCTTCGGTGTCAAACGTCAGCTTGAGCACATCGGTCGTCACCACCAGGCGCTCACGCGGCGCGGCTGGCGCGGCAGTCACAGAGGCTAACTGGGCTGCAGCCCCCGT
>NZ_DHXT01000012.1:14228-21090 GCF_002413825.1 Rhodoferax sp. UBA5149
CAGCCGTTTTGGCCGAACCGGGAAAAAAGGTGGCTTTGTGACCGTTATAAACCTGCCACTGATCCCATAGTAAAACCATGGAAAAACCAAAAATCACCCACAAAATGGTGCGGCGAATATCGTTCATGAAGACTTCTTTTCAGTGGAGGAGGGAATCAGCTGGGTAAAGAGCCGGGGTTTTTGGGGCGGAACGGGATCATGCCCGCCGACGCACCAGGGATGGCAGCGTACCAGACGCGCCAGCGTCAGATAGCTGCCCGCCGCCGCACCGTGCATTTGCAGGGCCTGCAATGAATAGGCGGAACAGGTGGGCTCAAACCGGCAGGACGAGCCCAGCCACGGGCTGAGCAGCAAACGGTAGCCTTTGACCAGACCGATCAGCAAGATCTTGATCATGGCGCTTCGTTTTTAATAGCAGGCAAAGACGGGCGGGTCGCGGCGCGTGCAAACAATTGCTGCAACTCCAGGCGAACGGCGGCCTTGAGCTCTTCGGACGTGGCGCTGACAAATTGTTTGCGATCGAACCCTGAACGCAAGCGCACGATATGGGCGGCCACGGGAAGCGCCGACTCAAAATCGACGCTAACACCGTAAATTTGACGCTTGATGGCATTGCGCGTGACGGCTCGCTTGGCCCAACGTTTGGGCACCATGGCACCCATCCACACGTCCTGCACGACAAAAAGCGCCAGTGGAGGCGCCGTTGAAGGCTCAGTTTGTTTCTGTTCGACCATCGGCACGTTCAGCGCCGCGCAGTGCAAAGCGAAATGGGCCGTACGAGCTACAGTGCCGCCAGCCAGTACCGCCTGAAACTGGCTTCGCGTTTTCAGTCGCTGCAATTTGAGGCAGTGCCAGAATGGCAAGTCAGCTGCGCGTTATGCGGACAGCCTGAATTAAACAGCCAGACGCTTGCGGCCTTTGGCGCGACGAGCGTTGATCACAGCACGGCCGCCGCGAGTTTTCATGCGAACCAGAAAACCGTGAGTGCGGGCGCGTTTGATCTTGGAGGGTTGGTAAGTGCGTTTCATTTTGGAAATCCTAAAGGGCTCAATGACGGCCTATCACGCCTTAAATAAGTGTGGGCCGCTGTCTTGTCTCCCCCAACACAATCGGGGGAACCCGAGATTATCGCAAATTTTCTCAATCCCGGCAACACCATGCATTACGTACCGATTGTCATGCGAGCGCTGTCGGCAGGTTTTCGCGGCTTGTGGATAAATTCTTGATAAATTACAATTCAGGGCGCGGCAATTTACAACTATCCACAGAAGCTGGTACGAACAATGACAGAGGGACAATACGCCAGCCAACCTGGTTCCGCAGGCCATGGCGCTGGGCAAAGCCTGTGGCAAACTTGCATCGACCAACTGGCACAGGAGCTCCCGGAACAGCAGTTCAACACCTGGATCAAACCCCTTTCAGCACAGATCACGGACGACCTCTCCAAGGTCACCATCTATGTCGCCAACCGGTTCAAACTGGACTGGATCAGGGCTCAATACAGCAACCGTATCTCCACCCTGCTGGAAACGTTTTCGGGTCAACCCATTCGGATGGAGTTAGCGCTCGCTCCGCGCGAACCTATTGCCAAAAGCTATGCACCTCAGCGTTCAGTTGAACCCATCCCGATGGATGAGTCGGCCGAATTGGGGGAAGAACGAACCCCCAACGGTCTCAAGAACCGGCTCAACACGGCGCTGACCTTTGACACCCTGATTGAAGGTACCGCCAACCGCATGGCGCGCGCGGCAGCCATGCACGTGGCCGGCATGCCGGGGCACCTGTACAACCCTCTTTTTATCTACGGTGGCGTCGGTCTGGGCAAAACCCACTTGATGCATGCCGTGGGCAACCGCCTGCTCGCCGACAGGCCGACCGCCAAAGTTCTCTACATTCATGCAGAGCAGTTTGTGTCAGATGTGGTTAAGGCGTATCAGCGCAAGACTTTTGACGAATTCAAGGAGCGCTACCACTCGCTGGACCTGCTGCTGATTGATGACGTTCAGTTCTTCGCCAACAAGGAACGCACCCAGGAAGAATTCTTCAACGCCTTCGAGGCCTTGCTGGCCAAAAAATCGCACATCGTGATGACCAGTGACACCTACCCGAAGGGTCTGACGGATATCCACGAGCGCCTGGTGTCGCGCTTTGATTCGGGACTGACGGTGGCCATCGAACCGCCCGAGCTGGAAATGCGGGTCGCCATTCTGATCAACAAGGCACGGGTTGAAGGCATCGACATGCCGGAAGAAGTGGCCTTCTTCGTGGCTAAAAATGTGCGTTCCAACGTACGCGAGCTGGAAGGCGCATTGCGCAAGATTCTGGCCTACTCCCGTTTCAACCAGAAAGAAATCTCGATTCTGCTGGCGCGTGAGGCGCTACGCGACCTGCTGTCGATCCAGAACCGCCAGATTTCGGTGGAGAACATCCAGAAAACGGTGGCCGACTACTACAAGATCAAAATTGCGGACATGTATTCCAAAAAGCGGCCTGCCAGCATTGCCCGGCCACGCCAGATTGCCATGTACCTGGCCAAAGAGCTGACACAAAAAAGTCTCCCGGAAATAGGAGAATTGTTTGGCGGCCGCGACCACACCACCGTCTTGCACGCCGTACGCAAGATTGGCGGTGAGCGCCAGCAAATGACCGAGCTGAACCAGCAACTTCACGTGCTGGAACAAACGCTCAAAGGCTGATAGCAGGAATAAAAAGGGGAAAATGGCGAAATTTGCAAAAATGCGCTCCCCTGCACGTTATTGAATTGAAGATATTTAACAAGAGGTTGACATGATCGTCCTGAAGGCCACACAAGACAAAGTTCTTTCGGTATTGCAATCGGTTGCGGGCATCGTCGAGCGCCGGCACACCTTGCCCATTCTGGCCAACGTGTTGATTCGTAAAACGGGCATATCACTGCAACTCACCACCAGCGATCTTGAGATCCAGATTCGCACCACGGCTGAACTGGATGGCGACACAGGCAACTTCACCACCACCGTCGGTGCACGCAAGCTGATCGATATTCTGCGCACCATGCCGTCGGATCAGACGGTATCGCTGGAATCGAGCGCGGCCAAGCTCATCCTCAAGGGCGGCAAAAGCAAATTTACGCTGCAAACCATGGCGACCGAAGACTTCCCGTTGGTGCAGGAGGCCGCCAACTTCGGACCCGTGTTCAGCGTGCCGCAAAAGACACTGAAAGACCTGCTGAGCCAGGTCTCGTTTGCCATGGCCGTGCATGACATCCGCTACTACCTCAACGGCATTCTGTTCGTCGCCGAAGGCAATCAACTCAGTCTGGTCGCCACGGATGGCCACCGCCTGGCTTTTGCCTCTGCCACGCTGGACGTCGAGGTGCCCAAACAAGAAGTTATTTTGCCGCGCAAAACCGTGATCGAACTGCAGCGCTTGTTGAGCGACGCAGAAGGCGCGATTGAAATGCGATTTGCCAACAACCAGGCCAAGTTCAGCTTTGACGACATGGAGTTTGTCACCAAGCTGGTCGAAGGCAAGTTCCCCGACTACAACCGTGTCATTCCCAAAAACCACAAAAACAGCATTACCTTGGGCCGCGCGGCCCTGCTGGCGACCTTGCAGCGCACTGCTATTCTGACCAGTGACAAGTTCAAGGGTGTGCGCTTGAACATTGACCCCGGCACCCTGCGTGTGGCGTCCAACAACGCTGAGCAGGAAGAGGCTGTGGACGAGCTCGATATTGACTACGGCGGTGACAGCATCGAGATCGGCTTCAATGTGACCTATCTCATTGATGCGCTCGCCAACATGAGCCAGGAAATGGTGAAACTGGAGCTGTCTGACGGCAACAGCTCGGCCCTGTTCACCATCCCTGACAACGCGACCTTCAAATACGTGGTGATGCCCATGCGTATTTAGTGCCATAAGATTTGTAGCAATGCAAAACCCGAACCCGCGATGAACGAGAAGTTCATTGCGGGTTTGGTCATTCAAGAGTTTGAGAAATCGTTAAAGAAGTTAGCCATGACCGAAGAAAACAAGCCAGTTCAAACCCCGGAAAACGGTGAGGATGCCGTTCATACGGGTGAAGGAAGCACTGACAGCTCCAACTTCCAGCCGACCATCGACGCGCACCAAGTCGGCGCTTCCGAGGCCTATGGCGAAGGCTCGATTCAGATTCTGGAAGGCCTGGAGGCGGTGCGCAAGCGCCCCGGCATGTACATCGGCGACACCTCGGACGGTACCGGCCTGCACCACCTGGTGTTCGAGGTGGTGGACAACTCGATCGACGAATCACTGGCGGGCCACTGCGATGACATCCTGGTGACCATCCATTCCGATAACTCGGTCAGCGTGGTGGACAACGGGCGCGGCATTCCCACGGGTGTGAAGATGGACGACAAGCACGAGCCCAAACGCTCGGCGGCGGAGATTGCCCTGACCGAGCTGCACGCGGGCGGCAAGTTCAACCAGAACAGTTACAAAGTCTCCGGCGGCCTGCACGGCGTCGGCGTGAGTTGCGTCAACGCCCTCTCCAAAATGCTGCGTCTGACCATCCGCCGTGATGGCAAGGTGCATGTGATGGAGTTCAGCAAGGGCTTTGTGCAGAACCGCATCGTCGAGGTGGTGAACGGCGTCGAAGTGTCCCCCATGAAGGTGATTGGCGATACCGAAAAGCGCGGTACCGAAGTTCACTTTCTGCCGGACCTGGAAATCTTCCAGACCAACACTGACTTCCACTACGAAATTTTGAGCAAGCGTCTGCGTGAACTCAGTTTTTTGAACAACGGCGTCAAAATTCGCCTGAAAGACGAGCGCACCGGCAAGGAAGACGACTTTTCGGGGGCCGGCGGCGTCAAAGGCTTTGTCAACTTCATCAACAAAGGCAAGACGGTGTTGAACCCCAATATCTTCCACGCCATGGGCGACCGTCAAAGCGACCAGAACACCAACATCGGTGTCGAGGTGGCGATGCAATGGAACAGCGGCTACAACGAACAGGTGCTGTGCTTCACCAACAACATACCGCAGCGCGATGGTGGCACTCACCTGACCGGCTTGCGCGCCGCCATGACGCGCGTCATCAACAAGTACATCGATGACAGCGAGCTGGCGAAAAAAGCCAAAGTGGAAGTCACCGGGGACGATATGCGCGAGGGCCTGTGCTGCGTGCTCAGCGTGAAAGTGCCCGAGCCCAAGTTCAGCAGCCAGACCAAAGACAAACTGGTGAGCTCCGAAGTACGCGGTCCGGTGGAAGACATCGTGAGCAAACTGCTGTACGACTACCTGCAGGAGCGCCCGGCCGACGCCAAAATCATCGTCGGCAAGATCATTGAGGCCGCTCGCGCCCGCGAGGCCGCCCGCAAGGCGCGCGACATGACGCGCCGCAAGGGCGTGCTCGACGGCATGGGACTGCCCGGCAAGCTGGCCGACTGCCAGGAAAAAGACCCGGCGCTGTGCGAGATCTACATCGTCGAGGGCGACTCGGCAGGGGGTTCGGCCAAGCAAGGCCGCGACCGCAAATTCCAGGCCATCCTGCCGCTGCGCGGCAAGATTTTGAACGTCGAGAAAGCCCGCTACGAAAAACTGCTGACCAGCAATGAAATTTTGACCCTGATCACGGCCCTGGGAACCGGCATCGGCAAGGCCGGAGGCACCACCGGCAATGACGACTTCAATGTCGCCAAGCTGCGCTACCACCGCATCATCATCATGACCGATGCCGACGTTGACGGCGCCCACATCCGCACGCTGCTGCTGACCTTCTTCTACCGCCAGATGCCCGAGCTGGTTGAGCGTGGCCATATCTACATTGCACAGCCACCGCTGTACAAGGTCAAGGCGGGCAAGGAAGAGCTGTACCTGAAAGACGCCCCTGCGTTGGACACTTTCCTGATGCGCATTGCACTGGTGAACGCATCCGTCCATACCGGCGGCGAGAACGGCACAACGATCAGCGGCGACACGCTGGCCGAACTGGCGCGCAAGCACCAGGTGGCCCAAGCCGTGATTGCGCGCCTGCGCAATTTCATGGACGCCGAAGCCCTTCGCTCGGTGGCCGACGGCGTCGCCCTGAACCTGGACACGGTTGCTGATGCGCAAGCGTCAGCCGCTGCGCTGCAAGCCAAATTACCGGATGCCGAAGTCGCCGGTGAGTTTGACGTGCGTAACGACAAACCCATTCTGCGCATCAGCCGCCGCCACCACGGCAACGTCAAGAGCAGCGTGCTGACGCAAGACTTTGTGCACGGCGCCGACTACGCGGCACTGGCCGAGGCGGCCAACACCTTCAAGGGCCTGCTAAACGAAGGCGCCAAAGTGATGCGGGGCGAAGGCGAGCGCCAAAAAGAAGAAAAAGTGGCCGACTTCCGCGAAGCCATGGCCTGGCTGATCGCGCAGGCCGAACACGCCACATCGCGCCAGCGCTACAAAGGCCTGGGCGAGATGAACCCCTTGCAACTCTGGGAAACCACCATGGACCCCACCGTGCGCCGCCTGCTCAAGGTACAGATCGACGACACGATTGAAGCCGACCGCGTGTTCACCATGCTGATGGGTGACGAAGTCGAGCCGCGTCGGGAGTTCATCGAGACCAACGCACTTCGCGCGGGGAATATCGATATTTGAGTTGTCGGGTGACACGAAAAGTGAAAACTGTGCCAAGTTAGCGAAAAATTCTGGGACTGAGAGCGTGAGAGTTTTTCTCCAGACCCACAGAATGCGTGCGTTCTTGTTGGCCAAAGCTACCCCGCCACAACGCTGCAAACCTGCATCGTGCACTTGATACGCAACAGCCTGGACTACGCCAGTTGGAAGGATCGAAAGCCCTTGGCTGCGGCCATCAAGCCGATCTACACCACTCCCACTGCCGAGGCGGCACTGGCCG
>NZ_DHXT01000224.1:0-2614 GCF_002413825.1 Rhodoferax sp. UBA5149
TCTTCGTCGGCAGCGTCAGATGTGTATAAGAGACAGGTGCACAGCGACCGGATGCGCGCCAGATGGTCCAGGCCACCGCGCGGCAACAGAATGCCCAATCGCGTGCGGCGCAACAGCAGATCGTCTAGATGAACCACGTCCTCATGCTTGGCCGCGATTACAAGCTCCAGCCACAGGGTGTTGGTGCCGGGAATGGTTTGCAGCTCAGCGTCCGTCGCGCCAGCGCAGAGCTCCTGCGCCCGATAACCATAGCGCGCCGCCAGCCGGTGCCGTATGGCCGCGCTCCAGCGCGGGTTCAGATCGCCCACCCGGGTGAACACGGCAGCGGCGTCACGCGCAAACGGCTTGCCCACGTGCGGTGCGGCCAGCGCCAGTGCGTCTTGCGCCATCAGCCGAAAGGTCGTGAGCTTGCCGCCAGTCAGCGTCACCAGGCCGGACTCATCCAGCACCACATGATCGCGTGCCGCCTGAGAGGCCGAGCCGGTGCCGTCATCCACCACCGGACGCACCCCGGCGTAACAAGCGCTGATATCGGCGGCGCGCAGGCCGGCGGCGGAGAACTGGTCGTTCACGGCCGCCAGCAGGTAGTCCACTTCTTGCGGCGTGATGGAGGCCTCGACATCCAGATCCTCACGGTGATCGAGGTCGGTGGTGCCGATCAGCGTGGCGCCCTCCCAGGGGTAGAGAAACACCGGTCGGCCGTCTTGGGGGTGCATCAGGCTGATGCTTTGGGCCACCGGCAGGCGCCAGAACGGCACCACCAGATGGCTGCCGCGCAGCGGACGCAGCATGGGCTGGCCGCCCACCGACCCCCGCAGCCGGTCGGCCCAGGCGCCGGTGGCGTTGACCACGGCTTTGGTTCGCACCTGAAGCTGCTGGCCCGTCAGAGCGTCTTGCACCGTGATGCCGCACACACGACCGGCATCAAGTTGCAGTTCCACTGCGGCCACATAGTTCAAGACCAGCGCCCCGTCGCGCTGCGCCTCCATCAGCACGCGCCAGACCAGACGCGCATCGTCGGTCTTGGCGTCCTGAAACACCAGGGCGCCGCGCATTTTGGGCGGCGCCAGACCCGGCGCCAGCGCCTGCGTGGTCGCCAGATCGGCCCAGAAATGGCTGCGAAGACCTGCCATCCAGTCGTAAATCGTCAAGCCCAGTTGAAACAGCCAGCGGCCCGGCTTGCGCCCTTCGCAATTCGCAAACAAAAAGCTCTGCGGCTCGATTAATTCTGGCGCCTCGCGCATCAGGCGCTCGCGTTCACGTACCGAGTGCAGGGTGGTTTTGATGTCGCCTTCCTTCAGGTAGCGTAAGCCCCCGTGCACCAGCTTGGAGGATCGGCTGGATGTGCCCCAGGCAAAGTCGCGCTGCTCGATCAGCAGCACCTTCCAGCCCCGGCGCGCCGCCTGCTGGGCCACGCCGGCGCCGCTGATACCGCCGCCAATCACCACCAGGTCCCAGGTGAGGGCGTAAAGCTGCGCCAGGGCTTGGGCGCGCACAGAGCCGGGGCTTAACTCGCCCATGGGCCTTCGTCCTGCAGCAGCTTGCCGGGGTTCATGATTTTTTTCGGATCAAAATGGCGACACAGCTCCGCCAATGTGGCCATGCCGAGCGGACCTTTCTCGTCGGCCAGATGGGCGGCGTGGTCACGCCCGACGCCGTGCTGGTGGCTCACCGTGCCGCCATGCGCGGCTATGGCTGTGGCCACTGCCGCTTTGAGGCGCTGCCAGCGCTCGAAGTTAGGCGCAAAGCCGCCCGGCGCAGTGGCCCAGACGAATTGCGAATAAATGCTGCTGCCCTGCGGGTACAGGTGCGACAGATGGGTGAAGGCGTGCACCCGCTCGCCGTAGGGGGCAAACACATCGCGCGCGGCCTGCTCCATGGCCAACATCAGGTGCTTCACCTGCGGCCAGTCCACCGCCGTCTCGATGGTGTCGGCTGAGTAGCCCTGTTCCCATAGCGTGTTGCGCAGGTAAGGGCCTTTGAAGCGGTTGGCGACCCATTTGTTGCCCATGGCGCGCCCGATGTAGACGGCGCCGTAGGTTGCCAACAGGCGCCGCGCTTCGCGCAAGGCGTGCCGCGCGGTGCGGGTGTCGGCCGTCACGCCCAGCATCAGCATGCACTTGCCCTCGCCACAGCCGCGCCAGGACAGGTAGCGCTGCAGCCAGCCGATCAGGCGCGCGTGGCCGGCCAGCGTGAGGTTGGTTTCGGTCTCGATGGCGTTGGACAGGCGCAGCATGCTCAAGGGCAGTTTGCGCTGCACCAGCGCGCGCACGGCAGCCTCGGCGGCATCCCAGTCAGGGAAGAACAGGGCGTGAAAACTCTCGTGCTCAGGCAGCGGTGACACGCGCACCGTGGCCTCGGTCAGAATGCCAAAGCGCCCCTCCGAGCCCATCACCAGCTCGCGCAGGTCCGGCCCGGCGCTGGCCGCCGGCACGGTCGGCATGGTCAACGTGCCGACGGGGGACTCCATCTTTCCGCCCGCAAACAACTGCTCGATGCGGCCATAGCGCAGCGACTGCTGGCCGCTGGAGCGCGTCACCACCCAGCCGCCCACCGTGGAGTACTCAAACGACTGCGGAAAATGCCCCAGCGTGTAGCCGTGGGCGCGCAACTG
>NZ_DHXT01000224.1:2846-6245 GCF_002413825.1 Rhodoferax sp. UBA5149
ACGCCATCGGGCACCGGGGGCAGGGCGCCAAAGCGCTTGCGGATCCAGTCCCCAAAGCTCTCGCCCAGCGCCATGGCAAAACGGGTGTCGGCGTCGGTTTGAATCAGCGGATGCGTGGGCAGGCGCGAGGCCGGAACCTGCGCCAGCATCGCGTCGCGCGTGGCGTCAACTCCGGGCAGGCCTGGTCCCAGGCGGGCGTTCATCATGGCGCGCGCGGCCTCGTTGAGGTCCATCGAGGTGGCATCGTCGCCCCAGCCATTCCATCGTCGCATGCCTTGCTCCTTTTCGCTTCAGTATGAAGCCGACTGTAGAACAAGGCCACCGGTTTGCCATTTCGCGATGCCGCCAATTGCTTGTGCTATCGCGCCAAGTTGGGGGCTTTCTCTTTACTAACTTTATGAGTTTTCGGCCTCTAGCCCTCGTGGAATATGCGTTATACGCTATTAATTTGATAGCTATTTAGCGTTATTGACCCGTGATCCGAGTGAACACATCGGTTGTGAATCGGGTCATCGATGGATGCCGAGGGACGAGACAGGTTGTGCTGGATCTGGTGTGGTTGTTCGGGCGAGGTGGGTCGGCTTCCAGTTAAGACTGCGGCCCGTCACTTTTACCCGAAGCAGTCGTGCAACGTTGAAGGTGAGGCACAGACAAGAGGTGAAGCCTGTTGTCTGTGGCCGACCAGTTACCGGGCGTAGCACTTCTGCATTGCTGCAGAGCGTTCGGCTCAGCAAGGTCCGCATGCTGCTTGGAACAAGCAAGTTGACGGTTGAGCAAGTGCGTGAACGGTGGGTTATGTTGATACGACCGCACCGAGGTGCCTGATGCGCACATTGATGGGGGCCACGCCACCCGCGGCGTCAAACGAATGCCACGCGCATGGTCATTGCGCTGCCGCTTTGACCCAGATCAGAGAAGTTTCGTATTTCGCCGACGTGCACCCCGAATCAGAGCAACATAACAGCGCTTCTGTTTATCGGGATGGCTCTATCTCCAGACTTGTTTCTTGTCTGGTTGCGTGTGAGCAATGCGGCGACGCAGCGTTCCCCGACCGGCAGACGCATGTCTGTATCCATCTTGATATTCATCCGTGAACTGAAATGAACGGAATTGCATAGGAGAACCTCGCAATGAAACTTTCGATCCCCCAAAAACTAATCCCCCTTTCGGTCATTGGTATTGCGGCGGCAGCGTTTTCTGGCATGTCCTACGCCGCAGTCAATGCCGAGGCCGCCACGGCATTGATCAAGACAAGCGGTTGTTTGAAATGCCATGCGATAGACAAGGACAAGACGGGGTCATCGTTCAAGAAAATTGCCGCGAAATGGAAGGGCAAGGGCGACGCGGAAGCGAAGCTGGTCGATAACCTCACCAAGTCACCCAAGGTCAAGCATAAAGACGGTACCGAAGAGGAACACAAGGTCATCGAGACCAAGGACATGGGCGAGATCAAGAATGTCGTCGGCTGGATTCTGTCCCAGTAAGGGGCGAATGACCGTTCATCAGTCGGTTGAGCGTGGTAGACGCCTTGATTCAAAGCGATTCAGGCCTCCAGCCCGCGTGGAATAGGCGCGATAAGCTATTAAAAAGATAGCGCAACGCGGGCAGCTGGCTTCAACGCCAAGTCGCCCCGCTATCATTCCGCGATGCCGTCAACTGTTTGTTCCATCGCGCCACGCGCCATAGCAACGGCGGCGAGTTGCTGCAAGCGCGCCACCCGCGTGAGGTCGGCATCGTGGCCTAAGTGGTGCGCCAAAGCATCTCGGGTCGGCTGGGGCGCGGCGTGGTCAAGAGCTGGCAAGGGACGGGGCCGGGGCAATACCGGGCCTCAGTGCTTCCTGGCTAATGCGCCGGAGCCCTCCAGCATCTGGCTGCGGTACAAGCCAGGGGGCACGCCAAACCATCGTTTGCAGGCCCGAAAGAAATTGCTCTGATCCACAAAACCCAGCAAGTCCGACACCTGCGCCAGCACATAGTGGTTATCGGCCAGGTATTTTTGGGCCAGCTCGGCCCGCACTTCATCCAGCAGGTTTTGAAACGATGCCTGCTCGGCCTGGAGACGTCGCTGCAGCGTTCGGTCAGTCATACACAGCAGGCGCGCAATTTCCTCGCGCCGGGGCTCGCCGTATTGCAGTCTGGCCATCAGGTGGCGGCGCACCTGCGCGGCGATGCTTTGCGCACCCAAGTCATGCAGCCGGTGCGCAATGAGTTGCTCATGCACGGCCAGCATGGAGGGGTTATGGCTGGGCAAGGCCGCCGTCAGGTCGTCCGCCTTCAACAGCAGGCGGGTGGCGTTCTGATTGAAGCTGATGGCACACTGAAATGCGTCCCGATAGGGGTCTAGGCTCACCGGCAGGGGAAACGCAAATTCGGCCGCCAGCGGTTTCAAGTCCTGGCGGGTAAGCCAGTTGCACAGCATCAGCACGGTCAGCAGCCCGTATTCCGTGCGCTGGTGCGGCACCGGCCGCTTGTTGCCAACGTGTCCCAAGGCCAAAGCATAGCCAGCGTCCACCGCTTCCACCGTGAAGGTGGCCGCGTCAGACACCACTGCCATTGATTTCGCCATGCCATGCAGACCGGACAGCAAGGTCGGGCTCGACACCATCGCATACCCCACCAGATCAAAGTTCCCATACTTGGCAGCCAGCTTGCGCGATAGCCCCAAGGTGGTCTTGCCGGACCGCGCCACCGCCAGATCCCACAGCTCGCTGATATCGTCGGCCGGGTAGCGGGCATCCGGATCATCGAGCTTTTTCATATTCAGTTGGGTCGCGGCAAAGAGCGCGGGCACATCGAGTCCCTCGGCCTCAAACATGCCGGCCACACCTCTTAGCCACGCGGCGGAACTGGTGCGCTCCATCATGCGCAAGCGATCCGCGCAATGTGCCGCGAAGTCAGTAAATTGGCGCGCTTGTGATAGTGCAACTGAGGGCCCCCGTTCCTAGAATATTTGTGTGCGTTGTCGTGCCTGCGCAGTCTCTGCCGGTTTGCCTGGCAACGCAAGTCAAGACTTACCCCAACATGGAGACACAAGATGATTTTCAAAACCAGACAACTGCTATGGGTTGGTGCTGTATTGGCCGCCAGTTTGAGCGCCTGCGGTGGCGGCTCAACCGCCGCCAACGATCCGACCGTGCGTGCAACGGCGAATGGCCAAGTTCAAGGCGTGGATGACTCGCTGAACTCAGGCACCTATTTCTGGAAAGGCCTGCCGTTCGCCAAGCCGCCCACCGGTGCGCTGCGCTGGAAGGCGCCGGTTGAGCCAGACCCCTGGACCGGTATTGTCCAAACCAAGACGTTTGGCAACGCCTGCATCCAGTACGGGCGCATTTACGGCCCGGGCGCCAACAACAAGTACGACGCCACGATTGGCACCACGCTCAATACAGCGGTGGGCAG
>NZ_DHXT01000224.1:6482-10855 GCF_002413825.1 Rhodoferax sp. UBA5149
ACAGCCGATCCGGTGTACGACGGTGCCGCGCTGGCCAGGACGGCCAACGCCATCGTGGTCACCGCCAACTACCGCGTCGGCCTGTTTGGCTGGCTCAATCTGCCGCAACTCAAAACCGGTACCAACGCCAACGACGACTCCGGTAACTTTGGCACGCTGGACACCATCAAGACGCTGCAGTTCATCAATAAAAACATCACGGCCTTTGGCGGCGACCCGGGCAACGTGACGGTCATGGGGCAGTCCGCTGGCGCCATCAATGTCTACGCGCTGTTGACTTCCCCGCTGGTCGTCAACGCCAGCCCCAAGTTGTTCCACAAGGCCATTCCGATCAGCGGCGGCATTTCCCTGGCCAGCAATCTGGCCCCGGGCAGCCTGCCCACGCTCAACACGGCCGCGGTCTATTTGGCGCAGGGCAATGCCTTGCTCAACAACTTGCTGATTGCCGACGGCTTGGCAGTCGACACCGCCTCGGCCCAAGCCTATGCCGCGACGCAGACCAGCGCGCAAATCGCGAGCTATATGCGGGCCAAGGATGGCAGCACCTTGTTGAACATTTTGCTGACCAAACTGGCCGCACTTGGCTTGGCCGGCTCCGGCCCGATCCCCGAGGGCACCGTGCTGCCGCCCGATCCGATTGCCGCCATCAACGCCGGCAATTATCTGAAGGTGCCGGTGCTGGCCAGCAACACGCGTGATGAAGCCAAGCTGTTCGCGTCCTTCCTGGCGCTGTCACCGGCCCTGGGCGGCGTGCCCGGCCTGATCGTGAGTGATGCCAGCCGCTTTGCCACCATGTTCACCTTCAACCCGGACGCAGTCACCGCCTTGACCGTTGGCGACTTCGTCAATCCGGCCTACCTGCCGGTCACGACGCCTGTCACCGGCTACAACGCCAGAACCGATTTGCTGAACTCCATCTTCTTCATTGCCAGCCGCGACAACGTGCTCAATGCATTGAAGTCGCAGCAGGGCAACGTCTGGTACTACCAGTTCAACTGGGACAAGGAGCCTGGCCCCTGGAACGACGTCTACGGCGCCGCCCACGCGTTTGATCTGCCCTTTGTGTTTGGCAATTTCGGCCCCTCCTTGTTTGGCAACGTGATCGGCGGCAACGCCAATAAGGCGGGTCGCCTGGCCTTGTCGAACGCGATGATGAAGAGCATCGCCGCTTTCGCCAAAAATGGTGACCCCAATGATGCGGCACTCGGTGTGACCTGGCCGGTATGGCCCAAGAAACTGGTGTTTGACGCCACTTTGACGGACAAGGCGATCTCAGTGCCCTGAGCGGGTTCCCGTGACAAAGAGGCGACTTGAGGGGGGCTTCGAGCCCCCGTATCCATTGACCACCACCGCACCCATGCCCGCCAGTGCCTACGCCTTGTTCAATCTGGGTGGCTGGCTTGTTGCCGCAGGCGTGTCTGCACCGCCTCACCCTCAAGTTCACGCAGCGCATCGGCGGCAATCCAGCGTGCCGACCGGGAGGCTTGCAACTGGATGCGCCGCGCGGCGGCGATGGCTGCGGCGTTGAGTGCCGGATTGCGTTTGCCGATGTTGCGCAGCGCCCAGTTCACCGCCTTTTTCACATAGTTGCGCTCGTCTCCGGCGGCGGCTTCGACCAGTGGCAGGGTCGCCACAAAGCGATCGTCATCGGAGCCCTTGTCATGCACCGCCAGTGTCGCCAGCAGGGCAAAGGCCGCACGGCGCACAAATTCGTCGCGGCGGGCGGCCCACACTGGCACCTTGCGCCAAGCCAGTGGGGAGGCCAAAAAGGCGCTGCCGCAGACCTGGTCGCAAACGTCCCAAGACCGAAAACTCTTGGCCCAGGCGTCCATCTGCCGCGACGTCAGTCGGGTGGGCTCGGCCACCATGCCGGCCACGATGCGGGCATCGGGTATGCCGGTGTCCCACAGCGCGAGCGCCAGTGCGTGGTCATGGCCCAAGGTCTTGGCGGCGCGCCGCATCGCCGGCATCGACAAGCCGAGGCGGTGTTCAGGGTTGATGCCAAATCGCGCCATGCCCGCGAGCTCGGCCGGGCGAGCGTTTTTTTTCAGTAAGGCGAGGGCAAGATTGATGTCGCTCATGGCGAAATCATGATGGAGAATGGACAATTGTCACGACGCATGATTTCAAGATGATGAACCCAGGAATGAAATACCTCAAGACCGACAAAGGCAGGGCAGAGATCGCGGGACGCAGCCACGCGCTGGATGCGGTGCAGCGCCGCCTCCTGATTTTGGTCGACGGCCAAAAAACGGTCAACGCTCTGGGGGCCTTCGCACGGGTTGGGGAATTGGACGCAGCGCTGGGTCACCTGCTGCAGCTGGGACTGATCGAATCGACGGACCATATCGCCCCCTTGCAGGAACCCGTAGCGCCTGGTTTCACCGCGGCCGCCGCGAGCGAAGAACCCCGTGCGGCAACCAACCCGGAAGAATTCAATAAGGTACGCCAACAGGCCTCGGACTTTGTGTCGGAGCGCCTGGGACCGGCCGGAGAGCCCATCTGTGTCGCGATTGACCGGTGTGACAGCCCGGCCGCGCTGCGCAAATTGCTGCGCGGCGTGGAGATTTTTATCGGCCAACGATTGAGCCCTGAAACCACGCAGACCTTTGCACGCCATTTTGGCTCGCTGCTGCTATAGAGGCGGGGCGGTCACTAATCGCTTGAGGGCCAGTCGGTAAACGGAAAAGGCGGCTCTTCAGTGGCAAAGCTGACGAAACTTGCAATCTGGCCCTGGTATCGCCCCAGACTGCGGCCAAACGCCATCAGGCGCGGGTTGGCTCCGCTACTGAGCAGCGCCAGTACAAACTGAATGACTGCGACAAAAAACAGCAGGGTACCGGCCAGCTGGTAAGCCAAAGCCGCCAGGATCATCAGCAAGCCCCGCATCCAGATGCTGCGCCTGACGATGACGGGGTATTCGCTCATGGTCGTTCCTTTCAAAAACCGATCACGGAGTTGTGGAAAACATGCCCGAGGTGATCTCGTAAGAGCGCAGCCGCTGCGAATGATCATAAATCTGCGAGGTGATCATCAGCTCATCGGCCCCGGTGCGTTCGATGAAAGCGTTCAAACTGGCGCGCACCGTGCCAGGCGCGCCAATGGCGGCGCATGACAGCACGGAGTCGAGCAAGGCGCGCTCGGCCGGGTCGACACGATTCGGATAGTCGGCGACGGGTGGCGGCAGGCGCGCGGGGCGCCCGCTGCGCAGGTTCACAAAGGCCTGCTGCATGGAGGTTGCCCGAAAAGCCGCCTCTTCGTCGCTGTCGGCGGCGAACACGTTAAAGCCCAGCATGACGTAGGGCTTGGCCAGCTGCGCCGAGGGGCGAAAGTTGGCCCGGTACAAGGCAATGGCCTGCATCATCTGCTGCGGTGCGAAATGCGAGGCAAAGGCATAGGGCAGACCCAGTGCGGCGGCCAGCTGCGCACCAAACAGGCTGGAGCCCAGAATCCAGATCGGCACGTTCAGGCCCTGGCCCGGCACCGCATGCACCGGGTTTTTCGAGCCTGCAGAAAAATAATCCATCAGCTCCACCACGTCGCGCGGGAACTCATCCGAGTCCGAGGCCAGGTTGCGGCGCAAGGCGCGTGCGGTGATCTGGTCCGAACCCGGTGCCCGGCCCAGCCCGAGGTCGATGCGGCCGGGGTACAGTGACTCCAGCGTGCCAAATTGCTCGGCAATAACCAGCGGCGAATGGTTGGGCAGCATGATGCCGCCAGCACCCACGCGAATGGTGGAGGTGCCGCCCGCCACATGCCCCATCAGCACCGCGGTCGCTGCGCTGGCGATGCCCGGCATGCCGTGATGCTCGGCCAGCCAGTAGCGCTGGTAGCCCCAACGTTCGGCGTGCTGGGCCAGGTCAAGGGTATTGCGAAAAGACTGCGCCGCGTCGCTGCCTTGCACGATGGGGGAGAGGTCGAGAACTGAAAATGGAATCATTGGATTTAGATGGGTTCATTCATGAGAATCACAAGTACCGATCGCACAGCACGGTCCGCTGCGTGATTCGGGTTGACAATGCATCATTAAAACCCATCCGTCCTACAACCGTGGCGACAAGCAAACGCATTCCGCGAAGCCATCATTACCACGTCTACGTGGTCGAATTGTCCGACAAGGTGTGGAATGTGGCTCGCTTTCGCAACGCCAATCCGGATTACCAGTTGGGCAAGCCCTTTGTCTATGTCGGCATGACGGGACTTGACCCGGATGTGCGCTTTGACAAGCACAAGGCAGGCATCCAGAGCAACGTATTTGCTCGCAAGTGGGGCCTGCGTCTGCTACCCGTGCTGTACGCCATGTACAACCCGATGCCCTATGAAGGCGCACGCGACATGGAGGTGGAACTGGGGATTGCGCTGCGCGAGGCGGG
>NZ_DHXT01000224.1:11181-12261 GCF_002413825.1 Rhodoferax sp. UBA5149
TAACACTGAGCCAGGAGATCGTGTCAAACCTGCTTAGCGAATAACAAAAATGCCCATTTCCAGCCTGACGCCCGCCGACCTGCGCGTCACCATTGATCCTGCATCGCTCGGTTTTTCTGATACCTCCGAGTTGCAGCAACTCCCGCTGCCCTGGATCGGGCAGGAGCGCGCACAAACTGCCGCGCGTTTTGGTCTTGGCATGGATCAACCTGACTACAACCTGTTTGTCCTGGGCGAGGTCGGCAGCGGACGCTCTTCACTGTTGCAGCAGGTAATGCAGGCGGTGGCCGTCAGCAAGGCGGTACCCCCTGATTTGTGTTACCTGCACAACTTTGATGCACCCGAAAAACCACGGGCCTTGCGCATGCCGCCAGGGCAGGGACGTTTGCTGCGACAACTCATGGTGCAGATGTGCAAGACGCTGGAAAAAGAAATTCCGCAGCGCTTGGATGGCCAGGATTTCAAGGCTGAAAGCGAGCATATTGAAAAAATTTACAAGCTCGAGGAGACCAAGGCCTACGCTGAACTCGACGCCTTCGCGGAAGCCCGCAGTTTCGCGCTGTACCGCGAAAACGGCCAACTGGTGTTTACCTTGCTTGGCGAAAAAGGCAATGCGCTGACCGAGAGCGAGGCGCGCTCTTTACCGAAGGAGCGGCGCGCCCGCATTGACCAGGCCGAGCAGGAGTTGCGCGAAGAAATCACCCGCTTTCTGGACAAGACCCGACCAATGGAGCGGGTCATGAATGAAGGCCTGGCCGCCTTGCGACGCCAGGTCGTCAAGCCGCTGCTGGACCACGAATTGCAGGAGATCCGCCTGGGCTTGAAGAAGCAGATCAAGGACGCCGCCAAGCTCGGCGCCTATCTGGAGCAGGTCATGCACGACGTGCTCGACAACCTGGAGTTGTTCCGGGTGTCCGACGTCGATGAAGAACTCCGCCAAGAAGAACTGGCGGACGTCTTGTCCCGTTACCGGGTGAATCTGCTGGTGGACAACGCGGGGCTGGCCGGTGCGCCGGTGATCGTTGACGACAACCCAACGTTCCGCTCCCTGTTCGGCAGCATTGAGTATCAGCCGGAAGA
>NZ_DHXT01000224.1:12493-26520 GCF_002413825.1 Rhodoferax sp. UBA5149
CGCTTGCAGATCGAAGAGCCGGGCCCGGTCATCGCGCCGATTGCCTCGGTGTCACTGGAGCCCGAGGCGGTGGACGTGGATGTCAAGATTGTGCTGATCGGCTCCGTCGAGCAGTACTATGAATTGCAGGAGGCGGACCCCGAGTTTGCCCGCCGCTTTCGGGTCAAGGTGGACTTTGCCGAGAGTTTTTCGGCGAATGCACAAACCTATGGTGCCTCGGCTATTTTTGTGGCTCACGCCTGCAAGAAAATGGGTTTGCCGCATTTTTCCGCTTCAGCCGTGGTGCGCCTGCTGGAGGACTCGCACCGTGACGTGGATGACCAGTCGCGCCAGAGCGCTATCTTCGCCCGAACCGAGGCCCTGTTGATGGAAAGCGCCGCCGTCTGCAAGGCACGCGCGGGCACCGTGGTAGACGCCGCCGACGTCGAGGCCGCATTGCAGGCGCGCAACTTGCGCCATGACTACCCGGACCAGCGCCTGCAGGAGTCCATCACGGACGGTGACCGGCTGATCACTTTGTATGGCGAGAAAACAGGCCAGCTCAACGGCCTGACGCAGATCGATTTGGGGGACTACCGCTTTGGTTTTCCGGTGCGGGTGACAGCGCGCACTTATGCCGGCAACGAGGGCTTGCTCAACATCGAGCGCGAAGTGGAAATGTCCGGCCCGATCCACGACAAGGGGGTTCTCATACTGCACAGCTATCTTTCCGCGCTGTTCGCCCACATCGCACCGCTGGCACTGAATGCGTCCATAGTGTTCGAGCAGGAGTACCACGGTGTCGAGGGCGATTCGGCATCATGCGCCGAGCTCTATGCGGTGCTGTCGTCGCTGTCCGGCCTGCCGCTCAAGCAGGGCATTGCGGTCACTGGCGCGGTCAACCTGCACGGCGAAGTGTTGCCGGTGGGCGGGATCAACGAGAAAATTGAGGGCTACTTTCGCATCTGTGAAACGGCTGGCCTGGATGGCAAGCAGGGGGTGCTGATTCCCTACCGTAACCGCCGGCACCTGATGCTGGAGCGCAAGCTGGTGGCGGCGGTAGATAAGGGTTTGTTTCACATCTACACGGCGGAACACGTCACCGAAGGCGTGGCGCTGCTCACCGGATACGCATCCGGTATGGCGGGTGCGGCAGGCGCCTATGCCCATGACAGTGTGCTGGGCCTGGCCCAGAAAACCCTGCAGGCCTACCGCCGTGCCTGCCAATTGGCGGACCACCCGAAAATACCACGCAAGCATTCGTACTGACACCGCATGCGTGCCAGTGGGCGCCCCGAGGTGCTACGACCCTCTGAGGTTTTGGTTAAAGAATGCGAGGGTCCGCTCCCACGCAAGTTTGGCGCTGGCCGCGTCAAAGCGGGGCGTGGTGTCGTTGTTGAAACCGTGCTGGGTGCCCGCGTACAGGTAGGCCGTGTAGCGAACACCCGCCGCCTTGAGCGCCGCTTCGTAGGCGGGCCAGGAGGCATTGATACGCTCATCGATACCGGCGAAGTGCATCAGCAGCGGCGTCCTGACTTTGGCGGCGTCCGCCGCCGCGGGATGGTTGCCATAGAAGGACACGGCCGCATTGAGCCCGGGCAGGCGCGTGGACAGCCTATGCACCACGCCGCCGCCGTAGCAAAAACCCACGGTGCCGAGTTGGCCGTTGCAGTCAGCCCGGTTTTTCAGATAGCCCGCGCCGGCGACAAAGTCTTCGATGGTTTTGCTCTGGTCGAGTTGGGCAAAGCGTTTGACCGCCTGGTCTTCATCGCCTGGATAGCCTCCCAGGGGCGTGAGCGCGTCAGGGGCGAAGGCCATGAAGTTGTCCAGCGCCAGACGCCGCACGATGTCCTCGATATGCGGATTGAGCCCGCGATTTTCATGAATCACCAGGATGGCGGACAGCGGCCCGGTGGCATTGGCCGGTCGGGCCAAATAGCCTTTGACCGTTCCAGAGCCGGAGGGTGAAGGGTAGGCCACACGCTCTGTCTTGAGGCGCTTGTCGTCAGGGGTGACTTGCTGTGCCTGTGCAAAATTCGGACTGAGCGCGGTGAGCAGCATGCCCGCCGTCATGCCCGCCACCGCAAATTTTTTGGCTCCTTCCAGAAAACCACGCCGGTCGATGATGCCGTGCACATAGGCATCAAACAAAATCAGCAATTCCTGATCAAAGTCTTGCGCGGTTTTGCTTTGCATGCGGGACCTTCCAAAAAAATGGAGCATAGCGACAGAACAGGATGCTCGCAAGGAATGCGCACAATACAGGTCGATGGCCGGGCTATCAACAATGCACAATCGTCAGGTTTTTCTTCCAATGCGGCCACCAACCAGCGGGTACCCACCATGAGTCTTCAAGCAGGCGCTGGAAAAAGCGTGTTCATCACCGGCGCCTCGTCCGGCCTGGGGCGCCAGATGGCGATCGAGTTTTCACGGCGTGGCTACCGGCTGGCACTCACCGCCCGTCGCCTGGACGCGCTCAAGGCGTTGCAGGCCGAGCTGGAAAAAGAGGGTGCCGACCCGGTGTTCGTCGCGGCACTGGACGTGACCGATGACGCTTCGGTTGCCCAGGTTTTTGCCAACGCCCGCGCGCAACTGGGCGCACTCGACATCGTCGTGGCCAATGCGGGCATCGGCCACCATGGCGCTATCGGCAAGCTGCCGTTTGCCAAGGTGCGTGACATCATCAACACCAATGTCATCGGCTTCATGGCCACGGTGGAGGCGGCCATGCATTGCTTTCGAGAGCAGGGGCACGGCCACCTGGTCGGCATCAGCTCGGTCGCGGCCTTTCGCGGCATGCCGGGCGGTGGCGCTTATGGCGCCTCCAAGGCGGCGGTGAGCACCTATCTGGAGTCTTTGCGGGCTGAGACACACAACAGCCCCATTCTGGTCACGACGCTGTCGCCGGGCTTCATCGATACACCGATTAACCGGGCGGCCAAAAGCCGCCCCTTCGTGACTCCAGTCGAGAAGGGCGGTAAATTGCTGGTGGACTTGATCGAGCGAAAGGTCGAGCGCGCCACGGTGCCGCGCTGGCCGTGGGCGGTGGTGGCGCGACTCATGGCGGTTTTGCCAACCGGTGTGATTGCGAAGCTGCGATGACGGCAAAATAGACGCTTATGACAAAGCGGACTTTAATCATTGGCGGCGGCATTGGCGGTTTGGCGGCGGCGCTGGCCTGCACCCGGGTGGGGGTTCAGGTTGAGCTATTCGAACGCTCAGCGGTATTCACCGAGGTGGGTGCGGGCATTCAGCTCGGACCCAACGTGGTGAATGTGCTCCATGGCTGGGGCCTGAAAGAGGCGTTGGCAGGCGTTGCCGCGTTTCCGCAGCGCCTGCAGGTGCGCAGCGCGATGTCGGGCGCCGAGCTGGGTGTCTTGCGTCTGGGCGAGGCGGCCGTGGCGCGTTACGGCTCGCCTTACGCGACGGTTCACCGGGCCGATCTGCATGGCTTGCTGCTCGCGGCGTTGAAGCCGCACGGCGGCGTGCAGCTGCATGTGGGCAGCGAGGTGGAGCGCTTTGCGCAACACGACGAGGGGGTGGCGCTGCACACAGTGGATGGTCGCGAGGCGCGGGGTGAGCTGCTGGTCGGCGCCGACGGCCTGTGGAGCCAGGTGCGACAGCAGTTGCTGAACGACGGCGCACCGCGCGCCACCGGCCATCTGGCCTATCGGGCGATGGTGCGGCAAAGCAGTTTGCCCGAGCGCTTGCGGTCTCAGCAGATCACGGCCTGGCTCGGGCCCAAGTTGCATATGGTGCAGTACCCGGTGCGAGGTGGCGATTGGCTCAATGTGGTGGCCGTCGTGCACGGTCGCACACTGGGGGACCCTCAAAATTGGGACCACAGCGCCAACGCCCCCGACTTGCGGCGCAACATGGCGGCCACTTGCCCGCCCGTACAGGACTTGGTACAGGCCATTGATTACTGGCGCTTGTGGGGTTTGAGCATTCGCCCACCGATGCGCGGCGCCCGTGAGCAGGCGCAGGGCCGAGTGGCGTTGTTGGGCGACGCGGCGCATCCCATGCTGCCGTATCTGGCACAAGGCGCCGGTATGGCGATTGAAGATTCCGACGAATTGGGGCGGGTCTTGGCCCCCGGCGGCCTGGACGTCCCTGACGCGTTGAAACATTACGCTGCGCGCCGCTGGCAACGCAACGCACGAGTGCAGGCCGGCGCCATTCGCAACGGGCGGATATTTCATGCCACCGGACTGCTGCGCTGGGGGCGCGATGCGGCCATGAAATTGCTGGGCGAGCGTTTGCTGGACATGCCCTGGCTCTATCGGGGTCGGTCCTGATAAGGCACGTTCTCAACAAAAAAGTACCGGAAATCCTCGTGTCTCATCTCAATTCATACGGTACAGCCCGCCTCGCATGGGGCGCGGCACTGCTGGGCGCCCTGGCTTCGGGTTGTGCAACGGCACCGGCAGCAACAGGCGACAGCGCCAAGCTGCAAGGCATTCAAACCGTCGTGGTGATCTACGCTGAAAACCACAGCTTTGACAATTTGTACGGCTTGTTTCCCGGTGCCAACGGCATCAGCCAGGCGACCTCGGAGCAGAAGACGCAACTGGACCACGATGGCAAGCCACTGCCTGAACTGCTGGTGTTTGGCCGGGACGGCAAACCGGACGCCAGGTACCCGCGCTTGCCCAATGCGCCGTTTCGCATTGATGCGCCCCCGGTGAACCGGCCGCCGACTGTGATCGTGCCGAGCCCGATCCATGACTATTTCTACCAGCAGGAACAGATCAATGGCGGCAAAAACAATATGTTCGCCGCCATGTCCACCGTGGGGGGATGGACCATGGGGCACTACGACGGCAGCCAGTTCAAGCTGTGGCAGTGGGCCAGGGAGTACACGCTGGCGGACAACTTCTTTCAGGGCGCGTTTGGCGGGTCGTACCTGAACCATCAATGGCTCATTTGTGCTTGCACGCCAGCGCACGCCGGCGCCCCGGTCAGCATGCGTGTGCGACTGGACGCCAACGGCAAGCTTGAAAAACGGGCGGGCTCGCCTTCCGCCAGTGTTGGGGCCGTGCAGATTGTGAGCAATAGTCTGGGGGGACGCGTGACGCTGGATGGCTGGTCGGTCAATACCTCGCAGCCGCCATACCAACCCAGCGGCATCCCGCCCGCCGCGGAAGGACCGCGCACGCATGCCGACCCCAAAGGCCTCAAGATTGGGCATGTTGAGACGGGCGAGCCTGTGCCACCGCAAACCGCCAGGACCATCGGCGATACCCTCTCGGCCAAGGGCGTTTCCTGGGCTTGGTACGCCGGTGGCTGGAACGCAGCGCTGGCAGACGGCATGCAGGCGCCCGATGCCAAACGCCGGGTGATCTACCACCGCGCGGACGATTCACCCAACTTCCAGCCGCACCACCAGCCGTTCAACTACTTTGCCCGCTATGCCCCCGGCACGCCAGAGCGCGCGCTGCACCTCAAAGACGGCGAGGATCTGATGGCAGACATCGCCGCCGGCACGCTGCCCGCCGTGTCCTTCTACAAACCGGCTGGGCGCGACACCCAGCATCCGTCCTACACCGACATCATGACCGGCGACACCCACATTGCCGGCGTTCTGGAGAAGCTGCGCGCCAGCCCGCAATGGAAGGACATGCTGGTGATCGTGACCTATGACGAAAACGGCGGCTATTGGGACCATGTGCCCCCACCCCAAGGCCCCGGCTGGGGCGACCGCTGGGGCCCCGGTTCGCGCGTGCCTGCCTTGCTGATCGGCCCCCACGTCAAAACCGGTTTTATTGATTCCACCTCATACGACACCACCTCCATTCTCAAATTCATCAGCAAGCGCTTCGAGCTGCCTGCGCTGCCGGGTGTGCGCGGCAAGGCAGGGGACTTGACGCCCGCGTTGAACTGACTTTTGAGTTGATCTTCCAGTGGCCCTTAACGATGGATGGTTACAGGCCGCGCGGCGGCGCTGTTGGCACCAGAGCTGAATTTCATAAGGACGACCCAAATTGCGCCATCGCCTCAATGACGACGCGCAACCCGTGGCCACGCATCGTAAGTTCGTACTCTGTGTGGGGGGGGACTACGGGATAAATGGTTTTGGTAATCAGCCCCTGATCTTCCAGAAACCTCAAGCGGTCGGCCAGTACCTTGGGGCTGATGCCGCTGAGCGAACGCTGTAATTCTGAAAAACGCTTCTTACCCAGCAGTAGGTCACGGATGATGCGCGTGGTCCATTTCCCTTCTATAAAAGCAGCCGTTTTTGCCACTGGGCATGGTGATTCGCAGTGTGTATCTAGCGATAGGTCAAGTTTTTTGTCGAGCATGCAGCGTACCTCAATCGAATTTTTTATACTTTCAAAAAAGTACCTACTTCCTTTATGGAAGTTATGATTTTAAGATGCATCTTCATTTACTTCAATGGAGAAAAAATTATGACATCCCGCTTTCCAAAATGGCTTAATGCGACGCTTTGGTTCATTGCCATCGTTCAATTCACGCTGGGGATCGCATTTTTGGCAGTGCCCGAGCAAGCCGCTCAAAGTTTGGGTCTGAGCGCTGCACCAGGCTGGGCAAATTGGTTGTTCGGCATGATGGCGGCACGCTTTCTTGGTTTCGGCTACGGCATGGTGATGGCGGTACGCCATCCAGAGCAGGCCCGACCTTGGATCAAAGCCATGGTTGCGATTCAAGCGATGGATTGGTTGGTAACTTTGAAATACCTGTACTTCGGGGCAGTCACGCTGGCCCAGGTCAGTACCGCTTCTTTCCTGCCGGTGGTGTTTGTCGTGGTGCTGCTCATCGGCATGCGCCGGTCCGCGCAAGCAGTCTGAGTTTAGCCACGAAAAACTCAAACTTCACAGCCCCGAAATCACGCCGGCCAACATCGACAAATTGGCAAGGGATTGACCGGGCCGTATTCAGCCAATAGGAAGGAGCGGGTGGCGTAGCGCCTTGACTCAATTGAAGCAATCCACTGCTGGCGGCAGCATTGCCGAACGCCTGGTGAATGCCCGCAAGGCCATGGACGCCAAGGAGTGGTGGACTGCAGCGTTTGAGTTGGACAAAGCCGTGCGCGAAGACCCACGCAATGCCGATCTGGCCCGCGCCATTGAGGCCTACAAGGCGGCGAACAAATAGGCCTGACGGGCCGCCATCGCCTCATCGGTTTGGCCGCATTCTGCGGCCAGGCTTGTTCGGCCCCTGTTTCAAATGCTCGACGGCAATCCGAGCTGGTCTGTCCCGCGAAGTCTCAGAGCCGCCCGAGCAGCAAATACTCCATCAGCGCCTTTTGCACGTGCAGCCGGTTTTCGGCCTCGTCCCATACCACCGACTGCGGTCCGTCGATGACGTCGGCTTGCACCTCTTCACCCCGGTGCGCGGGCAGGCAGTGCATGAACAGCGCATCGGGCTTGGCGACGCGCATCATCTCGGCGTCGACACACCAGTCGGCAAACGCCACCTTGCGGGCTTCGTTCTCGGCCTCGTAGCCCATGCTGGTCCAGACATCGGTCGTCACCAGATCGGCGCCGGAGCAGGCCTGCATCGGGTCGTTGAACACCTGATAGCTCTCAGCCGAGCGGATGCCAGCGATGGACTGGTCCACTTCGTAGCCGCCGGGGGTGCTGACATGCACTTTGAAATCCAGAATTTCG
The DNA here is from genome assembly GCF_002413825.1 of Rhodoferax sp. UBA5149. Classification (GTDB taxonomy): domain Bacteria; phylum Pseudomonadota; class Gammaproteobacteria; order Burkholderiales; family Burkholderiaceae_C; genus Rhodoferax. Next base: position 20,104 of record NZ_DHXT01000224.1, read on the forward strand.
CTGGCCTGCAGCCAGGTGTTGGCCATGTTGTTGCCGTCACCGACCCAGGCGACCGTCTTGCCCGCAATCGAGCCGCGATGTTCGATATAGGTAAAGATGTCCGCCAGGATCTGGCAGGGATGGAATTCGTTGGTCAGGCCGTTGATCACCGGCACGCGCGAATGCGCCGCAAAACTCTCGATTTTGGTTTGCTCGTAAGTGCGGATCATCACCAGATCAACCATGCGGCTGATCACCTTGGCGCTGTCTTCAATTGGTTCGGCGCGGCCCAGCTGGCTGTCGCCGGTGGTCAGGTGCACCACGCTGCCACCGAGCTGGTACATGCCGGCCTCGAAGCTCACCCGGGTGCGGGTGGAGGCCTTCTCAAAAATCATGGCCAGGGTTCGATCAAGCAGCGGCTGGTGCTTGTCGTAGGCCTTGAACTTCTTCTTGATCAGGGCTGCCCGTTCAAACAGGTAGGCGTAGTCGCTGGCGTCGAGGTCGCTGAATTGCAGGTAGTGTTTCATTGACGGGTACTCGGATGGCAAAGTGAGAATCAGTTGGCGCCTATCAGGCAGCAGCAGACAGGAGCTGTTTGATGAGCGGACACAGGATGCTGACCACCTCGTCCGCTTCCGTCGTGGTCATTATCAGTGGCGGCACCAGCCGGATGACGGTATCGGCGGTGACACTGATCAGCAGACCGTTGGCGGCACATTGCCCCACCAGCGCCGAACAGGGTTTGGCCAGCTCAACACCGATCATCAGGCCCTGGCCGCGAATCTCCTTGACGCCGTGTGTCGCCAGTTCGGCGGACAGCGCCTGGGCCAGGGCGGCAGCCAGGTGCGCGCCCACCTTCGCCGCGTTGTCCAGCAAACCATCTTCTTCCATGATGCGAATGGTCTCGATCCCGGCCCGCATCGCCAACGGGTTGCCACCAAAGGTGGAGCCGTGGTTGCCGGGCTGGAAAATATTGGCCGCCTTGGGGCCTGCCACCACCGCGCCAATTGGCACGCCCGAGCCCAAGCCCTTGGCCAGTGGCATGACATCGGCCTTGATGCCGGCCCATTGATGGGCAAACCATTTTCCGGTGCGGCCCATGCCGCTTTGCACCTCGTCAATCATCAGCAGCCAGTCGCGCTCATCGCACAGTTGGCGCACCTCTTTGAGGTAGTCCATGTGCATGGGGTTGATGCCGCCTTCACCCTGAATGGCTTCAAAAAACACCGCCACCACATTCGGGTTGTTGGCGGTCGCCTGTTTCAAACTCTCGATGTTGTTGAGCGGCACCCGGATGAAGCCTTCCACCAGGGGTCCAAATCCGGCCTGAATTTTCGGATTGCCGGTGGCGCTCAGGGTGGCGATGGAGCGGCCATGAAAGGCCTTTTCATAGACCACGATCTCGGGCCGCTCAATGCCCTTGTCATGGCCAAATTTGCGTGCCAGTTTCAAGGCGGCTTCGTTGGCTTCCAGGCCGGTGGAGCAGAAAAAGACATTGGTCATGCCCGACAGCTCGACCAGCTTTTTCGCCAGTACCTCCTGATTCGGCACATGGTAGTAATTGGAGCTGTGGATGATTTTGGCAATCTGGTCCTGCAGCGCCGGCACCAGCTTGGGGTGGTTGTGCCCGAGGGTGTTGACGGCAATGCCACCGAGTGCGTCCAGATACGATTTACCGTTGACATCCCATACGCGGCAACCCTGGCCGTGCGACAGGGCGATTGGCACGCGACTATAGGTGTTCATCACGTGGGGCGATTGAGCCTCAATGAAGGGTGTGGCAACAACTTTTGTCACGGGCAGTGCGGCGTTCATGATTTCAAACTCCAGGATTAGTCAGTTGGGAACAGCGCGTGCTCAAGCATTGGCCTAGCTTGCGGTCCATCCCTCAAGGTCTAAAAAATAAGGCGGCCCAACGAAAGTTGGGCCGTTGAAGTGTGATTTTAGGCGCATCACCCCAGCTGGTTTTTGACAATTTAACATCACTGTGATGCGTTAGCGCCTCCAGCCTATGTCTTCTATAAGATATAAGACATGATAGAATTATGGTGCACCGCAACATTCCGACGAAACACCTTGTCTGACATCTGATCGATGGTTTCCAACTCTGCGAAAAAAATATTTATTCTGGGTGTCACCCCGAGTGGGCGGACCTTTCGCCCCAGCGACTGGGCTGAGCGCCTGGCGGGCGTCATGAGCCCGTTTCGTCCTGGCGGTCCGCATCCCGGCAGCCATCTGCGGTATTCACCCTGGTGCATTCCCACCACCGTCAACGGTGTGCGATGCGTGATCGTTCATCGCGATTTGCGCGACTACGATGTCATGGCATGGGATTTCTGCATGAACTTTGCCAAAGACAACGAGCTGCAAGTCTCGCAAGGTGCGCCAGCGCCCAAGACACTCTGAGTACGCGTCACGGGCAGGCAACAAAAAAGCCGTCTTTCGACGGCTTTTTATGCTTTGCTGACAGCGCACCCGTTACAAACGGCGCTTAACTCAACGAATTGAGTCAGGCGTGCGATTTGCCTGAAATCAGGCGGCTTGAAGTTAGGCTGCTTTCGCGGCCAGGGCTTTCACCTTGGTCGACAGACGGCTCTTGTCGCGAGCGGCCTTGTTTTTGTGAAAGATGCCTTTGTCAGCCACGGTGTCCACCACGGCCTGCATCTTGCCAAACAACTCAGTGGCTTTGGCTTTATCGCCAGCGATAACCGCTTTTTCCACGTTCTTCACCGCCGTGCGGTATTGGGAACGCAGCGAGGTGTTTGCAGCGTTGATTTTGACGTCTTGACGGACGCGTTTACGGCCCGACGCCAGGCGTGGGTTCTTTTTCTTGGGTTTGGTAGATGCCATATAAATAGTTCCTTGGGTCTGTGGATGTTGTCAGCAAAGCTTTCGATTCTACCAGCTATGCACCGGCGGTCGGCGTGCGCCTGTGGCGTGGGCCGGACGCGGCTACACTTCGCGTCGTGAGTCTTTTCAAATCCGCCTCTGTTATCTCCCTGCTGACCCTCGTATCACGTATCACCGGTCTGGTGCGCGAACTCCTGATTGCGTCGACTTTTGGCGCCAGTGCCTTGACCGATGCGTTCAACGTCGCGTTTCGCATTCCCAATTTGTTTCGCCGTTTTTTTGCCGAAGGCGCTTTCAGCCAGGCGTTTGTGCCCGTGCTGGCCGCCTCCAAAGCCCAGCGCGGCGAAGCCGCCACCAAGGTGTTGATCGACCGGGCGGCCACGGTGCTGGCCTGGGCCTTGCTGGGCATCAGCATCATCGGCGTGCTGGGGTCGCCTGCCTTGGTGTGGGCCATGGCGAGTGGCTTGCAGCAGAACCCGCATGGCTTCGAAGTGTCTGTTGTCATGACGCGCTGGATGTTTCCTTACATCGCCTTCATGTCGCTGGTGGCGCTGGCGGCCGGCGTCCTCAATACCTGGAGGCACTTCGCGGTGCCTGCCGCCACGCCGGTACTTTTGAACCTGTGCATGATTGCCGCGGCTTGGGTTGGAGCGCCGTGGTTCAAGGTTTTGGGCCTGGAGCCGATTTACGCTTTGGCCGGTGGCGTGTTGCTGGGTGGCGTACTGCAGTTGGGCGTGCAAATGATGGCCCTTCGAAAGCTGGGGCTCAATCCGCACATTGGCCTGCGTTGGAGCGAGCTACGCACCGCTTGGGCCGACCCCGACACCAAAAGCATTCTGAAATTGATGGGGCCCGCCCTGTTGGGTGTGAGCGTGGCGCATATTTCGATGTTGATCAACACGCAAATTGCCTCGCATCTGGCACCCGGCAGTGTCAGCTGGATTACCTACGCCGACCGGTTGATGGAGTTCCCCACCGCGATGCTCGGGGTCGCCATGGGGGTGGTTCTGATGCCCCAACTCGCGCTGGCGCGCGCGGCCGGCAATGCGGAGAAATATTCCGCCATGCTGGACTGGGGTTTGCGGCTGGTGGTGCTGCTGGCCGTGCCCTGCGCGGTGGCGCTGATCGCCTTTGCCAAGCCGCTGGTGGCGGTTCTCTACCACTACGGTGCGATCACCGAATTTGACGTGCAGCAAATCACCCATGCCCTGATGGGCTGGGGAGTGGGCTTGATCGGAATTGTGGCGATCAAGGTGCTGGCGCCAGGTTACTACGCCAGTCAGGACACGAAAACACCGGTTCGCATTGCCATCATTGTGCTGGTGATCACGCAGTTGCTCAATATCGCTTTGGTGCCTATATTTGCGCATGCCGCGCTGACGCTGTCGATCGGCATTGGCGCCATGATCAATGCGGTCTGGCTGCTTAGCGGTCTGCTCTGGCGCGGCAGTTACAAGCCTGAAGCGGGGTGGCGTATTTTTGTGTTGCAAGTGATAGCGGCGAGCGCCCTGCTGCTGATTTTCCTGATGTGGGCCAACGGCGCCTTTGACTGGACCCAGATGCGCAGCGAGAGTATCAAGAGAATTTCGCTCCTGGCCCTTATCCTTGTGGCGTCAGCAGCTATTTATTTCGTAGCGCTGTGGGCGGCGGGCCTGAAACTTCGGCAGTTCCTGCGACGTTGAGTCGGGCGTGCCAGAATCTGTAAGGGAAGGTAGTTTGTATGAATCTGACATTGACAGTGCCCACCCCGCTGGCGTACTTCGCCATCCTGGTGCAAAGTGATACAGACTTCCCGCTGCTGGAGGCTGCTGTCAGCCTGGCGCAAGATGAATACCCTGATTTGGATGTTCAGCAGGTTCTGGGGGAAGTCGATCAATTGCTCGCCAGATTGCGGCGCCGCATTCCGGCCGATGCCGGACCTCTGCAGAAGCTGCGCGCCGTGAACCAGTTTTTCTTTCGCGATCTGAGCTTTGCGGGCAACGTCAACCACTATTACGATCCCGACAACAGCTATGTGAGTGTTGTTTTGCATACCCGCCGCGCCATCCCCATTTCCTTGGCGGTGCTGTGGCTGGAATTGGCGCAGGGTCTGGGCCTGGCGGCGCGGGGCGTCGGCTTTCCGGGTCACTTCATGCTGAAAGTCAATTTACCCGAGGGGCAGGTCGTCATTGATCCGCTGGACGGGCAGTCGCTGAGCCGCGAAGATCTGGCAGAGCGCCTGGAACCATTCCGGCGCCGCAGTGGTTTGGTGGATGAATTTGAGGTGCCCTTGGGGCTTTATCTGCAGGTGGCACCGCCGCGAGACATCATTGCGCGGATGTTGCGCAACCTGAAGGAAATCCATACCAGCCAGGAAGACTGGTCGCGATTGATCGCGGTGCAAGACCGGCTGATCGTGCTGCTGCCGCAAGCCTGGGCCGAGTACCGGGATCGGGGTCTGGCACTGGCTGAAATGGGAAATTCCGGGCGCGCGCTGCAAGACCTGGAAACCTATCTTGTGCATGCCGAAGAAAGCATCGACTTGGACGCCATCGCCAAGCGGGTGGCTGAATTGAGACGGGCCAACAGTTGATGTTTCAGCGTGCAAGTAATTTTGACTTGCGCCGCCGTCGTTGGTTAGATTAGCACGCTAGTTTGGAAACATAATGTCGCCCCAGCTTTCGATCGGCGCGTTCTGCGCGGCGGCATAGACCTGCAGGTCGCGCTCCGTGAAATAGGGTCGATGGCGGAAGGACTCTTGCGCATCGATCAGGATCAGACAGGTTTTCATGGGTGAGACTCCTTTGTAACAGAGTCTTCATCATGCCGGTCAATCGGGCAACATTCCACCCGAGGGCGGACCGGATTCGATCAAATCAGGACATCATGCGGGATTGCCAAGGGCGGGCCGCAGTCGCAACAGAACGAGCGCCAGCGCACTGAAGACCATGCCCGCCACAAAAGTATAAGAGGCTCCCCACTGATCCCATAGCAAGCCAGCCAGTGCGCTGGCCACCAGCATGGCCAGGCCGCTCATGAGGTTGAAGAAGCCGTAAGCGGTGCCGCGCAGATCGTCGGGCGCGGTGTCTGCCACCATGGTGGCCAGCAGCCCCTGCGTCATGGCCATATGCAGCCCCCACATCGAAATCCCGGCCCAGACCCAGCCCCACTGGTTACTGTAAGCCAGCAATGCGTCAGCGACCATCAACAGCGCCAGACCCCAGGCCAGCAGGGTGGTGTGGCTTATCCTGTCGGCGAGTCTGCCGAACGGGTAAGCACAGGCCGCGTAGATCAGATTCATGCCGATCAGCACCAGGGGCGTCCAGGCCAAGCCCAAGCCACCCTGTTGCGCGCGCAGCACCAGAAACGCCTCGCTAAAGCGCGCCAGCGTGAACACGGCACCGATGCCGACCACCCACCAGTACCCGGAACCCAGGCGACGAAGATTGACGCGGCTGATGGGATTGGTACGTACGGCGCTTGCCGGCCGCGTCGGCTCGCGTATCCCAAAAATCAGCAGCGCCACACACAAAAACGCAGGGATAACAGCGACCCAGAACACCGCATGGAAATCGTTGGCCCACAAGAGCATGAGCCCCATGGCGAGCA